>CATKXX010000009.1 GCA_949840935.1 uncultured Acetatifactor sp. | reverse complement strand
TCATACCACAAAGCGTACAAAAGCGCACGCTTTATTTTCAAAAGATTGACAAAAAAATAAGCCATACTAGGCTTGGATAAAGGATTTTCGCGATATGATGTTAAAAAGAAGTGTCAAAGACCCGTTTCCTGAGAACGATAATGCCCTAAAGTACCTTGTCAACAGGATAGACTTTATATTCTGATTGTGGTATACTGTAGGCAGTGTTAACAGTGGGCAGCCACTATATATTGCGTTATGGAAAAAGGTGTGAGGTCTGCCAGATTGCCGGGACTTTACACTTTCTTAGAGCGTGTTTGAAAAATATTTCTCTATATCTTGATAAAATACTTGAATTAATTTCGACATATAGTAAAATAGAAGATGTGATAGTGTAGCAATCAGTCTGAATATAAGCAAATACATGGGAAGGAAATATGGCGCAGAAGGTTTACGTAGTAGAGGGCAGGCAGTTTCGTACCCAGAGTGATTATGCAAGGGCCATGCATGATAAGGAGCTTATAGATAAGCTTCGAAAGGAAACAAATCTGCAGGATAAGGCGCAGCTGGAACAGCTGAGGGCCGATCTGAAAAAGGGGAAATACAGGTTCATGACGCTTCTGGGGCAGGATTTCAGGGATGAAGTGGAGGAGCAGCTTAAGGCTGTCGCTGCCGGGAATCCGACGGCTGCCAGAAAAAGCCGCGGCGGGTTAAAGCGGCAGGGTACCGGAGATAAGGCTCACGGAAAGGGGATTGCGGAGCCGCCCGGATCCGTGGAAGCAGCCGCCGGGCCAACCGGCCCGAGGCCGGGAACGGCAGGAGCATCCGGCAGGGGAACCGCCGGGCCAACCGGATTGAAGCCGGGGACAGCAGGGACATCCGGCAGGGCAGCCGTTTCAGATGCGCCCGGAGGAGAGGCTGTGATAGATGAGGCGGTTCTGGAGGAGCTTCGGAAACAGGAGAAGCGCAGAAAGCTGATCATTGCGCTCTGCAGTGTGGCAGCGGTGGCCTGCCTGGGATATTTCGGAGTTTATTCTTATTTTAATTACAGGACGGGGAGTACCTATGAGACGCTCAGCAGCCTGCGGGACGTCAGGCCGTCGGCGGGGAATCCGGCAGTCCCGGCAGCGACGCCGCAGTATACGCTGGATGAGGCCGCTTCGGAGCCCAGGGAGGTATTGGAAGAATTTAAAATTTTATTAAATAAGAACCAAAAGCTAATCGGATGGATTAAAATTGACGATACAAATATAGATTATCCTGTCATGCAGACATCAGATAATGAATATTATCTTGACCATAACCTGAATCAGGAATATGATAAGAACGGGTCGATTTTTATGGATAAGGACTGTAACGTGCTGGAGCCCAGCACGAATTACATATTATACGGGCACCACATGAGAAGCGGCCAGATGTTCGGGACTCTGGACAGGTACAGCAGTGAGGAGTATTATGAGGAACATCCGTATATCCAATTCGATACTATATATGAGAAGGGGACTTATCAGGTAATGTATGTGTTCCGTTCCCATGTGTACAGCGAGGATGAGATAGCTTTTAAGTATTATCAGTTCATCGATGTCAACAGTGAGCAGGAATTTAATTCCTACATGCAGGAGATGGCAGAAATGTCGTACTATGATACAGGGGTGACTGCTGAGTACGGAGACCAGCTGCTGACGCTTTCCACCTGTGATTACCAGGAGAAGGACGGCAGGTTTGTAGTAGTAGCGAAGAAAATCGCAAAGGAGTAAAGAAGATGGCGAAGGCTGTTAAGAAAAAGGGTAAGAACAGAAGACTTAAGAGATCCATAAGGAAGACGTTAGGGGCGTTATTCCTTGCATCGGCAATGGCGGTGGCGGCGATTCCCACAGAAGGACTGCAGGCGGCGGACGGAGATGCGCCGGCCGTCAATAACGGCAGGAGCATTTCCGAGGACATATTCGGCAATCATAAGATGCCGGAGGTGGATTCGAGCGCAACGATCTATACCTATCCCATGGAGGGAACCGGTGTTACGTTCCGGTTCGCTTATGTGGAACCGTCTACGGGTAAGGAAGAAACAGAAAGCCGTGTGGCCGTTATACTGGGATATACTCAGATCGGTAACCTGGCAGAAGGGACGCTCCGAATCCCTGACACCATGGAGGCATACAGAAAGTATTCCCTGACCAGTACCGATACGGGAAGCGTGGCGGTCAATATGGATAACCAGTTCCTTTATTATTTAAGGAAAGAACCGCTTCTGGATGTGAACGGCCAGCCTATTTATGAAAAAGGCGACGTGACTCTCGGCGACAGAGTGGATGACTATGGCAATAAACTGGATTCAGCCGGAAAGCCGATCCCGAAGACCAGGGACGTATATTACCCTTGCTATTACGCCACCCGATCTACATGGGTAAATGATTCTGTGTTATATGAAGCGGATGGGGCCACGGTATCCGGAAGCCAGCCGGCATCCTATAAGGAATCTACAAAAGAGCGTATTTCCAGGGCAACTGTGGCGTACATCGGCAACCAGTATCTGACCATCAATGCCAGCGGAGACTGGGTGATCGGAGGTGTAATTACCCAGCCGGAGCAGGGGATTTTCTATAACCAGACCAACATTACCAATCTGATCGTGGGAAAGGATGTAATGGGTGTCGGAGATTATGCCTTTGCCAACTGCGGCCTGAGAAGCGTTGAATTCGGAAACGGCTTGGGATGCCTGGGGAACAATGCGTTTCAGAATTGCGGGAACCTGTCCGAGGTGAAATTTGATCTCAGTGCCAGCGTGTCCGTGCTGGGAGCATACTGCTTTAACAACTGTATCAGCCTGGAGACGCTGAATCTGCCCGGAAATATACAGAAGATTGGCGACAGTGCCTTTGAGGGATGTCAGAATCTGAAGAACCTGAACCTGATTCATGAGGGATATGCAGGCAGTCTGACAGCGATAGGAAAAGATGCTTTTAAGGACTGTGCCGCTCTGACGGCTCTGGAATTTCCTTACACCTATGCGGAGCAGCTGGATGTCAGTGCGTTCAGAGGGTGTATCAGCCTGTCCCATATCAAGACGGCCGGAAACAGTACTTTTACCCTGAAAGAGGGGGATGTGAGCGGCTTTGGGTTTGACGAGTTTAAGGAGACGGTTCTGAAGGCGTTTTACCTGGAGGGGCCGAAGACATGCGCTTTACACACTACGGCAACGGAAAAGAGGATTGCCTATAAATTCCACGATCCGGATCTGAATATGGATGTCTATGAACTGGTGGTGGACGAGGAAGGCTCCGGCGGTAAGGTAGGCGTTATTTACTGGGTGAATGAAGATGGAAAGATTGTCAGATGTGAGATGGAGAATTCCAATGACAAAATGGAAATCATTACGCTTCCGGAAGTGATAGGACCTAAAAATATTGTGGGGATTGACTCCGGTACGTTCCAGAATAAGTGCTGGCTGAAGACCATCACAATCCCGGCCTCTGTGAAGTATATCGCGGAGAATGCTTTCCGGGGCAGCCACAGGCTGGAAAACGTGCTCTTTACTCAGGCGGAAAACGTGGAATCGATAGGGGCGGGCGCCTTTAACACACAGGAAGCGACCGGCCACATACAGGGATGTACAGGGCTTGAAGGAAGGGATGCCCAGCTGAATTTCGTAGGTACGATCTCTTCGGCCAGCCGGCCCTTCACATATGCGATGGAGCCCTCCGAGTACGCTAACACGGGTTCCCAGTACAGGACATATATTACTTATTACAGCGGATGGCCCACCAACCTGGTGGTGAGATACAATGAAACCACGGATTCCAACGAGCTGATCGATTACCCTACCTTCAGCGATCTCAGCTCCCTTACAAAGTATACGACAGCTAATTATGCGTATATGACGAAGGAGCTTGAAGATGCGGCAGCGGGGGCGGTAAAATCTTACGGTTCCAGCTCTGCATTAGATTACGAGAAGCAGATCATTAACGCGGTTCTGAACCTGGAGCTGCCCGATGGAATTGAATCCATTGCGATGGTTGATGCGGTGACCGGAGAGGTCGTGGAGGATGTGGGTTCTGTCAGCGGTGGTGATGCGAATTCTCCGTACAAGGGATTGTTCTCTTATAAGGAGCAGGCGGATGTGGTATTGCCGCAGGCACTGAGTAAGACTTTGACTACGGAGGGGCTGCTGTCGGTGAGCCCGGGAGCATTCCGTGACTGTGGGACGCTTGCGAGTGTTGCGCTCAATGGCCCGCTGAAGTCGATTGGAAGCCGTGCCTTTGAAAACTGTGATAAGCTGTCAGGAGTAAGTATTTCCGAATCGGTCAATCAGCTGGGACGCAGGCCCTTCTCAGGATGTACGAGCCTGTCCAATGTGAATTTTAACGGCAGTGAGAAATTCACCTGTGACAATTCGATCATATATGAGCTCTCAGGCGGGAACAAGACAAAGGTTGTGGAGTACCTGGCCGGCAGGGTTGCGGGCAGTGTGAAGCCGGAGGAGCTGGTAGGAATTACGGAAATTTATCCTGAGGCATTTATGCATACGGGAGTCCGGACGATCGACCTGAGCCAGTCGTCAATCACGGATGTGCCGGAGAGTGCGTTCCGGGAGACCAGTTCCCTGTTCTCGGTTGTCCTGCCCAATACCTGTAAGAGCATCAGCCAGGATGCCTTTACGGACAGCAGTATTTATGAGATTACGATACCCAGGAGCGTGGTGGTCATCAGCAATGATGCTTTCCGTGACATTGAGGACGGCGAATATGCCGGTATGACGAATACCACAAAGGGACATCTGGTGTTTTACTGTGCGGATGACAGCGTAGCGGCAATTTTTGCCGATAAGTACAATCCGCCCATCCATCATGAGTCTGTAAAGGAGCCTGTCTATCATAAGGTGATATTCTTTGACTGGGACGGGACGATCCTGGGAACCTTTGATAAGGTGGAGGATGGAACGGATGCCAGCGAGCTTGTGGAAGCGCCTACCAGAGAGGGCTATAAATTTGTGGGATGGATGCCTCCTGTGGACTGTGTGACGGAGGATGCGACGCCTACGGCCCAGTACGAGATCATTGATCCTGATACCCTGAAGGTGACGGTTAAGTTTATTGACTGGGATGACAATGTGTTAAAGGAAGTAAGGCTTGCGATAGGCGAAAGCGCAGAGCCTCCCCGCGACCCCGTCCGTGACGGTTATATCTTCATCGGATGGAGGGGGAATTTTGAAAAGGTGCAGGAGGACGAGGAAGTATTCGCACAGTATGAGAAGCGTGATTCCAGTACCTCCCAGCATGTAGTGCGTTTCCTTGACTGGGATGAGTCGGTGCTGATGATCCAGAGGGTGGATGACGGCGGGAACGCGATCATTCCCAAGGATCCTGTCAGGGAGGGCTATACCTTCCAGAGATGGCTGCCTTCTCCCACCAATGTGACGAAGGATCTGGATGTCTATGCGACATATACCGCAAACAACGGTGGAGGGGATAATCCCGGTGGCGATAATCCCGGCGGGGATAATCCCGGTAATAATGGAGGCAATACAGGCAGCAACAACGGCAGCGGAAACGGTACGAACAGCAGTAATGGCAGCGGAAATGGGACGAATACAAAATTCTATACGCTGACAGTGCAGAACGGAAGCGGATCCGGAAGCTATGTGGCGGGTTCCCAGCCCATCGTCATTGCAAATGACCCCAGCGCTACGCAGGAATTCAGCCATTGGACCATCGATCCTGAGAATACGACGATTGCCAGCAAGGTGTTGTCCGCAACGGTGATCACCATGCCGGAGGGGAATGTTACCGTGACAGCCCATTACAGGGCGAGAACGAGCAGCAGCAACGGCAGCGGCAGCTCCTCCAGCGCAAATTCAAACAGGAGGCCGAATAATTCCGGGACGATTTCCAACGGCAGCACCACGGTTGTCATTGACAAGAACGGTATCTCCAACACAGGAGTGGTGGCGGCTACGGTAAACGGTTCGTCCGATAATTTCGTCGTTAAGATTACGGAGAGCACTGAGGCAACGGAAGCTGTTGTGAGGGCGCTGATGACCGAGTATGGCAGCCTGGATAATATTAAGTACTTCCCCATGGATATTTCCCTGTATGATTCCACGGGTACGAATAAGATTACGGATACCACGGGCCTGTCCGTAGACATTACACTGCCGATACCGGATTCCCTGATCACTTATGCGGGGAATAACAAGGTGGCAGGAGTGGTAAATGACAGGCTGGATAAGCTGTCGGCCAAGTTTACCACAATTTCGGGGGTAGCATGTATTACTTTCAGGGCGGAGCATTTTTCACCTTATGTGATTTATGTGGATACGGCGAATCTGTCTGCCGGAGGAAGCTCTGATGCAACTCCCAAGACCGGAGACGGGATTCATCCCAAGTGGTTCCTGTCTGTTGGCCTGGCCTGCCTGTCCTTCATTATGTTCATGCAGAGGGACAGAAGAAAGCCTCAGAAGGCGAAAGTGAAAGTGAAGGCAAACAGGGGTAAAAGGTAAAGGGAAAGCGTATGAGAAAAAGGAAGCGTTTAAGCGGAATCCTGCTGATCATAGCAGCGCTGATTATTATGCAGCTCCCTGTAGCGGAGGCAGATGCGGCATCGTCATCTGCTTCCGATTTTAAAATTGAGGGCGGCGTACTTGTGAAATACCGGGGAACGGAGACAAATGTTTCCATTCCTGACACCGTGGAAGCCATCGGCGATGGAGCTTTTGAGGACAATACAAGGGTGGAGCTGGTGGTAATTCCGAATTCTGTTAAGCGGATCGGGGCCTATGCGTTCTGGGGCTGCGATAAGCTGGATACGGTAGTGCTGGGAAAGGGGCTGACAGCAGTAGGCGATTTTGCATTTGCCGGCTGCGGCGGCCTGGAACAGATGACCATTCCTTCCAATATTACATCTATCGGAATCTCCGCTTTTGCGGACTGTGTGAACCTGAAGGATATCAGTATCGCGCCGGAGACAACGGATATTCATGAGTCGGCATTTGACGGCTGCTACAGGCTGACTATTCACTGCCAGCCAGGTACGATGGCGGATAAATATGCGCAGGAATTTTATGAGCGCCAGAAGGAGATGCCGGAGTATCAGGATGTGCCGGAGTATCCTGACGGAGACGGTACCGGAGGGGAAACAACTACTCCTGCTCCGGACGTTCCCAGCGAGCCCTCCGCCACACCGGTTCCCGGGACCGTATTAGGAAGTACGCAGATTGTGGGCAATCATGCGGTGTTTTTCATAGACAGTAAGCTTCCGGAGGTCAGGAGCAGCCTGGAGGGGCTTCCGTCGGCCTCTGATAATGCCGCTCCCGTGGGGAATCTGATGCAGGCGGCATCAGAAGGCGTCTCAAAATATACGACAGTAGACAACAGGGTAATTGCGGATCAGGCGTATTACCGGAACGGCGGGCTGGGTGAGGTACAGCTTCCAATGGGCATTGCGGAGCTGGGGCAGTTTTCCTTTGCCAGAAGCTCTGTAACAGGCATCACGGTTCCGCTGGGAGTCAGGACAATCTCTTATGGTGCGTTCTATCATTGCGACAGCCTTGGGAGAGTGTCTCTTCCGGCCAGCGTTACCCTGGTGGAGCCGAAGGCTTTTTCCTATACTCCCTGGATGGACAATTTCCTAGGGGGGATGGCTGTGGAAGGAAATGAGAGCAGCGACGGGAATTATCTGATCAGCGGCGGCGTACTTGTGGCGTACCGGGGGTCGGATTCTCAGGCTGTGATCCCTGACGGTGTCAGGGTGATTGCGGCGGAAGCCTTTCGGGATCACGGAGAATTGGAGAGTGTGGTGATTCCTGACAGCGTGACAGTGATCGGAGAGGGTGCATTTGAGGGCTGCGGAAATCTGACGGCTGTCACTTTGGGCAGCCAGCTGAAGCAGATTAAGGACAGGGCGTTTGAGGGCTGCGGCCTGCAGCAGGTCACTCTGCCGGCTTCTGTGGAAGAGGCAGGTATCAGGGCATTTGGAAACGCAGAGGTGAGCTTTGCCGGGGAACCTTTTGAGCTGCCCAACAGCTATGAAGTCACGGCTACAAGGCTTTCCAACGAGGAGTACAGGAATCTGGAGGGAGAGCCCGGAGATGCAGGCGTAACGGTGGTTGGCATAGAACATGCGTATGCGGAGCTTGAGGGTGCGGCGAGAAGCTACACGCTGACCGCTTTCAGGATGGAGGATGTTTCTGTCCTGGAGCAGGCATGTGTCAGATCCTTTAAGACATCCGTGCCGGAGGGTATGACAGCCTATGAGCTGACATTGACGGATTCCAGCGGGATTCCGATTACCAAGCTGGGGCGTCAGACATTGACAGTCATACTGCCTGTGCCGGAAGGGTTAAGCGGACAGAAGCTGCAGGTGCTGACGTTGGACAGGAACGGACAGCCGGAGCTGCTTGCAGCTGAGCGGGTTATGGCGGACGGGACGGAATCTGTGAAGTTTCAGACAAATCATCTGTCTCCTTTCGGAATCTACAGCTTGGGGGCGGACGATTCGCAGGAGGAGCTGCAGGTGCTGAATATGGAGCTTACAAGCCAGAGTGCCGGCCCTGACATCCAGGGGGGGAGCAGTGTGGCATCCACATCTAAAATGGTCATAAGCGGCCTGATACTTGCCCTGGGTGTGCTGCTGATCGTTATCGGAACCCTTCAGCGCAGCCGTGGATAAGGTTATTGGAGATATGGCAGCTGTCCCGGGCGGGATTGTGAGTAAATAGAATAAGTGGACAGGGTACCAACGAGGCGCCCCGGCATAAGATGTAATAAGTATATGCCGGGGCGCTTGTTATTATGCGGCGAGTGAAAGAACAATTGGGAGTGCCTGATCTGAGGGGGCTGGACGGGAGTGGGATTACAATAGGGGTATTGGATACCGGAATCGGGCCTCATCCCGACCTGTCCGACCGTCTGATCCGGTTTCAGGATTTTGTGGGGAAAAGGGCACTGATGTATGATGATAATGGCCATGGCACCCATGTATGCGGAATCTTGTGCGGAAGCGGAAAAGTGTCACAGGGGAAATATGTGGGAATGGCGCCGGGAGCCCGGCTGGTGGTAGGAAAGGTACTGGATGATAAAGGGGACGGTTCTACGGAGAGTATGCTGAACGGGCTGGACTGGATCCTGAGGATTAGGGAACAGTGCCGGATCAGAATTTTGAATATCTCTGTGGGTATCGGTACCCTGGAGGAGGCTGTAAAGGAGCGGCGCCTGAGGGCGATGATCGAAGCGGTGTGGGACAGCGGTATCCTTGTGGTCTGTGCCGCCGGAAATAAAGGGCCCAGGCCGGGGACAATCTCTGCGGTAGGCGGAAGCAATAAGGCTGTTACGGTGGGCTGCCATGATGGAAGCTTTGCGGTGGATTCCCCGGGGAGATGCGAGACCTATTCCGGCAGAGGTACGGAGGGCGCAGCATTCAGAAAACCGGATCTTGTGGCGCCCGGGACGGACATTGTATCCTGTAATATACATTATTACAGGCTGCACGGGAAATACCGGAACGCATATGTGGCTAAGAGCGGAACCTCCATGGCCACTCCCATTGTATCCGGGGCAGCCGCGCTTGCTCTGCAGAGCTTCCCATGGATGACAAATGAGGAATGCAGGCAGAAGCTACAGTATACCGCTACGGATTTGCACCTGCCCTGGAATCAGCAGGGCTGGGGGATGGTAAATGTGAGCAGGCTTCTGCAGGAATGATGTGTTGCCGGAAAAAGCGTTGCCAGGAAAATGAAAATATTTGTTGACACATCTCGTATGATTGTATACAATTATACGAGATGTGCAGATTGCCGACAGAGCAATAACGTGTGCCGGGGCTGGTATCGCAGAGCTGTACCATGACGGAAAAATGTGCCCTGACCTGAAGGACTCCGGCAGAATGGAGAATTAACATGAGAGACAGTGAAACATTTCAGTATCGTCCGGTGTCGATGAACCAGAAGAATAATCTCCTCGAGATTGAAGAACACATGTATATTTTGGATGATGTGGAGAAGCCCAATGTTTTCCGAAATATGTTCCCATACTCCGAAATCCCGAAGATACCTTTTAACGACAGGATCGTGCCTCACAATATGCCAAGGGATATCTGGATCACAGATACTACTTTCCGTGATGGCCAGCAGTCCAGGGCGCCTTACACTACGGAGCAGATTGTGACCATCTATGACTATCTGCATAAGCTGGGAGGGCCAAACGGCATGATCCGGGCCAGTGAATTCTTTCTCTACAGCAAGAAGGATCGGGACGCCGTATATAAATGTATGGAAAGAGGGTATGAATTCCCCGAGGTGACGAGCTGGATTCGGGCCAGCAGGGAAGATTTCAAGCTTGTAAAGGAAATCGGCATGAAGGAGACGGGCATTCTGGTGAGCTGCTCGGACTACCATATTTTCCTGAAGCTGAAAATGACGAGACGGCAGGCCATGGATCATTATCTGAGCGTCATCCGGGAGTGCCTTGAGGAGGGCATCAGTCCCCGCTGCCATCTGGAGGATATCACCAGGGCGGACATCTACGGGTATGTGGTGCCTTTCTGCCTGGAGCTGATGAAGCTGATGGAGGAATACGGGATTCCCATCAAGGTTCGTGCGTGTGATACCATGGGATATGGGGTGAATTATCCCGGCGCCGTGATACCCAGGAGCGTACAGGGGATCATTTATGCGATACATACCCATGCGGGAGTGCCCCATGAGCTGATAGAATGGCATGGGCATAACGATTTTTATAAGGCGGTCTCCAATTCCACTACGGCATGGCTTTACGGCTGTTCCGGCGTCAACACTTCACTGTTTGGTATTGGAGAGAGGACAGGCAATACGCCTCTGGAGGCCATGGTATTTGAGTATGCGCAGCTGAAGGGCCATCTGAACGGAATGGATACCACAGTGATCACGGAGCTGGCGGAATATTATGAGAGGGAGATCGGTTATCAGATTCCGCCCCGGACTCCCTTTGTGGGAAAGAATTTTAATGTGACCAGGGCAGGGATCCATGCCGACGGGCTGCTGAAAAACGAGGAAATCTATAATATATTCGACACGGAAAAATTCCTGAACCGTCCCGTGCTCTGCGCGGTTTCCAATACTTCGGGGCTTGCAGGCATCGCGCACTGGATCAACACTTATTACAAGCTGAAGGGCGACCGCCAGATCAGCAAGAATTCAGAGCTTGTGAAGGAGATAAAGCTTTGGGTGGATGGGGAGTATGCGGGAGGCCGCGTCACCGTTCTGACGGACGAGGAGATAGTGGCTTGTATCCGGCGTATCTGTGAAGAAAAAAATATAGACAGCCCTTCGGGGGATGGTACGGCTTCACATTGAAGATTAAAAGTCAGGAAAGGCATGGAAATGGGAAATTATGATGTAAAGCAGGAGGTCACAGATAAGTACTCCCTGCGGGGGCGCGTGTTCCACAAGCTGAGAGAGGATATTTTAAGCGGCAAGTATGAGGAACACGAGGAGCTCAAGGAGGTGGCCATAGGAGAGGAGCTGGGCGTCAGCCGCACTCCGGTGCGGGAGGCCTTCCGGCAGCTGGAGCTGGAGGGGCTGATCCAGATCATCCCGAATAAGGGGGCCTACGTAACCGGGATCACGGAGAAGGATGTGAAAGATATCTATATGATCCGCTCGCTTCTGGAGGGGCTTTGCGCCCGGTGGGCGACGGAGCATATAACTCCGGAGCAGATGGACGAGATGGAAGAAAATGTATATCTGGCGGAATTCCATGCTAAGAAAGGCCACCTGGAGCAGCTGGCGGAGCTGGATAACCGTTTCCATGATATCTTATACGAAGCCTGTGACAGTAAAATGCTGGAGCATCAGCTGAAGGATTTCCACCAGTATGTGCTGAGAGTCAGGAAGAAGACCCTGTCCAATGTGAACAGGGGCCCGAAATCCAATGAGGAGCATAAGCAGATCATGGAGGCAATCAAGGCAAAGGATGCGGATCTGGCGGAGAAGCTTGCCCATCAGCACATGATAAACGCTTACAACAATATGGTGCAGAAGGGGCTTCATGAAGCCTATGAAAACCATGAAACACAAACATGAAACTGCTGCCAGGATCTGTTTCCCCCAGGAAATGGGTCAGGCAAATAGAAAAGATATGAGTGTGAAAGCACGCAAGGAGGTATGGAAATGGAAAAGATCAAGATGACAACCCCCCTGGTAGAGATGGACGGAGACGAGATGACCAGGATCCTCTGGCAGATGATCAAGGATGAGCTTCTGCTTCCCTATATAGACTTAAAGACGGAATATTACGACCTGGGCCTGGAGCACAGGAATGAGACCAACGACCAGGTCACAGTGGATTCCGCCAATGCGACCCTGAAATACGGTGTGGCAGTAAAATGTGCAACCATCACTCCCAACGGCGCCAGAATGAAGGAGTACGACTTAAAGGAAATGTGGAAGAGCCCCAACGGCACCATCCGCGCCATCCTGGACGGCACAGTGTTTCGCGCGCCCATTCTGGTTAAGGGCATTGTCCCCTACGTTAAGAACTGGACGAAGCCCATCACCATCGCCCGTCATGCTTACGGGGATGTATATAAAAATACGGAGATAAAGGTTCCCGGGGCGGGAAAGGCGGAGCTGGTGTTTACCGCGGCGGACGGCACCCAGACCAGGGAGCTGATCCATGAATTCGACGGCGCGGGAATCCTTCAGGGTATCCACAACACGGAAAAGTCCATTTCCAGTTTCGCCAGGGCGTGCTTTGCCTATGCTGTGGACACGAAGCAGGATCTGTGGTTCTCCACCAAGGATACCATCTCCAAGAAGTATGACCACACCTTTAAGGACATTTTCCAGGAGATTTACGACAACGAATACAAAGCGAAGTTTGAGGAGCTTGGCATAGAGTATTTCTACACTCTGATCGACGATGCGGTGGCCCGTGTGATCCGCTCCGAGGGCGGCTTTATCTGGGCCTGCAAGAATTATGACGGGGATGTGATGTCCGACATGGTGGCCACAGCCTACGGCGATCTGTCTATGATGACCTCCGTGCTGGTATCCCCCAGCGGGGCTTACGAGTACGAGGCTGCCCATGGTACGGTGCAGCGCCATTACTATAAGCACCTGAAGGGGGAGGAGACTTCCACCAATTCCATCGCCACCATCTTTGCATGGACGGGGGCGCTGAGAAAGAGAGGGGAGCTGGACGGCAATAAAGAGCTGCAGGATTTCGCGGACAGGCTGGACAGAGCCTGCATCCAGACCGTGGAAGAAGGGAAAATGACCAAAAGCCTCTCCCTGATCTCCACCTGCGAAAACCCCACCATATTAAACAGCCTTGACTTCATCAAAGCCATCCGTCAGACTCTGGAACGCGTCTGAAACGGTTAAAATCCCCGCTGCCGTGCTGCAGGCAGCGGGGATTACTTTCTTTATTCCGCTAATTCACTCCACTCCTCATACAGCTTCTCCAGCTCCGCATGATTCCTTTCCATTTCTGACGCCAGCTCCTGAAGCCTTACGGACTGAGTGGCGGTGACGGGGTCGGACATTTCCTGTTCCAGCTCTGTATTGCGCGTCTCCAGGGCGGCAATTTTGTCCTCACATCTTCGCAGGTCGTTTTCCCTTTTGCGAAGTCTTGCCTGTTCCTCCTTCTGGGTCTTCCAGTCCTGTTTTACCTCCGATTCCTTCTGTAATGGGGAAGGGGACGGTTCAGGAGAAGAAGACCGCATCAGGGAAGCCGTGACGGCATCATGCTTTTCCAGATAATAATCATAATTACCGATATAATTTACAAAGGTATGGGCTGTGAGCTCCAGTATGCGGTGTGCCGTCCTGTTGATAAAATACCGGTCATGGGATACATACAGGACTGTGCCCTCGTAGCGGTTCAGCGCATCCTCCAGGATTTCCTTGGAAAGGATGTCCAGATGGTTGGTAGGCTCGTCCAGGATCAGGAAGTTGGCGTTACTGAGCATCAGCTTTGCCAGGGCTACCCGCCCGCGCTCACCGCCGCTCAGATCGTCAATCTTCTTGAACACATCGTCCCCGGTATAGAGGAATGCGGCCAGCGTGTTCCGTATTTCCGTGTTGGTGAGGGAAGGGTAATCGTCGGATATTTCTTCAAAGAGCGTCTTTTCACCGTGCAGCACATGGTGCTCCTGATCGTAGTAGCCGATCTCCACCTTTGTACCCAGGCGGAACAGGCCGCTGTCCGCGGGAACGAGCCGGTTTAACAGTTTTAACAGAGTCGTCTTGCCCGTGCCGTTATCGCCGATGATGGCCACGTGTTCGCCGCGTTTTAACTCGAAGCTTACATCCTGGAACAGGATCTGGGAACCGTAAGCCTTACTCAGCCCCTCCACTGTCAGGACATCGTTTCCGCTGGTAATCCTGGGGGTCAGCTTCAGCCGCATGTCGGCCCGCGCCTCTGTGGGCTTTTCCAGCACATCAAGCTTATCCAGCATTTTCTCGCGGCTTTCTGCGCGTCTTATGGACTTTTCCCGGTTGAAGGATCTCAGCTTTTCGATCACTTCCTCCTGATGCTTGATTTCCCGCTGCTGGTTTAAATAGGCGTTCATGGCGGCAGCCCGGAGCTGTTCCTTCTTCACGGCGTAATCGGAGTAATTACCTGTAAAGGTGGTAGCTTTGGTCTGGTCGATCTCTATGACTTTTACGGCGATTCTGTCCAGGAAATAGCGGTCATGGGAGACGATGATCACAGCGCCCCTGTAGTTGATCAGGTAGCTCTCAAGCCATGCGATGGAATTCATGTCCAGGTGGTTGGTGGGCTCGTCTAAGATGATGAGGTCGGGTTTCTGCAGCAGCAGCTTCCCCAGGGCTACCCGGGTCTTCTGTCCCCCGGAGAGAGTGGCCACGGATCTGGAAAATTCCTCCTCCGTGAACCCCAGCCCTTTGAGTACGCCTGTGAGCTCGCTTTTGTACGCATATCCGTCCCCCGCCTCGAATGTGTGAGTGAGCCTGGTATATTGATTCATCAGGGCTTCCAGTCCTGCGCCCTCCTTGGACTGCATGGCGAGCTCGCATTCACGAAGCTTCCGTTCCAGGTCTATGAGATCCTGCTTCACACTGAGAAGCTCGTCATAAATGGTGTTTGAGGTGTCCACGGCCCCGTTCTGGGCCAGGTACCCCATGGTCTTGTCCTTTGCGAGTGTGACGGAGCCCTCGTCAGCCTGCAGCTCGCCCATGATGATGCGCAGCAGGGTGGTTTTCCCGGCCCCGTTAATCCCCACAACAGCGGCTTTCTCGCAATCCTCGATATGGAAGCTGATGTTCTCCAGCACCTTTTTTTCACTGAAGGCTTTACAGATGTTATGGCATGAAAGTATCATTTTCTTATCCTCTGAAAATAAGTTTAAAATGCAACATTTATAGTTTACTTTATTCAAAATATCCTGTCAATTCATTGACAAACTTTTAACACGGTGATATCATAAAGTAGATTATATAATTTGTTTCTTTTGCAGGCGCAGGGTGTGATCGGCACAGGGGCCTGCATGTAAATTTTTGGAGGGAATACTCTTGGAAGAAAAGGAAATATCGCAGGCAGTCATAGGCCGCCTGCCAAGGTATCTCCGGTATCTTGGCGAGCTGAAGGATGAGGGGATCGAAAGGATTTCGTCACAGGAGCTGAGCGAGCTGATGAAGGTGACTGCATCCCAGATACGGCAGGATTTTAATAATTTCGGAGGCTTTGGGCAACAGGGCTACGGATACAATGTGGAATACCTGTATCATGAGATTGGCAGGATCCTGGGCCTGGACCGCCGGCACAATTTCATAATCATCGGAGCGGGAAACCTGGGGCGGGCCCTGGGAAATTATATTAATTTTGAGAGAAGAGGCTTTATATTCAAGGGGATGTTTGATACCAACCCGCAGCTGGCGGGAAGGGAGGTAAGGGGCGTCAGGATCATGCCCATGGAGGAGCTGGAGCAATTCTTACAGGACAACGATATCGATATTGCCGTGCTGACCATCCCCAAGACGGGAGCTGTGGAGGTGGCCGGGAGGCTGGTGAAGAACGGCGTCCGCGCTATCTGGAATTTTGCACATGTGGATCTCAATGTACCGGAGGGAGTCCAGGTGGAAAATGTCCATCTTTCCGACAGCCTGATGAAGCTTTCCTATAATACCAGCCGCTACATGAAGGAAAATGAGAGGGATTCTGAGACGGCCTGACAGGAGGTGTCTATGAAGCGTAATATTGATAAGGGGAAACAGGAGCTTTTTGCTGCGGCGCTTCAGGGGAAGAATATACCCATATTGACTCTGGACAATAAATGGTATCATTTGCTGGACGAGGAAGAACGGAAGGCAGTCAGGGACATTGAGGAGCAGATGAATGCTCTGCTGAAACGCCAGGGTAAGCTGAACACGGAGAAAAAGGAACTTAAGAAGCTGAAAAAGAAGCTGATGGGCGAGATCGTTACCATGGTGGACGCGGCAGGCGATCATCCCACCGGAGCTCAGACCAGGAAGATTGAGCAGCACAAGCAGCAGATTGAGGAGAGCAACGAGAAGCTGGAGGAATATGAGGATGAGCTTCTGGATCTCCCAAGGCAGATTGATCAGCTCAATATCCAGCTGATGCTGGCCACCATGGAATTCTGTTATGCCGATATGCAGGATAATACGGAACAGATTCAGGAGATTGCCAGATGGGTGACGAAAATCCGTATTGAATTGAAAAAGCGCCTGATCAAAAAGCAGCAGCTGGAGCAGAAGAATCATGCGATGTATTCCTACATGAACGACCTCTTTGGCGCGGATGTTATGGATATGTTTGACCTGGAGTACGATCCCGGGGAGCAGCATCCCGTTATGTCGAAGGCGGCTGCCCCGGAGAAGCAGGAGCAGAAGGAGGATGGCAGTTCCCCGCAGTGAGACAGGCCCGGAAACGTATGGGCGGAATGATGGTAAGGGTGGAGCCGTGAATGCCGCAGGAGGCATTCACGGCTCATTTGAATGTACGTCCTGCGGCACACGATTCTGTTGTTGATGTTTCAGGGAAAAAGGCGTACACTGGGAAAGGCAGTATTTATGAGAATGGAGACTACAATGAAACTTCGCTACCTTGTCACTGCGGAGGAAATGAAAGAGTATGACAGCAACACAACGGAGAGGATCGGGATTCCGGGCATGGTGCTTATGGAACGAGCCGCACTGGCGGCCAGGGAGTATATCCTGCGGCGCTGGGAGAGAGGGAGCGCCCTGATCCTTGCCGGTGTGGGAAATAACGGCGGCGACGGCCTTGCCCTGGCGAGGCTGTTGACAGAAAAAGGCTGGCAGGCGGAGGTCTGGTGTGTGGGAGATCCGGAGAAGGCGTCGGCACAGTGGAAATCCCAGAGACATATTTTGGAGCAGTATCCGGTGGAATTTAGTAGCACTCCCCGGAAAACGGAATATACTATAGTGGTGGATGCACTCTTTGGAGTGGGGCTTTCCAGGGAAATCACAGGGGAGTATGCCCGGGCTGTTGCGGAATTTGGCGAAATAAGGGGCTTCCGGCTTGCGCTGGATGTCCCCAGCGGCGTTGATTCTGACAGTGGGCGGATCTGGGGTACGGCCATATGGGCGGATGCAACCATTACCTTCGGCTTTCTGAAACGGGGCCTTGGCCTCTATCCCGGCTGTGAACGGGCAGGGGAGATTGTTACGGCGGACATTGGCATCACGGAAAAGAGCTTTTACGGAAGGGAGCCGGGGACGTTTACCTTTGACGGGGAGCCGGAAATGCTCCTGCCGGCCCGGGCCGCCGACGGCAATAAAGGCACTTTCGGAAAGGTACTGCTGGTGGCCGGCAGCGTAAATATGGCGGGGGCCGCGGTACTGGCAGCCCGGGCCGCATACCGCGCCGGAGCAGGCATGGTAAAGGTCATTACGCCGGAGGAAAACAGGGCAATCCTTCAGACCGCAGTCCCGGAAGCGCTTTTTGGGACACAGTGGGAGCTGGCGGAGGGACTGGAATGGGCGGATGTAACGGTCATCGGGCCGGGGATCGGAAGAAGCCAGTCAGCCCTGAACACCCTGCGCCAGGCCCTCAGATACGGGAAGAAACCGCTGGTCATAGACGCGGACGGGCTGAATCTCCTGTCGGAGAGCAGTGAGCTGCAGCAGCTGCTCACGGAACAGGGGGAGGCGGGACGTCAGGTGGTGCTGACTCCCCATGTAGGGGAGCTTTCCCGATTGACGGGGGTGCCCGTACAGGAGCTGAAGCAGTCTCTCAGAGAATACGGGACGGGGCTGGCAGAAAAGTACCATGTCATTGTCACAGCGAAGGATGCCAGAACCTTTGTGTGCCGGGAAAGAGGATCCGCCTACCTGAATCTCTGCGGGAACAGCGGCATGGCCACGGCGGGAAGCGGGGACGTATTGTCCGGGATCACGGGAGCGCTGCTGGCACAGATGGAGGATGCCTTTATGGCGGCAGCCCTGGCGGTCTACATCCATGGAAGGGCCGGGGACGCGGCAGCGTCAGGAAAGGGTGAAAGGGGCTGCATGGCGGGAGACATCGTGGAGGCTCTAGTGCACTGACAGAAAATTACGGAAAGGCAGAAATAAGATGATCAGACTGGAAGATAATCTGGAGCGTTACCAGAGAGGATATGCGGAGGTAGACCTGGACGCCATCCTCTCTAATATGCAGGGCATGAAGCAGAGGCTTGCCCCAGGGACAAAAATGATCGGGGTGGTCAAGACGGACGGCTACGGACATGGAAGCGTACCCATTGCGGAGGCGCTGGAGCCTCTTGACTTTGTCTTTGGCTTTGCGGTGGCGACCCCCGAGGAGGCGCACACCCTGCGCCGGGCGGGTATCAGGAAGCCGATTCTGATACTGGGTTATACCTTCCCCTATTGTTATGAACAGCTTGCGGAGGAGGAGCTGAGGCCGGCGGTATTCCGCATGGATACCATCCCACTGTTGGAGAAAGCGGCAGGGAAAGCAGGAAAGCCCATACGGGTACATGTGAAGGTGGATACCGGGATGAACCGCATCGGCATCACTCCCGACGAGGAAGGGCTTCGCTTTGTGGAAGCCCTGACAGGGCGGGAAGGGATTATAATAGAGGGGATTTTTACCCACTTCGCCAGGGCGGATGAGTATGACAAGTCCGGCGCCACAGCACAGCTGGAAATCTTTCAGGGCTTTCTGCGCCTGCTGCAGGAACGGCTCGGGCTTGAGATCCCGGTGAAGCATTGTTCCAACAGTGCAGGGATCCTGGAAATGCCCCAGGCGAATATGGATGTGGTGCGGGCAGGGATTACCCTGTACGGCCTCTATCCTTCCGCGGAGGTCAGCCGGGAGACAGTGCCGTTAAAGCCGGCGCTGTCGCTGTACAGCCATCTGGTCAGCGTGAAAACCCTGCCCAGGGGACAGTCCGTGAGCTATGGCGGCACCTTTACCGCACAGGAGGATATGCGCATTGCCACAGTGCCCATAGGGTATGGGGACGGTTATCCCAGAAGCCTCTCGAACAGGGGCTGTGTGCTGCTCCACGGAAAGAGGGCTCCCATCCTGGGAAGGGTATGCATGGATCAGTTTATGGTGGATGTGAGCAGCATCCCCCAGGCGAAGGAGGGTGACAGGGTGGTTCTCCTGGGCGAGGACGGAGGAGAACGGATCAGCGCGGAGCAGCTGGGGGAAATGTCAGGCAGGTTCCATTACGAGCTGGTCTGCGATATCGGAAAGCGCATCCCCAGACTCTATCGAAGGGATGGAGAGCTGTTTGATTACTGCGGCGGGAATGAATAGCCTCCCCAAAAGTGTCTATACTACCATACATAGATGAAAATACATCAGTGTATATAAAGATGGAGGCATTATGAGAAGAGGAGATGTATATTATGCAGATTTAAGGCCGGTGGTGGGGTCTGAGCAGGGAGGGATCAGGCCGGTGCTGATCGTCCAGAATGATGTGGGAAACAAGCACAGCCCCACGATTATCTGTGCCGCGATCACTTCTAAGATGAATAAGGCGAAGCTTCCCACACACATAGAGCTGAACGCTTCCCTTTACGATATGGATAAGGATTCCGTAGTGCTCTTAGAGCAGCTCAGGACCATAGATAAGAAGCGGCTGAAGGATAAGGTCTGCCACCTGGACGGGGAAATCATGAAAAAGGTGGACAGAGCCCTGATGATCAGTCTGGAACTGGATACATAACGGTGTAGTCACGCAGTTCTTGACGAACAGGAGCCAAGATGGTATATTTAGGATTATTATAAAACAAAGGAAGGAAGAAAGAGGAACAGATTTATGGATGACGACGGACCTACGGCCAGTATACTCGTATTTATAGTGTTACTGTTTGTAGACATGTTTTTTTACGGCTTCGGCGCTGCAATCACATCGCTGAATGTCAAGGAGATTGAAAGACGTGCGCAGGAAGAGAAGGACAGGAAAGCTGTCCGGCTGCAGAAGATTATCGGGAACCCTTCCGAATATGTCAATACGGTGCAGCTGATCACCACTCTGATCAATGTGATCCTGGGCGCGGTACATCTCAGCAATATGCTGGGAATGATGTCGGGCTGGCTGTCAGCCCTGGCGGAAAGGCAGTTAAAGCTTGAAAGGGTGCCTGCACAGGCAGTCCTCAGCCTGGCGGCGGTCTTATCCACATTGCTGCTGCTGTACATAATGCTGACTCTCGGAGTGCTGCTGCCCAAAAAGGTAGCGGCGAGAGTCCCGGAGAAATGGGCTTATGCCTGTATTACCCCGGTATTCTTCGTGACGAAGCTCCTGTCCCCCTTTACAGGGCTGGTGACAGTTACCACTGCCGCTATCCTGCGCCTGTTCGGCGTGAGGGACAGGTCGGATGAGGCGGATGTCACGGAGGAGGAGATCATCCACATGGTCAACGAGGGCCATGAACAGGGGGTGATTCAGGCAAGCGAGGCGGAGATGATCACAAATATCTTCGAGCTGGGGGACAAGGAGGCGCAGGACATCATGACCCACAGGAATAATGTGGTTGCCATTGATGCGGAGACGGTGCTGGGAGATGCCATTACGTTCATGCTGGAGGGCAAGAACAGCAGATACCCTGTCTATGAGGAAAATATCGATCATATTATCGGAATACTCCATTTGAAGGATGCTCTGCGCTTTCACGCGGACGGCGGGAAGATCAACTGTCCCCTGCGGGAGCAGGAGGGCCTCCTGCGGGAACCTTATTTCGTGCCGCAGACGAAGAATATTAACGAGCTGTTCCGTGAAATGCAGGCGGACAAGTTACAGATGGTAATCGTGGTGGATGAGTACGGACAGACGGACGGCCTTCTGGCCATGGAGGATATCCTGGAGGAAATCGTCGGGAATATTATGGACGAATATGACGAGGACAGGGAGTATATCGAGGACAGGGGCAATGACGAGTATGTGATCGAAGGTAAGACTCCGCTGGAGGAGCTGGAGGAGAGATTCGGCATATCCTTTGAGGACGAGGGGTTTGAGACCATTAACGGCTTCCTGATCTCCAGGATGGACAGAATCCCGGAGCCGGACGAGCATTTTGATGTGGATTACAAGGGCTATAATTTTAAAATCCTGTCTGTGGAAAATAAAATGATACAGAGTGTGCTGGTAGCCAGGCTGCCGGAGCCGGAGGAGGACGCCGGCCCCGCGGAAGGTATCTCCGGGGAGGAGGAATCCGCCCTTGAAGAAAGCCATAAAAAATGATATGCTTACAGAAGCCGCTTAGAACGTGTTTGAAAATCTGGGCAAATTTACAGGGAAAAAGGAGTAATTTATTATGTCAGGACATTCAAAATTTGCAAACATTAAGCATAAAAAGGAAAAAAATGATGCCGCAAAGGGCAAGATCTTTACGATCATCGGCAGGGAGATTGCAGTTGCCGTGAAGGAGGGAGGGCCCGACCCCAATAACAACTTCAAGCTGGCCACCGTTATCGCCAAGGCCAAGGCCAATAATATGCCCAATGATACCATTGACAGAGGCATCAAGAAGGCGGCCGGGGATGTGGGGAACGTGAATTATGAATACATGACCTACGAGGGTTACGGCCCCAGCGGGATTGCGATCATTGTGGATACCTTGACGGACAATAAGAACCGCACGGCTGCAAACGTGAGGAGCGCTTTTACCAAGGGGCAGGGAAATATCGGCACTCCCGGCTGTGTGTCCTTTATGTTTGACAAGAAGGGGCAGATCATCATTGACAGAGAGGAATGTGAGATGGAGGCGGATGATCTGATGATGACGGCTTTGGACGCAGGCGCGGAGGACTTCAACGAGGAGGAGGACAGCTTTGAGGTGCTGACCGACCCTGACAGCTTCGAGGAGGTCAGGGGGGCCCTTGAAAAGGCGGGAATCCCTATGCTCAGTGCGGAAGTGACCATGATTCCCCAGAATTATGTGACGTTGACGGACGAGACTGCTATTAAGAACCTTCAGAGGACGCTGGATATGCTCGAGGAGGATGACGATGTCCAGGCAGTATACCATAACTGGGAGGAATGATGGGGACTTTACCCCGGACGGATACAGTGCTTTTAAGGTCGAAAGGTAGGTAGGTATGGATAAGCTGGCTATAGTGGTTCCCTGTTATAACGAGGAAGAGGTTCTGAAGATTGCATCCAAGGCATTGCGGGAGGTTCTCGCCGATCTGATCCAAAAGGGGAAGATTGCGGAGGACAGCTGTATTCTGTTTGTCAATGACGGAAGCAGGGACCGCACATGGGAGTTGATCGAGGAGGAGCACGAGGCTTATCCTGTACAGGTTCACGGCGTAAAGCTTGCGGGAAATGTAGGGCACCAGTTTGCCCTCACAGCCGGCCTGCTGACTGCCATGGAGATGAGCGATGTGACGATCTCCATAGATGCGGATCTCCAGGATGATGTGGCTGTGATAGAGGAGATGATCGATAAATTCCATGCCGGAAACGATATTGTGTACGGCGTCAGGAAAGAGCGTAAGACGGACACTTTCTTTAAGAGAACCACGGCGCAGGGCTTTTATAAGCTGATGGATATGATGGGGGTAAAGACCGTATATAATCATGCGGACTTCCGCCTTATGTCCAGGCGCGCGGTGGAAGAATTCTCAAAATATAAAGAGACAAACCTTTTTCTGCGCGGCATGATGCCCCTGATCGGCTATCAGACGGAGAAGGTTTACTATGACCGTAAGGAGCGTGTGGCGGGGGAGTCCAAGTATCCCCTGAAGAAAATGCTGGCGCTGGCCTTTAACGGGATTTCTTCTTTCAGCGTCAAGCCCATAAGCCTGATCCTGGGGATGGGCCTGTTTATTATCTTCGCCGCCGGCCTGGCGGCAGTCTATGCATTTGTATCTTATTTTACCGGGCATGTGGTTCCCGGCTGGACTTCCATGATCCTCTCCATCTGGTTCCTGGGTGGCCTGCAGCTGTTGGCAATCGGGCTGGTGGGGCAGTATATCGGCAAGATTTATATAGAGGTGAAGCAGAGGCCGCGCTATAATATTGAAAAGGTTGTTTAAAGGGTTGCGAATCGAATGAGTTGGAAGAAAAACGTATTCAGCTGTCTGATGTGGGCGGTCTACCTGGTCATCGTTGTGACGGCAATGATATTTACCTGCAGGGTGCTCTGCGATACCTTCGGGATGGCGGAGTACTTTGAGATTATAATGCCGGCAGGATACCTGCTGTTCTCGGGGATTCTTGTGTTTGCCCTGCACCGCGTGCTTGGCGACGGTTCCGGGGGCAGGAGGGAAGGCTTGGCCTGGGTGGAAGGGATCATCGTTGCGGCGTTGTTTGCGGCGGGGCTGTTTCCCCGGGTGATGGCTCTGGGGTCAGGTTCCTTCGAGGTTCCCGGCGATTCGGTATATCTGGAGCTTGCCTACCTCTCTGCAGACGGGCCGGGGATGCCCCAGTTTTCACACGGGGCTGTCCATGCTTACCTATGGGCGCTGCGCCTGTGTTTTATGCTGCTGGGGAATAAGGCGGAGGCGGCGTTGTGGATGCAGCTTGTATTGCAGCTGTCTGGTGTGCTGTTCCTGTATCTGGCGGTCAGAAGGATGGCAGGCAGGTTTCCGGCTGTTGTGATGGCGGCCTTTTTTATGCTTTCGCCATATATGGCGGAGAAGTCGCTCCGGCTTTCCCCGGAGATGCTGTATCTGGCGGCGTTCTCGCTTGTACTTTTCCTTTTATCCCGGGGGGTAAAGAGTGTGCCGGGCTGGGGCTTCTGGCTGGCGGCAGGAGCGCTGTGTGCCGGGCTGAGTTATCTGGATGTGGCGGGCCTTTTGCTGCTTCCCCTGCTGCTGGGTGTGGTCGTCATGCAGAGGCAGGATGCTAAGGGAAAGACGGCAGCCGGGCTGTGTGCTTCCCTGGCGGGTTTTGTACTGGGTGCTCTGGGCTGTATGTTTGCGGATATGATGTGCAGCGGGAAGGCCCTGCCCGGAATCATAGCCGCCTGGGGGGAGCTGTACCGCTGGAAGGAGCTGCAGCTTTCCGTGACGCTTGCAAGCTTTGATACGGTATGGCTGATTTTGTTGATTCTCTGCCTTATGACATGTGGTGTTTTCAGTTTCTGGTGCAACAGGGGGACGGAACGGTTTACGGTGTGGAGCTTCTGCCTGTGTGTGGCGATTCTGATGCAGTTTCTGGGAATGTTCACGGACGAAATGAACGGTTATATCTACATCTTTTTCTTCAGTACGATACTGGCCGGGCTGGGGATTGGAGAGAGCATGTCGGCCCGCCCGGAGGAAGTCCCGGAGGAGAGGGCATCAGGAAGGCCGGACGACCTGGAAGTGGTAGACCTGGAAGTGGTAGACCTGGAGCTGACGGAGCTGGACAGTGATGAACCGGCCGGGGATGAGCAGGACAGCGACCGGCGCACAGGGAAAGAGCGAAAAGGGCCAGGGCGTGCGGGCAGAGGCCGGAAACACCGGCAACATGGCCGGGCCGAATGGCCGGACAGTGAGCCAGGGCAGGAGGCTGGCGGGCTGAATCAGGAGCAGCTGCCGGACAGTGAGGCGGAACAGGCGGCCGACGGGCTGAATCAGGAGCAGCTGCCGGACAGTGAGGCGGAACAGGCGGCTGGCGGGCTGAATCAGGAGCAGCTGCTGGACAGTGAGACGGAACAGGAGGCCGACGGGCTGAATCAGG
Organism: uncultured Acetatifactor sp.; assembly: GCA_949840935.1. Taxonomy (GTDB): domain Bacteria; phylum Bacillota; class Clostridia; order Lachnospirales; family Lachnospiraceae; genus Acetatifactor. Next base: position 61,709 of record CATKXX010000009.1, on the reverse strand, counting down.
AGCAGTGGCCGGAAGTTGAGCCAGAACAGGAGGCCGACGGGCCGAATCAGGAGCAGCTGCCGGACAGTGAGGCGGAACAGGAGGCCGGCGAATTGGGCCAGGGCGGAGAATCCGGAGAGGAGGGGAAAATCGTGGGAGAAGGCAGGAAAATATCCAGGACAACAGAAAAGACGGCTTCCATTTCAGAAGCGGCTAAAAAGGAGACCATCGGCCGGAACGCGGCCGAACCGGAGGAAAAGCCCCAGGAGAAACGCAAGATTGAATTTCTTGAGAACCCCCTGCCCCTGCCGAAAAAGCATGTGAAGCGGGTTATGGATTATAAGCTTGACGCAAAGGAATGCAGCGATTATGATGTAGATGTGGCTGAGGATGACGATTTTGACCTCTGACCGTTGTACGAACGAAGCGCGGGAAATTCCTTAATCCTGGAGGATATCACATGATATTGGCAGGATATGAAGCTTTGCATGAATTTTATACATAATAAATGGGAATCATAAGAGAGCAGTCAATGACGGACTGCTCTCATTTTTTGTGGTGCGCCCGGCCGCATATGGAAGTTTGCCGTTTCACAGCATGCGGGCCGCGCGGCAATTAGAGTATACGCTCCAATGCGGGCGTGTTGACTTTTTGACCGGGAAAGGAACAGGGGTATGTCAGAGGAGAAAAAGAAAGATAAACTGGAGATAGAGGAAAAGAAAGACGAGCGGATAGAAAAGACAGGGCAGGTGGAATTAAATGAGAGCGGGAAAATGGAAGATATCCACCTGATTTCTATCATAGGGGAGATAGAGGGACATGAGAATCTCTCCAACAATTCCAAGACCACAAAATATGAACATATTCTGCCTAGCCTGGCGGCCATTGAGGACAGCAGGGATATCCAGGGGGTGCTGGTGCTGCTGAATACCATGGGCGGCGATGTGGAGGCCGGGCTGGCCATTGCCGAGATGATCGCCTCCCTGAGCAAGCCCACTGTTTCCCTGGTGCTGGGAGGAAGCCATTCCATCGGAGTGCCGATTGCTGTCAGCACGGATTATTCTTTTATTGTGCCTACAGGAACTATGGTGATACATCCGGTCAGAATGAACGGTACTGTGATCGGTGTTCCCCAGACCTTTGAATATTTCAAGCTGATCCAGGATCGTATTACAAGCTTTGTCTGTAATCACTGCAGGGCCAATAAGCAGGTTTATGAGGAGCTGATGACGGAGACCGGAATCCTGACCAAGGATGTGGGGACGATACTGGTAGGTGAGGATGCGGTGAAATATGGGATCATTGACGAGGTGGGAGGGATAAACAAGGCGATCGCAAAGCTGCACGAGCTGATCTGACGCATATTTTTCTTGACAAAAATATACGGGGGGGGGGTAAAATTATTTGTAGCTGCAGTACAGGGTACACAGGAGAGCAGCTGCATGGAGGCAGAATAGGGAATCTTGTAAAGGTGCTTTCGTGGGATAACGGAAGCATTTTTTCTTATAGGAAGCTGTGCCGTCGGGCGCGTGCATTCATGAAATACAGGGAGGGCGGGACATGCTGGAATTTCAGGAGGGCTTTTTTCAACAGGAGATCCGGGAGGGGTTTTACCTGGATACTACGATGAAGACTCTGTGGGCGGCGGAGCTGGAGGTGCTGCAGATGGTGGCGGAGGTCTGCAGCCGCCATGGCCTGAAATGGTACGCAGCATACGGGACTCTGCTGGGCGCCATCCGGCATGAAGGGTTTGTGCCCTGGGATGACGACATGGATATCTGGATGAAACGGCCGGATTATAATAAGCTGATGCAGATATTGCCAAGGGAGCTGCCGGAAAGCTTTCGTGTCCGCAGCCCTCAGACAGAGGAAGGCTACGAACAGTTTAACACCTGCCTGAATAACGGGGACGGTATCAATGTTTCTGCATCATGGCTGGAGAAATACCACGGATGCCCTTTCACGGTGGGACTGGACATTTTTCCCCTGGACTATCTGCCGCGGAATAAGAAAGACAGGATGATGCAGCAGGAGCTTTTTACCATGACTTCAAGGATTGCCCAGCTGGCAAAAAATCTGAGCAGAGGGGAATATGACGCAGAATCCGGATCATCTGTGGAAGTAACGGAAAAAGAAAAGAAGGAAATAGAAAAACGTAAGAAAAGCGTAACGGATGAAATAAAACTGGGCATACGGTATCTGGAAAAAAACTGTGGATTGCGGATAGATCATCGTCTGATCAGGAACGAAGAATGGGGCAGCCTGTCCTCCGGGCTCTGGAGGTGGGCGAATTACCTTGCGATGATGTACAGTGAAAAAGAGAGCGATTACCTGGTGGAGTTTCTGGATTATGTCCAATTCCCATACAGGAAATATCCAAAGGAGTGGTTCGAGGATGGATACAGCGCGACTTTTGAGAATTTTATGCTGCCGGTGCCAAGCGGGTATGACAGCGTCCTCAGATGCATCTATCAGAATTATTTATACATAGTGAGGGGAGGGGCTACACATGATTATCCCTTTTATGCGAGGCAGCTGCGACAGCTTCGCGTATATGTGAAAGACCTTCAGCACCGTGCTGCGGATGCCGGGCTGGTGTCCATCAATGAGATTGAGGTGAAGGAGGAAACCCTGGAATTGTTGCCGGAATGGCTTCCCCTTACGTTGAAGCCGGATGGCACCCGGAAAAAGATCATTCTGAGCGCTAACGATGTGACAGTTTATGCGGCGTATGGGCAGAAGGCCCTGGACAAGCTGGAGGCGATGTTCGGCACGTTGGAACAGGTGAAAGAATCCGTCCTGCTGTGGTGGAGGCCGCAGCCTGTGATGAAAAAGATTTTAAATCAGGTGTCACCGGAGCTTGGAGTGAGATATCAGTCGATGATCGACCGTTACAGGGAGGATGGCTGGGGAATTTGCGATGAAACAGATAATATCGACCGGGCGGTGTGCGCCTGTGATATATATTATGGCGAGATGAATGCCATTATACAGCCATTTCAGACATCGGGCAAGCCGTCGCTGATTTCCGCGCTGGATCATGAAGGAAACAGGGAAGAAAACAGGAAACTGGCCAGGGAATACCGGGTATATCACAGTATGGCAGATTTTGTGGAGGATAAGGGAAAGCTATACTTTTCTAATACCAATTACAACGCCCTGGTTATTGTGGACAGGGAAACGGGAACCGTAGACAGGCAGTCCTTCTGGGCCGGATATGAGAGTGATGTGCGGAATATGCATCTGCGGTGTGCAAAGCTGCAAAACAGGATATTCTTTCTGCCTGCCATGGCACAATGCCTCCATGTTTATGATATGGAAAGCGGGGAACAGCAGGAGTACGATTTCCTTGGGAAAAAGGGTGAATTGTCAGAGAAGCAGGAGACCTGGGAGCCCTTCCTGTGGAATGACCGGCTGTATATGCTGCCCTGCCGGGGAGCCCAGGGATTATGGAGCCTGAGTGCGCAGGAGGAAGAACCTGTGCGGGAGGGTTGGTGGAGGCCGGTTTCGGATGACTTCCCTCTCCGGCACGGCGCGATGGGCGGGGAATGCTTTTATACTCTGGAAGCGGGGAAAGGCAGGCTGCACGTCACAGACGCGTCCTCCCGGACAGTGAGGACGTATCTGCTGCCGGATAAAAAGGTACAGCATATCACATATGACGGGAATAACTTCTGGTATACGCTGGCGGATGCTTCGGATATTGTATGCTGGAACCGGGAGAAGGGAGTTGCGGACAGGTATCCCTTTCCCCAGCTCTTTCATTATACGATTGGATTTGCGCCATATCAGGGAATCTGCTTTGCAGGAGGGGAGCTGTTTCTGTATTCCGGGGATGTCAGGAAGCTGTATGTGTTGGACAGGGATAAGAGAGAGCTTCGGCTGCTATATGATATGGGAGACCATATGTTTTGTGTAAGTGAAGCACAGCCTTATTTCAGACAGGCGGGAAATGAGCTGATCTGTACGCTGCAGAGCATGGGCGGGATGCTGGTAACTAATCTGGATACATTGGAAACTGAGTATCGGGCGGAGGATTTTGAACCGTCTGCAGTGACAGAGACGTCTGTGAATGCAGACAGTTTTGGATTGCTTTTGGACAGGAATGCATTGCTGTTTGAAGAACAAGGGTTTGCAGACCTGAAATCGCTGATTTGTTACTGTATGAAACAGGGAAGACATTTTGAGCTGGAAAAAGAAAAAGTATCATTATAAAAGAGGGGAAATAAGAACAATGAACGCAGACTGGCAGCCATTGATCAGTATTGTTATACCTATATATAACGCGGGGCCATATCTGGAGAAATGCATTGACAGCGTGCTCAGACAGACTTATCGAAAACTGGAAATCATTCTCGTGGATGACGGGTCAACGGATGAATGCCCGGACATTTGCGATGCATATGCTGCTGCGGATTGCCGGATTGTGGTAATCCACAAAGAAAACGGGGGACAGGTGAGCGCCAGGAATGCGGGAATTTCTTATGCAACAGGAGAATACATTACCTTTGCCGATGCGGACGACTGGATTGACCCACAGGCTTATGAGACCATTCTTGAAAAAATGACTGTGAAAGATACAGATATGGTTTTGTATGGATTGGTAGAGGAATACGAGTACGGCTGTACGAAAAAAGAAAATATGCTGGCAGAGGGATATTATCGGAAAGAAGAGATTGAGGAAAAGGTGTATCCTCATATGCTGTGCGGAGGCCATTTCTTTTCCTTTGGAGTCCTCCCTAATCTGGTATGCAAATTGATCAGGGCGGATCTGATAAAACGGGTCCAGTCCCGGGTGAACGAACATATAAAAATGGGAGAGGATGCAGACTGTACTTTTCAGGTATTATTGGAGGCTGAAAATCTGCAGAACCTGAGATACACACCCTACCATTACCGAAAAAGGCCGGATTCCATGGTTGGAAAGCCCATGGAACTTTCTCAGGCCAGAAATCTGTACTGTGATTTAAAAAGGGCTTTTGCAAAATGCAGGAAGCAGGAAGTAATGATGTCACAGCTTTATCAGTACATGCTTTTTATTATGATGTTAAAAAACACAGACTGTTTTATTGGCTGTGAGCCTTTTGACCGGTATTTTACCGCTAAAAGAGTAGTCCTGTATGGGGCAGGGGGATTTGGGCAGGCGGTGTATCGTGTAGTGACAGAAAAAAAGATAGGGAAGATTTGTCTCTGGTTAGATCAGAGATATCAGTCATATCAAAGCAGGGGCCTTCCGGTAATGGGGCTGGAGCAGTTGGAGGATTGCGATTTCGACAGCATTTTTATAGCAATCCTGGATACACAGATGTGCAGGCAGATTGCGGACAGTCTTGTGGAAAGAGGCGTCAGGGAGGAACAGATCAGTTACATACAGCCCGGGGAAAAGTTTCAAGAGAGGATCCGGCTTATCATGGAAACGTAAGATGCCGGACAGGAATGAGTAAATGGATGGATACAAAAAAGCAGGAAAAGAGAAATGGAATCATCCTCTGGTCAGCATTGTAATGCCGGTCTACAATGGGGAGAAATATCTGAGAGAGTCGATTGACAGCGTAACAGGACAGAGTTTTTCGGACTGGGAGCTGATTCTGGTAGATGATTGTTCTACAGATGACACTGCAGTGATCATGGATGCCTGCCAGAAGCAGGACGGGCGGATTCAGGTGATACACAATGAAATAAATCTAAAGCTTCCTGGTTCGCTCAATATAGGGTTTGCCAGGGCCAGGGGGAAATATTTTACCTGGACATCAGATGATAATCGTTATCTGCCGGGGGCCTTATGTGAGATGGTGGAATATTTGGAAACAGACCGTGAAGCAGGGCTGGTATATGCTGATATGGATTATATCGATGAAAACGGGGAAAAAACCGGTTCGGTGTCCAGGGAAGTAAAGGAATTATATGGTAACGACTGTGTTGGGGCCTGTTTCCTTTACCGAAGGGAGGCTGCGGAGGCAATTGGAGAATACGATACTGGGATGTTCCTGGTAGAGGATTATGATTATTGGCTTCGTATTGCCAAATGTTATCCTATTGGGCACTTGCCGCGCCAGCTGTATCAATATCGCAATCATGGGGAAAGCCTGACGCAGACAAAAGCGGAAAAAATCGAACGACAGCTTTACAGGCTCCGGTGCCGGGAGCTGGAATTCTTATTGTCCCGGGCAGAAGGGCAGGAAAGGGAATCTTTGTACCTGGAAATGTGTTGGCAGGAACCCGGCAAAAAGGAGATTCTTCAGAAGAAGTTTTTTGGGGGGCGGGGGCTTCCGAAAGCGTTAAGATGGACAGAGAGGGAAAATAGGATGGATGAGAGTAAGAAGATTATTTTATTTGGCGCAGGGGTGTTTGGAAGAAAAGCCCTGGATTACTTCGGCAGTGACAAAATCGCGTATTTTGCTGACAATAATGCAGAAATTGTGGGAACCCAGGTCTGCGGTAAGGAGGTCATTTCCTTTGAACGAATGAAAGTGATGCAGGAGGATTATCAGATCGTGGTTTCTGTGGATGCAAGGAAGCTTCCTGTCCTGACAGCTCAGCTGGAGGAAAATAATGTGACAGGTTATGAGGTTTATCTGGAGCTGGTTCATCATTTAAAGAAACCAACTGTGGGGGAGGCGGTTCCCTGGCTGGACGTATGCGGCAGGGCAAAGGGCTGGATTGAAAAAAATACAATGGCAGACGGGGGGATTGTCCATAACAGCAATTTACAGGCTGGTTATCCCGAAGTGACAGGCTACTATATTCCTACACTGATGCGCTGGGGATTTACAGAGCTTGCATTATCTTATGCCAGGTGGCTGTGTTCCATACAGCATCCCTGCGGCGCCTGGTATGATACGGAAGGCAGGGCTCCTTATGTATTTGACACAGCGCAGATTTTAAAGGGCCTTCTGGCAGTCAGGGATAGAATGGAGGAGGCGGATGATGCTATCAGGCGCGGATGTGAGTGGATCCTGACTAATATGGAGGAAAGCGGCAGGATGACGACGCCTTCCAGGGAAGCGTGGGGCGAGGAGGGAATCTGCTCCGAGCTGATACACTTGTACTGCTTGTCGCCCTTGTATGAAGCCGCCAGGGTATTGGGAGAAGAAAAGTACCGTAAGGCGGCGGAAAAGGCGGCGGATTATTATATAAGCCATGAGAGTGCTGCCATAAATGATTTTAGTTTCCTTTCTCATTTTTACGCTTATGTTATGGAAGGATTGTGCGATATTGGACGGAAAGACATAGCGGGCAGGGCTATGAGGCAGATAGGGCAGATCATGGATGAGAAGGGCTATGTCCCCGCTTACAGGGATGTAAACTGGGTCTGCTCTACGGGAATGTTCCAGATGGCCGTCGTATGGTTTAAACTGGGTGATTCAGAGCATGGGAATAAGGCGTTGTCATATGCTGTAAGGTTACAGAATGAAAGCGGCGGGTGGTATGGCAGTTATCCGGTTATTGATGCGCCTAAGGCGGCGGACAGAAAAGAATATCCCGATTATTTTGCAGACAGTGAGATTAGCTGGGCGGTAAAATATTTTCTGGATGCGGTATATTTTAAAAATAAACTGGAATTTGAAGAACAGGCTGCTGTTTTCCCGGATACCATAGCCAAAGAGGATGGCCGGTATCAGGTCATATTGCGGAAGGTAAGAGACGGAAAGGCCGGGATTATCTGCGATGTGGGATGCGGAAAGGGGAGATATCTGAATCATCTGCACGAAGCCTTCCCCGGGATGAAGTGCTGCGGGGTTGACCTGTCGGAAAAGGTGATGGAAGATATAGCCCCTGCCATAGAAACGCGCAGTGGTATCCTGACACAGATTCCCTACGGGGATGATACTTTCGATATCGTGTATGCGGTGGAATCTCTGGAGCACAGTATTTTCCCGGACAATGCGGTAAGGGAAATGCTGCGTGTAACCAAGCCAGGCGGGGAGGCAGTGATCATTGACAAGAATAAAAAGGCAATGGGACTGCTTGAGATAGATGAATGGGAGCAGTGGTTTGAGGACGGGCTGTTTGAACGGATTGCAGAGGAAGAAAAATGTAAACTGGAAATCCTGGAAAACATATCTTACGAGGACGGGATGGCGGATGGATTGTTCAATGCATGGGTGCTGAAAAAGCGGCAGGCAGGAGAAAAACTATGAAAACTGTAGCTTTGATTCCGATTAAACTTTCAAGTGTAAGGATTCCGCATAAGAATATAAAACCACTATGCGATGGAACTCCTTTAATGCATTTTATCCAGAAGGCATGTCTTGGATCAAGGTGTATTGACGAAACATATATTTACTGTTCGGACGAATCAATAAAGCCATATCTATTACAGAAAGTTAAATTTTTGAAACGCCCTGAATATTTAGATGGGGATGATATTAATGCAAATGATATTATCAGAGAATTTATGAAAACAGTTGAGGCTGATATATATGTAAATGCACATACGACATCGCCGTTTGCAAAATCAGAAACTCTTGATGATTGTATCATGCATGTCAGGAGCGGAGAATATGACAGCGCGTTTTGTGCGGAAGCAATCAGGACTTTTTTGTGGGAAAATGGAAATCCTATCAACTTTAATCCGGATCATTTTCCGCGTACCCAGGATCTCCCGCTGATATATGGGGAAACTTCCATAGCGTATGTATTTACAAAGAAGTCATTTATAGAACATAATCGCCGGTTAGGTTCCCGTCCGTACATAAAAGAAGTGGGCAGGATAGAAGCAATGGATATTGACTATCCCGAAGATTTTGATATTTGTAACGCGATATATAAGGAGATGATAAAAAAGTGAGTGTACAAATTGCGGACTGTACCATAAGGGATGGAGGATATCTGCTTAATAAAAATTCTGATCCGGAATTTGTAAAAGGAATAATCCAGGGAATGACAGATGCCGGTATTGACTTTATTGAGACGGGTTTCCTTCAGGATAACGTGAGCGGTGAAACAATTGTCTATCACAATTCAAAGGATATTATAAAGTATCTTCCAAAAGAAAGAAAGAATTCCAATTACCTTGGATTTTGTGATAATAGCAGATATTCTTTGAAAAATCTTGACGACTGTGATGGCAGCTCATTTAAATGGCTCAGGATTTCTTTTGCAAAACATGAAATGGATGATTCCTTACAGTTTTGCATTGGGGCGCAAAAAAAGGGGTATTTCATTCAGTTTAATCCGATGGACTTGATAAGCTATACTGACGAGGAGAGACATGTATTACTTGAGAAAGTTAATGAAGTAAAACCTGCGTCATTTTCAGTGGTAGATACTTTTGGCGCCATGTATCTTAATGATTTGAAGGTGATTTTTGGGCAAGTTGACAGCCTGCTTGATAAAGATATAAAAATCGGGCTTCATTCACATGATAATCTTGGGTTATCATGCGGACTGGCTGAATTGTTGATTGACCTGGCGAAAGAATCGGGACGGGATGTGATCATTGACGGTTCGCTCTTTGGAATGGGAAGAGGTGCCGGTAATGCCAAGACCGAAATACTGGCTGACTATTTGAACAAAAGGTATGGAAAAAAGTATGATATCCCTGTATTGCTCCAAACGATTGACAGATATATAACTCCATTACTGCCGTTTGTAAACTGGGGATATGACCTTTCCATGTACGTCTGCGGAACCATGCATTCTCATGTGGATAATGCTTATTATCTGAAAAAGAAATATGATTGTACAGCAAATCAGATTTATAACGTTATTGGGAAACTGACTCCTCTGCAGAGAACGAGATATGGGGTCGGTTATTCTAAAACAGACTTTACAGCACTTGACTGCATAATGGGAAAATACAGGGGAGGAGAGCGGGAATGATGAATTGTGCCGAATATTTGGTTGACTTTCTGATCAAACACGATGTCACGGATGTCTTCGGATTTCCCGGTGGATATATAGTCCCTTTTATGGATGCGTTATATGAGAGAAAATCGGAAATAAAAGTGCATGTATGCTATAACGAACAGGGGTGTGCGTATGCCGCAGATGGACTGGCCAGGACAAGCGGTAAATTGGGAGTATACTTTACAACCTCGGGGCCAGGTGCTGTAAATGCTTTTGGCGGACTGGCAGATGCCTGGTTTGATGGGATTCCGGTAATGGGTATTAGCGGGAATGTCCCGACAAATGAACAAAGGGGATATTCCGGGGTCCGGCAGAACGGATTTCAGGAAATGGAAATTGTATCCATGGTGAAGCATATAACAAAATATTCCGTATCGCCAAATAATGCAGAGTCATTTCCCGAAATTATATCCAGAGCATATAATTTAGCAACTACAGGAAGAAAAGGAGGGGTTCTGATTGATTTTCCATACGACATCCAGAAAGCCAGTATTAGTGGCAGGTAACGGCATACGTGCTGCAGGAGCTGCGGAATTAGTTTATGATTTTATAGATAAAACTCATATCCCGGTCCTGACTACAATGAATGCGGTTGATCTGGTACAGGATAGATATAGAATTGGTTTTATAGGGACGTACGGTAACAGAATAGCCAATATGATATTGAACGAATGTGACTTGGTGATTTCTGTAGGTGCAAGGCTGGGACTTCGACAGATCGGGCATAAAAAGGAGCTGTTTGCACCTAATGCAAAACTGATCAGAGCCGATGTGGATCAATATGAATTGGGAAGAAATATCAAAGAAGATGAAGAAAAGTATCATATGGATGCCAGGCATTTCCTGGAAAGCTTACTGAAAGAAAGCATTCCTGACTATGGATTCTGGTGGGACAAGTGTATGGCAGCTAAAAAAGTGATCGAAGGATATGACAATGTTGAGGGAAATCTATGTGTTGATAAGATAGCGCAATTTCTTCCGAAGAATCCTATTGTGTCAGTTGATGTCGGACAAAATGAGTGTTGGACAGCACAATCTCTTTGGCTTAAAGGAATTAAGGGCAGGATTCACATTGCCGGAGGGTATGGCGCAATGGGATGCGGCCTTCCGTTTGCAATAGGGGCATCTGTGTCAGTCAATAATGGTTTGGTATTCTGCATCACTGGTGATGGCGGCCTGCAAATGAATATACAGGAATTAGAGGTCGTGAAAAGAGAAAGGCTTCCGATCAAAATTTTTGTGTTGAATAATCGAGTCCTTGGAAAAATAAGCGAGATACAAAATGGATCATATAATGGCAGATTGGCACAAACAACGCAAGAAAGCGGTTACACAGTGCCTGACTTTGAAAAAGTAGCGAATGCATATGGCATCAGAGCGGCTACTTTAACTTCTTATGAATCAATAGATGAATATAAAGAGTGGCTTGCAGACGACGCTCCCTGCTTATTGAATATCCTTTTGTCCGAAAATACGTTGCTGATTCCTAAGATTATGTGGGAAACAAGTACCATAAAACCTGACTTGGAAGTTGATAAGCTAAAGCAGATAAACGAATTGCTTGGAGACAGGAATTGATTAAAACAGGAAATGGATATGATAAAATATTTGGTAATGGATGTAGATGGCACATTGACAGACGGAAAAATCTACATGGGTGTAAATGGCGAAATGTTAAAGGCATTTTCCGTAAAGGATGGCTATGCCATCAGCACATTGCTTAAGCCTTTTGACATAGTCCCGATTGTTATCACAGCAAGAAACAGCAGAATAGTTCAAAACAGATGTGACGAGCTTGGAATTCAGAATGTATACCAGGGTAAGTCAGATAAGTTATCTGCGTTGAAGGAAATTGTTGGGGAAGAAAACTTCAAACATTGTGCGTATTTTGGAGACGATATTTTGGATCTGAAGTGTATGTATCCCGTTAAAGATGCCGGCGGCATAGTGGGTTGTCCATCAGATGCTGTTCCACAGGTTAAAGCTTTATCAGACTATATATGCATAAGCAGGGCCGGCGAGGGAGCACTTCGTGAATTCGTTGAATGGATTCTGAATCCCAGGGCTGATAAGCTTGAAGTAGAGAAAAGAATCAATACGGCCTTACACTATTTGATGGGATTAAAAGAGATAAGACCGGATGGAAAGAAGCATGTGGTTGACTCAAATTTTTATTATACAGTGCACTCATATACGACCAGGCCTGCCGGAGATTGCGATTTAATCTCTCACAAAGAATATGTGGAGATTCAGATTGTGGCGAAAGGTGTTGAAGCAGTGGAGCTGGCAGATATATCCAGGCTGACCGTGAAAAAGGGGTATGACAGTAAGCTTGATGTGATGACCTGGAAAGCTCCGGACAGGATGGCGCGTATTTTGTTGAGAAAAGGAGATCATGCAGTCTTTTATCCCGAGAATGCCCATAGGTTTTCTGCTTTTTCGGATATTTCTGAAGAAGTAGTAAAAATTGTAGGGAAAGTCAGAATCGGGTTGGATGGATAGGCACATCAGGGGTATTAAGATGAAGAAAGAAAGATATTTATTGATAGCAGATTCAGCGCTTGAGCTAATAATTACTATACAGGTAAAACTGTCATTGTTAAGGAACATAGATACTACTTTAATAATCACGGACAGGTCGTCGGGTAATTCTGGATTAATAAATAAAATAGAACAAACAGGACTTTTTGATAAAGCTCTCTATGTGGAAGCGAATCATTTCCCCCAGGATAAGAGTTACAGAATGTACCAGGAACCAACAAAAGGAGAACGATACAGAGAAGCATGTGTGAGGGAAGCCAGAGACATTTTAGGGGATTTTGAATCCTATACTGGATTTATGACATCTGAAATTGATTATTTTTCCGTATATATGTATCAGGCAATTATGGATACCGCCACACCATACTTGATCGGAGAGGGTATTTATACCTTTTATGCGCTTGAGGAAAACATTGAAGATGAATTAAGAAAACGCAGAGTGTATTTGCTGGAGGAGCTTGCAGGCATTTATGTATATGGCCCGGTGCTAAAAAAGAACACAAAATATAAAATGTATTCTATTCCAAGCATTAACGGAAACAGGGATGAGTATGTAAAAGTCCTTAATTACATATATGGGTATACGCCTCATGAAAATCGATATAAAGGGAAGTTGATTTTTTTTGAAGAATCTTATGCCAGGGATGGCGGGACGGACAATGCACTGGAGTTTATCGAATTCTTAATATCCCAGTATGGACCGGAAGATATCCTGGTAAAGAGGCATCCCCGGGATGTGGAAAACAGATTCAGAGAAATGGGAATAGACAGTGTGGAACCGTATTCTATGCCCTGGGAATTGGTGGTGTTAAATGATGATTGTGAAGATTGTATCCTTCTGGCCGCCAATTCATCGGCTGTTATTCTCAATATGCTGTGGGATTTCTGCAGGACGAAAGTTAAGTGTATCATGCTGCGCAATATCATGAAATTCGCTTATTCCAACAATTCATATGACATATTTTACAGATCGCTGAATGACTTATATGTTGAACAGAAGCTTCCGGTACCAAATACCAGAGACGATTTCATTGAAATTGTAAACAAGGCAAAGAAAAGCATGTATGTTTCAGGAGAAAAAGTAAAAGATACTTGAAATTTAGGAAAGAATACCATGAAAAAGATAAAAATAACGTCTATTTTCGGCACCCGCCCGGAGGCGGTCAAGATGTGCCCCCTAATACTGGAATTACAGAAGCATGAGCAGATCATAAGCAGGGTATGCCTGACCGGGCAGCACAGGGAAATGCTGGATCAGGTGATGGGGATCTTCGGGATTCGTGCGGACTGTAACCTGGACATCATGAGGGAGGGCCAGACGCTGTCCCGGATTACCGCCGGCATCCTGGAAGGGCTGGGGAGGTTCCTGGACGTGGAGGAGCCGGATCTTTTGCTGGTGCACGGCGATACCTCCACCTCCTTCGCGGCGGCGCTGGCCGGTTTCTACAGGCGGATCCCGGTGGGGCATGTGGAGGCGGGGCTGCGCACTTATGACATGTCCTCCCCCTACTCGGAGGAATTCAACCGGCAGGCGGTAGACCTGGTCTCAGACCTGTACTTTGCGCCTACGGAGCTGGCAAAAAGGCACCTTTTGGAGGAAGGGAAGGATCCGGGGCGGATTTTTGTCACAGGGAACACGGTGATAGACGCGCTGAAAGATACCGTCACGGAGGATTATTCCAATGAACATCTGGACTGGGCGGCGGGGAGCCGCATGATTCTGTTCACGGCGCACAGGCGGGAGAGCATCGGGGAACCGATGCGCCGGATATTCCGGGCCGCCCGGAGGATCGTGGAGGAGTTCCCGGATGTGAAACTCCTGTACCCGCTGCATAAGAACCCAAGAGTGAGGGAGCCTGCCAGGGAAATCCTGGGAGGGGAGGAGAGAATCCGCCTGACAGAGCCTCTGGACATCTGTGATTTCCACAACTTTATGGCCCGGAGTTATTTTATCATGACGGACAGCGGAGGAATCCAGGAGGAGGCGCCGGCCCTTGGTAAGCCCGTGCTGGTCATGCGTGATACCACGGAGCGTCCAGAGGGAGTGGAGGCCGGGACGCTGAGGCTGGTGGGGACGCAGGAGGATACCGTCTATGAGGAAGCGAGAAGGCTGCTGACGGACGGGGGGAGCTACCAGGCCATGTGCCATGCAGTGAATCCCTACGGGGATGGCCATGCCTCGGAGAGAATCGCCGAGGCTGTGATAAAATGGTTTATGGAGAGGAAAAATTAATCATTTCAGTGCGATTCTGCACAGCAAAAAAATCCATGGTGACAAGTACACATAAAAATGGTATAATCTCAACAGCATATTTATCAGATTTTGAGAAGTGAGGTTGGGCAAGATGGCTTCTTCTAACAGAACATCAGCTTCAAATAGAAAAGGCACAGGCAGAAAGGCATCGGGAACCGGCTCCGGGAAAAGGAAGGCGGCTGCGGCGCAGGAGGCGCAGGACAGCGCGCTGTTCCATGAGATTGGCCTGATCGTGCTGTTTGTCGCAATGGTTCTTCTGTTCTGCTGTAATTTTGGTATGATAGGGCCTGTGGGGGATGCGGTCAGCGGAGTGCTGTTCGGCATCTTCGGGCTGATCACATATGTGCTTCCGCTGTTGATCTTCCTGGCGGCATCCTTCTGGTTTGCCAATGAGGGGAATCCGAACGCGGTGCGCAAGCTGGTTTCCGGAGTAGTGCTCTGTATCATGCTGGGAGTGTTGTGCGACCTGTTTGCAAAGGGTGCGGGAACCCTGGAGACATACAGCATTAAGACAATCTATGAAAACAGCCGCGACGGCAAGACCGGCGGTGGAGTGCTTTCCGGCAGCATCAGCTATCTGCTGCAGCATTACCTGGAGACCATCGGTACGGTGCTGGTGGTGCTTCTGTGTTCCGTGGTCAGCCTGATCCTGCTGACGGAGAAATCCCTTCTGGGCAGTGTGAAAAGGGGGGGCAGCCGCGTCAGGGAGCTATCCAGAGAGGATGCGCAGCGCCGCAGGGAGATCAACCGCCGGCGCCGTGAGGAACAGGAGGAGCAGCGCGCCCGGAGGGACGAGGAACGTGCCAGAAGGGAGGAAGAACGCCGTCTGAGGGCTGAGGAAAAGGAAAACGAGAAGATCCTGCGCATGGAGAGAAAGGTTTCCGGGGTCATGATGGATACGGCCCTGGCACGGCCTTCGGAGGAGCACCGCAGCGAGGATGTCCATGAGATCATATATACGGAGGCTGCGGAGGAAGACGCATATATGGAGGACACCGCGGCGGCGGAGCCGGAAGTGACGGAGACGGCGGCCCCGGTGTTTGATTTTGACAGGATACAGATCCGTACCATGCATCAGGTACGCCTGAATGACGAGGAGGAGCAGGAGGTCTGCTTGAATCCCGGTTTCACACCGGAGACGGAAGACGGCTATGGTGCGGGCCTGCCTTCAGGCGCAATGTATGACGGAGGGATGACATCTGCCGCAGGCGCAGGATATGACGGAAGAATGGATTCCGCTGCAGGAACAGGATACGATATGGGAATGGGCTCCGCCGCAGGAACGGGACAGGCTGCAGGAATCTCATCCGGTGAAGGATACGGTTCAGATATGAGCCCTGACGCAGGAATGGGGAATGAGATGGAGGAGCTGTTTCCCGGTATGGGATTTGACGATCCGGATGCAGGCCTTGTGCTGACGGACGATATGGATCTTGATGCGATATCGGAAGCGCTTTTCGGCCCGGATCCGCTGCCGGAGCCTATACCGGGCCGGCCGGCGGCGCCTGCTGCAGAATCTTCTGTGGCAGATATGCCAAGGCAGGACATCAGGATACATAAGGAAGGGATTGACGAGCCCGCCGGCCAGCGTCCTGCGGCAAGGCCTGCGCCGGAGGAACACAGTGTGGAGCCCGGGATCCAGAGGGAAGTAAACCATGCGGCAAAGCTTCTTCCAAAGGAGTATTGTACGCCGCCGGTCAGCCTGTTACAGAAGGGTGTCCCCGTTTCGGGAGACACTACAAAGGAGCTGAAAGAAACAGCCATGCGCCTTCAGCAGACACTCAGCACCTTCGGCGTCAGGGTCACAATCACGGATATCAGCCAGGGCCCCAGTGTTACGCGCTATGAGCTGCAGCCGGAGCAGGGGGTCAAGGTTTCTAAGATCGTGGGGCTGACGGATGATATCAAGCTGAACCTGGCGGCTACGGATATCCGCATCGAGGCGCCCATCCCCGGGAAGGCGGCCATCGGCATAGAAGTACCGAACAAGGAGACCATGGCGGTCGCCTTTCGGGATCTGCTGGAAAGTAAAGAATTCCAGGACTTCCCTTCCAACATTGCCTTTGCGGTGGGGAAGGATATTGCCGGGCAGGTGGTGGTCACAGATATCGCAAAGATGCCTCACCTGTTGATTGCAGGGGCTACCGGCTCCGGTAAGTCGGTCTGCATTAATACCCTGATCATGAGTATTCTTTACAAGGCGCATCCTGATGATGTGAAACTGATCATGGTGGATCCCAAGGTGGTGGAGCTGAGTGTGTACAATGGCATTCCCCATCTGCTGCTGCCTGTTGTGACGGATCCCAAGAAGGCTTCCGCAGCGCTTCACTGGGGCGTGTCGGAGATGGAAGACAGGTATCGCAAATTTGCGGATTATAATGTCCGTGACTTGAAGGGCTATAATAAAAAGGTTGAGTCCATGAGGCAGGGGGGCCAGGAGGATGCGCCCGGGAAATTGCCGCAGATTGTCATTATCGTGGACGAGCTGGCGGATCTGATGATGGTATGCCCCGGGGAGGTGGAGGAATCCATCTGCCGTCTGGCGCAGCTGGCGAGAGCGGCGGGAATCCATCTGATCATTGCGACACAGCGTCCCAGCGTGGATGTCATTACCGGCCTGATCAAGGCGAATATGCCCAGCCGGGTGGCCTTTTCCGTCTCCAGCAGCGTGGATTCCCGCACCATCCTCGATATGAACGGCGCGGAGAAGCTTTTGGGGAAGGGGGACATGCTCTTTTATCCCCAGGGCTACAGCAAGCCTGCCCGTGTCCAGGGAGCTTTTATCTCTGACAGGGAGGTGTCGGACGTAGTGGATTTCCTGAAAAACCAGGCTTTGGGAAATACTTATGCGCCGGATATTGAGGAGAAGATAAGGAGTATCGGTGCAGGCTCCGGGAGCGGAGGTTCCTCCGGGGGCAGCGAGATCGACGAGCTGTTCGAGAAGGCCGGCAGATTTATCATAGAGAAGGATAAGGCTTCCATAGGCATGTTGCAGCGTGTACTGAAGATTGGATTCAACCGGGCGGCAAGGATCATGGATCAGCTCTGTGAATTCGGCGTGGTGGGCGAGGAGGAGGGCACAAAGCCCAGGAAGATCCTGATGAGCCCGGAGCAGTTTGAACAGCTGCTGGAAGAACAGATATAGCTGTTCGGAAGATGCTTCTTTGTGAGTGAAGCGTAAGTCACAGAAAACGTGAATGGATATAGATCGGAGCGGAATCTCTGGGAGGCATAGGTTTATATCAGAAAGGATTTTCATATGAAATCAGATATTGAAATTGCGCAGGAAGCGGTTTTAGAGCCTGTCGCCAGGGTGGCGGAAGGGCTGGGTATGACGCAGGACGACCTGGAGCTTTACGGGAAATATAAGGCGAAGCTTACCAACGAATACATAGAAGGACTGAAGGGCAGGCCGGAGGGGAAGCTGATCCTGGTGACGGCCATCAATCCCACCCCTGCGGGGGAGGGTAAGACCACTGTCACCGTGGGCCTGGGGCAGGCATTTGGAAAGCTGGGGAAGAAGGCTGTCATCGCCCTGAGAGAGCCCTCCCTGGGGCCCTGCTTCGGCATCAAGGGAGGGGCCGCCGGCGGCGGTTATGCGCAGGTGGTTCCCATGGAGGATCTGAACCTTCATTTTACGGGGGATCTCCATGCTGTCACATCGGCAAATAACCTGCTTGCGGCGCTGCTTGACAACCATATCCATCAGGGCAATGGGTTGCAGATCGACACCAGGCAGATTGTCTGGAAGCGCTGTGAGGACATGAATGACCGTGCCCTGCGGAATATTGTGGTGGGGCTGGGGAATAAGGCGGACGGCTTTGTGCGGGAGGATCATTTTGTCATAACCGTAGCCAGCGAGATCATGGCAATCCTCTGCCTGGCGGAGGATATGAAGGATCTGAAGGAACGGCTGGGACGTATCATTGTGGCCTATAATTATGCCGGGGAGCCTGTGACGGCATCTGACCTGCAGGCGGTGGGGGCTATGGCGGCGCTCTTAAAGGATGCCATGAAGCCCAACCTGATACAGACTCTGGAGCATACGCCTGCGCTGGTGCACGGAGGGCCCTTTGCCAATATTGCCCACGGCTGTAACTCTGTGCGGGCCACGAAGGCGGCTCTGAGGATGGCGGATTACTGTATTACGGAGGCGGGATTTGGCGCCGACCTGGGAGCGGAGAAATTCTTTGATATTAAATGCAGGATGGCGGGGTTGAAGCCGGATGCCGTTGTCTTAGTGGCGACTGTCCGCGCTTTGAAATATAATGGAGGCGTGCCGGCTGCAGAGCTTTCTCACGAGAATCTGGAGGCCCTGGAAAGGGGTATCGTCAATCTGGAGAAGCATATGGAAAACCTGCAGAAATATGATGTACCTGTGGTGGTCACATTAAACTCCTTTGTCACGGATACGGAGGCGGAGGTAGATTATGTGCGTAAGTTCTGTGAGAGGAAGGGATGTGAATTTGCCCTTTCCCAGGTTTGGGAGAAGGGCGGCGAGGGCGGTACGGAGCTGGCCCGGAAGGTAATAGAGACCCTGGAGGGCAGGGAGAGCCATTTTCATGTGCTCTATGACGACGCGGCCTCGCTGGAGGAGAAGATCCTTACGGTGGCCAGGGATATTTACGGCGCTGGCGGTGTGAGCTTTTCCGCGGCTGCCAGGAAGCAGCTTCAGAGGCTTACGGAGCTGGGCTTTGGAAGGCTGCCGGTGTGCATGGCGAAGAACCAGTATTCTTTGTCAGACGATCCGTCTCTCCTGGGGAGGCCTGAAGGGTTTGACATGAAAGTCAGGGAGGTTTATGTATCTGCAGGCGCAGGCTTTGTGGTGGTCCTGACGGGGGATGTGATGACTATGCCCGGGCTGCCCGGCCGGCCTGCGGCAAACCGGATTGATGTAAGCGATGAAGGTGTGATAACAGGTCTGTTTTAAGTTTTTTCACAAGAGAAAAGAGGCGTAAGCTATGAAGTGTCCCAACTGTGGAGCGGAAATGGCAGACGAAGCTCTGTATTGCGAACATTGTGGTGAGGATATCCATATCGTACCCGACTTTGACCCTGAGTTGGAGCAGGACATGGAGCGTACCATCAGCGGTATACTGGAAGAAATCAACGGACAGGAGGGATCCGGGGAAGAACCCGGGGAGGAGCAGAACCCTCCGAAGCGGAAAAGCTTCTGGAAGCTGTGGGTGGTATGCGGCGCAGTATTTGTGGCAGCGGCCGTTTTGACCGGTCTTTCCTACTATCATTACAATTCTCTCGAATGGCAGATCGAGAGGGGAGAAGAATATGTGGAGAGGCAGGAGTATGACAGGGCGGTCAGGTGCTACAGCCGTGCATTGGAACTGGATGAAGACAATATAGAATTGAAATTCAGTCTGGCAGAGGTGTACTTTCTTAAAAATAATAAAATTGAATATGAGTTTCTGCTGCGGGAGATTGCCAGGGATTCCCGAGCCGATGCGGAACAGCTGGAAAGGGCTTATGGAAAGCTGATCGCCATTTACAGCGCAAGGGAGGACTACCAGACCATCAATGACCTGCTGCTTGCCAGTGAGAATGCGAATCTGATCTCCACTTACCAGAAGTACCTGGCCAGGCCGCCGGAATTCAGCATTAAACCGGGCTATTACACGACAGTCCAGCCCCTGAAGCTGTCTGCCTTTGGCAGTGGGAAAATCTACTATACCCTGGACGGCAGCGAACCGGATGCGGAGAGCACGCAGTATACTGCGCCGATCATTTTGGAGGACGGGGATTATATTGTGAAAGCACTGTTTATCAATGACAACGGGATTGTAAGCGAGCCCATTTCGGGGGAATTCCATGTGGAGATTGACGAGATTCCTGCCCCGGAGCTGAACCTGTACAGCGGAGAGTATAATTTCCCCATGAATATAGAGGTTCTCAACGATGCGGAGGAGGTCTATTATACCACGGACGGTTCAACGCCGACCTATGAGTCCCAGCTTTATTCGGGGCCTATCCCGCTGCCCCTTGGCAAGAGCAATTTCAAGTTTGCCAGGATTGAGAACGGGGTAACGGGAGATGTGGCGGATCGCACATACCAGCTTGTCATGAATACGGATTTCACGCCCGGGCAGGCGGTGGAATCCATCATGCAGTACGCCATGGCTACCGGGAAGGTGTATGATATGGACGGCCATTTTGATGAATCCGGTGACCGGTATCAGTATGAGTATCAGTATGTGACCAACATCAACCGGGTGGATGACTTCTATGTGATTTCGGAGATATACTGCGGGGCGGACGGTAGCCTTACAAAGACAGGCAATAATTATGCGGTGAACGCATACACGGGGGTATTATTCAAGCTTCAGCAGGATCGCTATGAAAGGCTGAGCCTGACGGAATTAGAGCAGCCAACAATACCGGACTCCCAGGAGGAGGATTCCGGGGATGAGGAATAGAGAGGTGGAAAAGATATGTATAAAATTGTAAAAAAGAGCGAGCTTACCACAAACATTTACCTGATGGAGGTAGAGGCGGCAAGGGTGGCAAAGAGATGCCTTCCCGGCCAGTTTGTCATTGTCAGGATGGATGACGAGGGGGAGAGGATTCCTCTGACCATCTGTGATTATGACAGGGAGAAAGGTACCATTACCATTGTGTTCCAGTGCGTGGGAGCAGGTACGAAGCTGATGGCGGATCTGCAGGAGGGGGATTCCTTCCGGGATTTCGTAGGGCCCCTGGGCTGTCCCTCGGAGCTGGTCAACGAGGATAAGGAGAGCCTGAAGAATAAGAAGATCCTGTTTGTGGCAGGGGGTGTGGGAACTGCACCGGTATATCCCCAGGTAAAATGGCTTCACGAAAACGGTGTGGCTGCAGATGTGATCGTGGGGGCAAAGACAAAGGATCTGCTGATCCTGGAGAAGGAGATGGAGGCGGTCGCGGGGAACCTTTATGTGACCACGGACGACGGTTCCTATGGCAGGAGCGGTATGGTGACACAGACCATCAAGGATCTGGTGGCGGAGGGAAAACAGTACGACGTGTGCATTGCTATCGGCCCCATGATCATGATGAAATTTGTCTGCCTGCTGACGAAGGAATTGAATCTTCCCACCGTGGTCAGCCTGAACCCTATCATGGTGGACGGCACGGGAATGTGCGGCGCCTGCCGTGTGACGGTGAACGGGCAGGTGAAATTCGCCTGTGTGGACGGCCCTGAATTTGACGGCCACGGCGTGAATTTTGACGAAGCAATGAGACGTCAGCAGATTTATAAGACTGCGGAAGGCAGGGCAATGCTTGCGCTGGAGGAGGGGGATACCCACCACGGCGGCTGCGGGAACTGCTGAGTGTGAGAAGAATCAGTGATGGAAACAGGAAGATCAGTGCGGGACGGTAAGATAATGGTAAACAGCAGAGTGGAAGGCTTGTAGGTTAGCGGAAATAAGTAGAAGGATGGAGGAAGAAAATAGATGGATGTATTGACAAAAATCCCTGTGAGAGAGCAGGATGCGAAGGAGCGCGCCACCAACTTTGACGAGGTGTGCCTGGGGTATAATAAAGAAGAGGCAATGAACGAGGCTGCCAGATGTATCAACTGTAAAAATGCGCAGTGCATCAAGGGATGCCCTGTGGCGATCGACATCCCCGCCTTTATCGGGCAGGTAAAAAACGGCAATATTGAGGAGGCTTACCAGATCATCAGCAAGTCCAGCGCGCTGCCGGCGGTGTGTGGCCGCGTATGCCCTCAGGAGAGCCAGTGCGAGGGCAAGTGTATCCGGGGCATCAAGGGGGATCCCATCTCCATCGGCAAGCTGGAGCGTTTCGTGGCAGACTGGGCCAGGGAGAATGGTATCAAGCCGGAGGGCGCAGTGGAAAAGAAAGGCAAAAGCGTCGCTGTGATCGGTTCCGGCCCCGCTGGCCTGACCTGTGCCGGCGACCTGGCGAAAATGGGCTATGACGTGACCATCTTTGAGGCGCTGCACGAGCCCGGCGGAGTGTTGGTGTATGGGATTCCCGAATTCCGTTTGCCCAAGCAGGATGTGGTGGCGAAGGAGATTGAGAACGTCAAGGCGCTGGGCGTTAAGATTGAGACAAATGTGGTGGTGGGTAAGGCTGTTACCATTGACGAGCTGATAGAGGAGGAGGGCTTTGAGGCCGTGTTTATCGGATCCGGAGCGGGGCTTCCCAAGTTTATGGGGATTCCCGGGGAGAACTCCAACGGCGTATTTTCCGCCAACGAGTATCTGACCAGGAGCAACCTGATGAAGGCCTTTGACGGGAATTCCAATACTCCCATCATGCAGAGTAAGAAGGTGGCTGTGGTAGGCGGCGGCAATGTGGCCATGGATGCGGCGAGAACCGCCCTCCGTCTGGGTGCCGAGGTACATATCGTATACCGCAGGAGTGAGGAGGAGCTTCCCGCCAGGGTGGAGGAGGTTCACCACGCGAAAGAGGAGGGGATCATTTTTGACCTGCTGACCAATCCGGTGGAAATCCTGGCGGACGAGAAAGGCTGGGTTACCGGCATGAGATGTATCCGCATGGAGCTTGGCGAGCCGGATGCTTCCGGCAGGCGCCGTCCCGTGGAGATTCCCGGCTCCGAGTTTGTGATGGAGCTGGATACGGTGATCATGTCCCTGGGCACTTCCCCGAATCCTCTGATTTCCTCTACCACGGAAGGGCTGGAGACCAATAAGTGGAAATGCATTGTGGCGGAGGAAGAAAACGGGCAGACTACAAAGGAGGGCGTTTACGCCGGCGGTGACGCCGTTACCGGTGCGGCTACGGTGATCCTTGCCATGGGCGCCGGGAAAGCGGCGGCAAAGGGCATTGACGAGTATCTGACCGCCCGGGGGTAAAGCCGTCAGGTATTTCTGATTTGAGAGACTGGCAGTAAGGGTGCTGATGACGGGGATGCCGCTGCGGCTGCGGCAGATTGGGAGTACTTCGGAGAAACTGGAAATCATGGGATCGTTGTACTGGTAAAGCAGGATGGATGAGGAAAGGGATTACCCGGGGGGCTCACATGGAGAAAGAGGGTAATAGTATGCCATGGTGTCCAAAGTGTAAGAGCGAGTATCGGGAAGGGTTTACAGTCTGTGCCGACTGTGGCTGCGAGCTGGTAGAGGAAGAACAGGTGGATGAGCAGGTGACGCTGACCTTTGGCGATGAAGATCAGATGAGGTCACTGGAGGTTTTTCTGAAAAGTAATCAGATTCTGAGCGTGGAGCTTAAGCGTGATGAAAGCGACGGCCTTTGTGAGCTTCTGGTAGACAAGAGGAGCAAACAGAAGGCCGTGGGGGTCATGCAGGTCTTTCTGGTACAGGAAAACCGGAAGACAGAGGATGGCCCCGGGGCTGACGGAGAGACGACCGATGGGGAGGGAGCGGAGGAGCAGCTGCGGGAGGCTGTCGCTGCCCGCAGGGCTTTCGGAAGCAGCTCCCTGTATCAGGACAGTTCCCAGCGCGCCGACGAGAACAGATCCTCTGCGTGGGTGCTGCTGATCCTGGGGGCGCTGGGGCTGCTGGCGGTTGTGCTGGGTGTGCTTGGCATACTTCCTCTGAAGCTCGGGAACCCCTATCTGTTCTATGGCGTCATGGGCGCAATCTTTGTCCTGTTCGTGGTAGCTGGGGTGGTCTCCATGAAAAATGCCAAAAGCTTTGCCGGAAAGGCAGCATCGGAGAATTCCCTGCGGAACACTATGCTGGACTGGTGCCGCCAGCAGCTGGACGGCCGGGAGATAGACAGGGAGATTGGCATATCCGACGACTCTGAGGAAATCCGGTACTTTAACCGGACGGCATACATACGCGAAAGGCTGAACCATCAGTTCGTAAATCTGGATCAGGATTTCCTGGAACAGTTTATAGATGACCAGGTATATGAGATGGTGTTCGGGAAGGATGAGTAACGGGGTGAGGATAACGATCGTCTGTGTGGGGAAGGTGAAGGAAGGATTTTACAGGGAAGCCGTTGCGGAATATGCGAAGCGACTTTCGCGGTATTGTAAGCTGGAGATTGTCGAGGTAACGGACGAGAAGACTCCCGAGGGAGCGAGTGCCGCTGTTATGGAGCAGATTAAGGAAAAAGAGGCAGGGCGCATTCTGGAGAAGATCCGGAATGGCGCCTTTGTCTGTACTTTGGAGATCGGTGGGAAAAAGTTTTCTTCAGAGGAATTTGCCGGATGGATGGGGAAGCTGGCGGTAAACGGCACCAGTCACCTGATTTTTGTGATAGGAGGTTCCCTGGGGCTGCATGAAACCGTGCGGAAGAAGTCAGACATGGCGCTCAGTTTTTCGGATATGACTTTCCCCCACCAGCTCATGCGGGTGATTCTGACAGAGCAGATTTACAGGGCATTCTGTATTATGAATGGGACGCCGTACCATAAGTGAGGGCAATTTTACAAAACAGGGAGTTCGATGCAGAGTTGTTATGAAGACATTGACATTACAAAAATGCCAGGCGATAATTTCTCCTTTTATTGTAATTTGTCAGGATGCTGTATATAATAGGAGTAAGAGATGACAGAGATTTGAAATCCACAGCGTTTTCCGGAAGTATTTTTGGAAGAAGGCAAGTTGAGGAATGGAAAACATAGATACAAAACAGATTCAATGGGAAGATTTGAGCATATCCAATGATTTCCTGTTTGGCAAGGTCATGCAGAATCCGGAGTTGTGCAAAGGGTTATTGCAGAGGATTCTCCCGGATTTAAAGATTGACCATATTGAATATCCGGAACTGCAGAAGAGTATCAATGTAGATATGGATGCCCATAGCGTCAGACTGGATGTTTATGTTAAGGACGGCAGGGAGACGGTTTACGACATAGAAATGCAGGTCAGTGATACAAAGGAATTGCCGAAGAGAAGCAGATATTATCAGGGAATTATTGACCTGCAGCTTGTGGATGCGGGACAGCATTATAAAAAACTGAACAAAAGCTATATTATATTTATCTGTCCCTTTGATTTATATGGGAAAGGGCGGCATATCTATACCTTTGAAAATATCTGTAAGGAAGATAATGGTATTTCCATGGGGGATGAAGCGGTAAAGATATTTCTGAACGCAGATGGGACAATGGATGATGTCAGCAGAGAATTAAAGGCATTTCTGGACTATGTGGCAGGTCAGAAGCCGGAAGACACCTATGTTGAGAAATTGGAAGAAGCTGTGCAGGAAGCCAAGAAAAACAGGAAATGGAGGCATGAGTATATGACATTATTGATGAGAGATCAGGAAAATCAGAAAATCGGAGAAAAACATGGAGAAAAAAAGATGGCAAAACTGATAATGTTTCTAAATGAAGACGGTCGGCTATCTGATATTATTAGAGTATCACAGGATGAAGAATTTCGCCAGGAACTTTACGAGGAATATCACATCATCTAAGAGCAGGAGTATAACAGGGCAGAGCATTTTAAGTGTTCTGCCTTGTTTGACAGAATAATATAGGGCCGTTTTTCACATTTGAGTATGTTATGGGACGCCGTACCATAAGTAAGGGCGAAAGAGAACAGATATAAGGGAGGGAAAGAACAGATGAATGAATACAGCCTGCAAAACAAGAAAGCATGGGAGTATAATGCCTATGAATTTTGGGTGAGGACATCAGGTACGCCCTCTGAGAGGGCCAGGAAGGATATGGAAAACCCGATTAAAATGTTAAAGCAGTATGCCGGATACTTTGATCGCTATGATGGTATTAAGGTAGCTAATATCTGTGGTTCCTGCGGGAAGAAGGCAATACCGCTGGCCCTGCTGGGAGCGCAGGTGACGGTCTTCGACATTTCGGAAGACAATAAAAGGTATGCTATGGAGACAGCCGAAGCTGCTGGAGCGGAAATCCATTTTGAGGTATGCGATATCATGGATATTGACATAACAAAATATGGAGGCTGTTTTGACGTGGTCTTCATGGAGGGTGGTATCTTACATTTTTTTCATGATATCGACGGATTTATGCGCATGATGTATTCCCTTTTGAAAAAGGGCGGGAAAATGATATGCAGTGATTTTCATCCATTTACAAAGATAGCCGATATATTAGAGCTTGAACAGCCATCCAGGGGATATTTTTCCACAGAGGTTTTTGAAGGAGAAATGGCCCATGCCCGTTTCTTTGACGACGACGTCCGCAGGAAGATGCCTAAATGCAGCTATAGGAAATACACCGTCAGCGAAATAATAAATTCCATTATAGACTGTGGTTTTTCTCTCAGAAAGTTTGATGAACATCCGGCCTGGACAAATGAGAAAATACCGGGCGAATTTACCGCTATAGCATTCAAAGAAGCAGATGATGCGGAAGGAGAAAGCGGATGCTTTTGAGGAAAGGAGAGTGGTTGGAATGAAATATTTTGCGAATACTGATTTTGATAAATTGTGGAAACCGGAAATGAATGAAAGATTTACGCTTCCGTTACCGACCGATGATGAAATGACGGCGTTGGAGAAACGGCTCGGCGTTAAACTGCCTGCTTCATACATTGAGCTTTCCGCAAATTCTCAAAATGGCGGTTTCCTTAAGCGCAATGGCGTTCCTGTTTGTGACCAATCCGGCAACGCGATCAGATATGTGAAGATTAATCATATCAATCCGATCGGCCGTACTGCCTTTGAGCCGATACACGACAGTCCAGGCCTCTTTTATGATATACCCAATCTACTTATTATCGGGGAGAATTGGGATGCTGACTACGAATTCTTTGTCCTGAATTATATGGACTGCGGGCCGGACGGCGAACCGACGGTGATATTTATAACAAGGAAATCAAAATGCGGTTCGGCAGGGGAACCTTCAGGCGATGATTGGCGAAATATCAATGAAAAATTTTACTGGGAAATTACAAGTACGGTAGCGCATACTTTTGATGAATTTGTGAAAAGGCTTGTTGTTATGCCAAAGCCTGTGCCTTTTGATTTTGCAGGCAGGAAGGGATTATTGAAACAAGCCGCGCAGGAATCATTTCGTCAGATTAAAAAAACATATGGACATGAAGAAATTATCTCCTTCGGTTTATATATTGATGATGAAGGCACTATGGTTGCAGCTGCAGCAAATACAAAAGCTCATCTGGAAGAATGTGTGGCAAAATATCCTTCCGAAAAAAGCTATTTTACCTATTGCATAAGTGAATGGTGCTGTGATGCGCCCCTTGCGCTTTACCTGTTTGACCCGATATGTAAGGAAATTTCCGCATACAGCCGGGCTTTGGGAGCGGAAAATAAAGTTAAGCGGTTTCGGGATAAATTAATCGATCTTTGTGTGGAAGCCTTGGCAGAATTAAAAGAAGAAGGTTTCTTTGTAAAAGAATACAATCATCCGATCTTACTGAACGTTGATATTTCAAACGGCGGGCTTTCCACGGCAAAGGCAAAGAAGATCCGTGCAATCCTGGCATCAGAGATTATATAAAAGAACAACAGGCAGGCGGCAGGGGATTTTGCTGACAGAAACATAAATAACAGATGATAACAGGGGGTAGTGTAAATGGATGAGAAACTGAGGAATATGACCTCTATATACATAACAAAGGGGGATAAAATGTTATTGCTTTTCCGGCAGTGCGGCAGAGTTGTGAGCGATACATGGGTGGGATCCGCGGGTGGACATTTTGAAGAAAGTGAAATAAACGATCCAAAAGCATGTGTATTGAGAGAATTGAAAGAAGAATTGGAAATCGGTGAAAAGGGTATCCGGAACCTGTCGCTGCGGTATATTACTTTGCGGAGAATAAAAGGAGAAATCCGGCAGAATTATTATTTTTTTGCGGAATTGGACAACGAGACGGATGATCATATAGAATCTGCGGAAGGAATAAGCAGATGGTTTACATTTTCGGAATTATCGGCATTGGAGATGCCATATACCGCTAAATTTGTCATAGAGCATTATCTGAAAATTGGACGAAATACAGATGATCTTTATGTAGGCGTGGCTGACGGGAAACGGGTTGACTTTACAAAACTGCCGGAATACTGATGCAGCCCTCAACAGGGTCTTCCTAAGCCTCCAAAGTGCTTATTGTAATAGTAGGTGATTTATTGTAGAATGGTAATAAATGGAGGTGAAAAGAAAGCATGTTTGACAATGGGAAGAAGCAGGATCAACATACAGACGGCGCGCTGCAGGACGGCTGCGAACTGGCTTTGGAGCAGGCAAAGCAGGCCACCCGGGATATTGTTGCCCAGCTGGGATGCCCCTGTCGGATTTTTTCAGAGAAGGCAAGCTATGAGGATGTGATGGATGCCTATGAAGAAGCCGTACTGCAGGGGCAGCAGGAGGGCTTCACACCGGTATTGATCCCCTCGGATGACATACTGGCGGAGTATCTGGGTTTCGTGAAAAAAGACGGATATTCGCTGGAGGAGGTCTTAAAGGCGGATCTGAAATCCGGTGAGGAATTGCTGAATAACCAGTTAATGGAGGATTTTGGTGAAGAAGGCCCGGGTATGGAAGAATTTATGGGTGATTTTGAGGAGGAGCCGGAGGCTGTGGACAGATATATGGCCTTTCTGGATTACCGGTCTGGCGGGATCATGGAGACGATATTGCTGAAGGCCCCGACTACCAGGCCCTGGGAGCTGGTGGCATACGTACCCTTTGGCGGATGGAATGAATGTCCCGGCGTAGAGGAAATGATGGCAATCTGCAAATATTGGTATGAGAAATACTGCGCAGTGCCCGTGACCATTTCCCACGACGTTATGGAAATGCGCGTACCGGCCCCAATCCCGGAGGAGGATTCCATGCAGGTAGCCAAAGAGCACTTTGCGTTTACAGAGGACAGGGTCACCCAGTGTACAGGAACGGGGACTTTAAACGAATTGGCGGCATGTATAGCCGTATCCCCGATCTGGTATTTCTGGTGGGATTAAAAAGAGTTTCCAACGCTTGAATTCAAATTTGTTTAATAGTATAATTTTAAAGGAAAATGTTTTAGTTTAGGACGGAAAAAATCAAGGAGGTGGGAATCAATTATGATTACCTGGAAAAATCTGGATACCATTTCTGCATATCAGGAGCTGCAAAAGACGGCGCCTGTAAAGCTCACCGAGGTAATGGCCGGGGAGAGCGGCGCGGATCGCGTCAAGAAATACAGCGTCCCCATGGCGGCAGGGCTTACCTATAACTACGCCGCAAAGCAGGTGGACGATGAAATCCTGGCAGCTCTTGTAAAGCTGGCGGAGGAGACGCAGCTTGCGGAGAAATTTGAGGCCCTTTACAACGGGGAAGTGATCAACACCGGGGAGAAGCGCATGGTGCTCCATCATATGACCCGGGGACAGCTGGGTGAGGCGGTTGTGGCCGACGGTGTGGACAAGCGCAGCTTTTATGTGGATCAGCAGAAAAAGATTGCGGAGCTGGCAGACAAGGTACATAGTGGTGAGATCACCAATGCGGCGGGAGAGAAATTCACCACCGTCGTACAGATCGGCATCGGCGGCAGCGACCTTGGCCCCCGGGCAATGTATCTGGCCCTGGAAAACTGGGCGAAGGCAAACAATACCTTTAAGATGGAAGCAAAATTCATCAGCAATGTGGATCCGGATGACGCTGCGGCTGTATTGAATACCATTGATGTGGCGCACTCCCTTTTCGTGCTGGTATCCAAATCCGGTACGACCCTGGAGACGCTGACCAATGAATCCTTTGTGAAGGATGCGTTAAAGAATGCGGGCCTTGACGCTTCCAGGCATATGATCGCGGTTACCAGCGAGACTTCCCCTCTGGCAAAGAGCGACGATTATCTGGCGGCGTTCTTTATGGACGATTATATCGGCGGCCGGTTCTCCTCCACCTCCGGCGTGGGCGGGGCAGTATTGTCCCTGGCCTTTGGCCCCGAAGTGTTCGCGCAGTTCCTTGAGGGCGCAGCGGCGGAGGATAAGCTTGCGCAGAATAAGGATGTGCTGGCAAATCCCGCCATGCTGGACGCTCTGATCGGGGTGTACGAGAGGAATGTCCTTGGCTATCAGAACACGGCGGTGCTGCCTTATTCCCAGGCGCTGAGCCGTTTCCCCGCGCATCTGCAGCAGCTGGACATGGAGTCCAACGGCAAGTCTGTAAACCGTTTCGGCGAGCCGGTGAGCTATGTTACCGGGCCCGTTATTTTTGGCGAGCCGGGCACCAACGGGCAGCATTCCTTCTATCAGCTGCTTCACCAGGGGACGGATATTGTGCCCCTGCAGTTTGTAGGCTTTCAGAATAATCAGATGGGCAGGGATGTTGTGATCCAGGACAGCACGAGCCAGCAGAAGCTCTGCGCCAACGTGGCGGCACAGATCGTTGCGTTTGCTTGTGGCAAGGCTGATGAGAACCGCAATAAGAATTTTGAAGGCGGCCGTCCTTCCAGTATCATTACCGGCGGACAGCTGACACCCCAGGCGCTGGGTGCCCTTTTGTCCCACTTTGAAAATAAGGTGATGTATCAGGGCTTTGTATGGAATATCAACAGCTTCGATCAGGAGGGTGTACAGCTTGGAAAGGTTCTGGCGAAGAAGGTGCTTGCGCACGAGACTGACGGCGCGCTGAAAGCGTACAGCGAATTGTTGAACATTTAATGTATCAAGAGCCTGAAGCGGCATATTTGGCGGTTGCCCGGTATGTGGCTTTCAGGAATACAGAAGGCGGGCTGCTGCTTAGTGGAATGAGATTCCGGTAAGCGGCAGCCTTTTTGAGTGGCGAATGCCGCGAGGGTCAAATACCATAGCGTCCTATGGACGCATTGCCCTTGGGGCGTTTCAAGATTGATACCCCGTTGCTTGCAGCGGGGTCTTTGATTTCCTGCTGTGCCTGTCAATGAGGCTTATTGAGAGGGTGTCTTCCCCTGCGCAAGGCGGCGTTATATTGATCGCTCTGGTGAATGGCAGGATCCTGAAAGAGTATAAGATCCGGGGGCCGGTAAGTGAACCGCACAAAGCAGATAAAGAGGATGCAGACCAGGCCGCAAAGTAAGAGGGTGAAGGGTTTCAGCCTGCAGGATAGGGTCAGCCTGTAAGAGAGCAGGAAAGCGGCCAGCACGCTCAGGATAAACGTGCCGATGTCCAGAAGGAAAACATTTTTTCCAAGAATAGAGGTATACGCATAATAAAATGCCGGGATGAGCCATGTACCAGCCAGGATTCCGAAGCAGAACGCGGAGACAATGCAGGGATATTCCCTCCGCAGCCGGAAGGCCAGGAACAGGGAATAGGCCAGCATTGGGAAAAACAATAATTTCATATGTTCCCAGACAGACTCGTTGACCGGAGTGAAAAGGCCCGCAATATGGTTATTCCCTGTCCAGCTGTACACAAAGTGGGCAAGCGAGCCTGTGATCAATACGGTAATGATTCCGATGATCGTAAGGGTTTTTAACTGTTTCATGCTTTTCCTGTCCTTCTGTTATGACCGTCTCCCATGGGGAGACAGGTTCTGTCTACAACCCGTCTTTCCAGGCAGACTCCCATGCCGAAGTATTTCCTAGTACATCGTTGCGTTAATCCTGAAGAAAATCAGTACTTGAATGTGAAACGCCTTTTGCAACAATCCTTGAAAAGATCGTTGACAGGAAGTGCCTGTAAAAGAGTATATGAAGCAGTGCGAATAATATGCATTCTGCCGCTTGATCATAATGGGAAATTTAGAAAAGATACAACACAGATACAAGCAGGAAAAAAGCAGGATACATATGGATGATAGGATAATCCTGTAAAAAGATATATGCGCCGTCAGTACACCGGGCGTATGAAAGTGAGGTTAAGGTTTATGAAAAAGAATCTGTTATCCGTATTCATTCTGACTACAAGTTTGCTGCTGGCATCCTGCAGTGAGCCGGACAGTGGACAGGGTGCCGGCCCTGCTTCGGACGGGGCGGGAAGCGCTTACCATTCTTCCGGGGAGCCGGGCGGAGAAGCCGGAGCCGGGATGGGGGCAGGGAATCTGCCCGGGGACGGAGAATCTGGGGGAGGAAAACCCGGGGACGGAGAATTTGGGGGAGGAAAGTCCGGAGAAGGAGAATCTGAGGGAGGAAAGCCTGGGGACGGTCTTGCGGGAGGAGGGAATTCCGCCTCTGGAAAGGAAGGCGGGGAAGCAGGGGAAAGCTGGGAGGAAGAAGATATTTTCCTGTCCGACCAGATATTGCACGCAGGTGATACTCTGCAGGTAATGTATTATCAGGACGAAAATACCCTGTGCCAGGAAATGGAGTTTACGCTTCATAAGGCGGGCCTGTACGATTCTCCGGAGGCGGCGGGATTGGGCAATGCAGAGCTGGTGGAGGAAACGGAAGTTTACGACAGGGACGGGAATCCGGGGATTTGCAGCATTGCCGGGATGAAGATTCTGGCCTGTGACCTGACGGCGTATAATATTGACGCGGTGGAAGGCAGTAACCAGCATATCAGCGCCATCATGCTGGCCTGCGCGGATTCCTCCACCCAAAAGGTCACTATGATATCCTGTATGCCGATATACTTTTCGGCATCTTCCTCCCAGCCGGGTTCGACAGAATATTACCATTATGATCTTCCCAAAGGGGAGAGCAGGGATATGACGGTGGCCTGGGCGGTGCCGGACGGGTATGAGGCGGAGAATTTGTACCTTTGTGTGACATATGACAACCGGGATTCCCAGGAGAGGCAGTATTTCAAGTTGATTGACTGAGGAGCCAGGCGATAAATTACAAAATTGGTTGCTATTTTCCTGATATTTGAGTATACTTGTTATAAGGAAACGCTTTGATCAGCATTTCCATACATAAATGCTTTTGGATTGGCAGGTAAAATCGCGGCCTTTAACGGAGACAGCTTTGAGCGGGTTGTCTTGGCCTGACACGGGCAATGACACGGGGGGTTTTGCTGCTCAGGGTGCGAATCTGACAGTGGGGCGGGATTTCCGCCCCATTTTTACGGGGAGGACACGTACTGGGGAAAGGAGAGCAGCTATGGGAAAGGATACTCGTCTGGTAAATATTTATCTTAAGATACATAACAGGAAGGTGCTCACTATGGATGACCTGGGTTACCTGGCGGAGTATGACCCGGAGTGTTTTGTGAAAACATGTAAAAATGTTGTATATAATATCCCCGAAACAAAGCCCATCATGGAATCGGCTCCCGCGGAGGCAGCAAGGGACGAACCGGGGCCGGAGGTCTCGGAACGGCGGAATATCGAGAAAATCCTGGAGAGGCTGAAACGTTTGGAAACAAATGATTTACCGGATATCAGTGTGGATAATGAGACCGTAAAAAGCCTGCTGGGGAATTTGTATATGGAAATGCTGTTCCCGCACAATGACAGGGATACTTTTATGAATATGGCAGATGCCGGGAATAAGCCTTGTTTTGATAAAAGAGTTTAACAGATAATGGGAAATGAATATCCGGCAGGGAAAGTGAAAGAGGGCAGATATGGAAGAATTTTTTCAGGTAGGGATCATTACGTCCCCTCACGGGGTCCGCGGCGAAGTGAAGGTCTATCCCACTACGGATGATGTGAGGCGTTTTAAGCGTTTAAAGGAGGTCATCCTTGATACGGGGAAGGAGCGGATGACGCTGGAAATCGAGGGTGTGAAATTCGTAAAACAATTTGCTGTATTAAAGCTGAAGGGCTATGACAATGTAAATGATGTGGAGAGATTCCGGCAGAAGCCCCTGTTCGTGCCAAGGGAAAACGCGGTGCGCCTGGGCAGGGACGAGTATTTTATAGCGGATCTCATGGGACTTAGGGTGTTGGACGAAGAAGGGCAGGAAATCGGTGTGCTGCGGGAGGTGATAGAGACCGGGGCCAATGATGTATACGCCATCGATCTGGCGGATGGAAGGGAATTGCTGCTTCCGGCGATCAGGCAGTGCGTCCTCGAGGTGGACGTGGAGGCGGGATATATCAAAATCCATATTCTGGAAGGATTGCTTTGAGAGGATGGCTGTGATGAAGATTCATGTTTTGACGTTGTTTCCCGGGATGATAGAGGATGCCCTGCGGTGGAGTGTCATCGGCAGGGCAGTGCAGGAAGGGCGCCTGTCCATTCACGCGGCGGATATCAGAGAGTATTCCCTGGATAAGCATAAGAAGGTCGATGATTATCCTTACGGAGGCGGTGCAGGCATGTTGATGCAGGCACAGCCTGTTTTTAACGCATGGGAATCCGTGACCGGGGGAAAGCGTGTCAGGACGGTGTACCTGACTCCCCAGGGGAGGCCGTTTACCCAGGCTTTGGCGGAGGAGCTTTCCGGGGAGGAGGAGTTGGTACTTCTGTGCGGCCACTATGAGGGGATAGACCAGCGTGTGTTGGAGGAGGTTGTGACGGACTATGTCTCCATCGGCGATTATGTCCTTACAGGCGGGGAATTGCCCGCCATGGTGATGATCGATGCGGTGGCCAGGCTGATTCCCGGTGTGTTGGGTAATGAGGATTCCGCAGAGGAGGAGAGCTTTTACAATGATTTGCTGGAATATCCCCAGTATTCCCGCCCGGAAATCTGGCATGGCAGGAGCGTGCCTCCGATACTGCTCTCCGGCGACCACAGGAGGATCACGCAGTGGAGGCTGGAGCAGTCGGAACGCCTGACCGCTGTAAACAGGCCGGATCTGTATGAAAAATACCAGCGGAAACAGGAGCTGATCGGCCTGCTTCTGAAGGATAAGAGAAATTATATACATATGATAGAGGGCTTAAGGCGCGGCAGGGCGGAAATCCTCTGTTGGGAAGGGGAGGAAATCCTTCTTTATGACCGCAGGTGCAGGCTCTGCATGATCTCCGCCTCCTCTGCGGAGAGGGGGGAAAGGCTGCTGTCCCTGGCGCCGGAGGAGACGGAGTCCTTTGTGGTCTCCCAGGCATTTTTTATGGAAATGCTGTGCGGCGGGGAGGCATACGAGGTTCACAGCGAATGCCGTCAGCTCCTGTACACACA
Source organism: uncultured Acetatifactor sp. (assembly GCA_949840935.1). GTDB lineage: Bacteria > Bacillota > Clostridia > Lachnospirales > Lachnospiraceae > Acetatifactor. The sequence goes on along the minus strand of CATKXX010000009.1, from coordinate 26,209 downwards.
GAGGGTTCCCCTGCCGGTGAAGCATAAGGATATACGGAAGCTGACCTCTGCCCATCTGGATTATGTCAGTGGACATTATGATTATGACGGCAGGGATTACGTGGAGGCCAGGATCAGGGAAGGAGTCATGTACGGCGCCTTTGTGGAGGACAGGCTTGTGGGATTTATCGGGATGCACAATGAAGGCAGCCTTGGCCTGCTGTATGTGGAAGAAGCATACCGGCGGCAGGGGATTGCCGTTTCCCTGGAGGCATATGCCATCAACAGGATCCTGGAAAAGGGCTGGACACCCTATGGACATGTGATCGTGGGGAATCAGGTATCCTTTGCTTTGCAGGAGAAGCTTGGCCTGTATCGGTCAGACCGGTCGGTCTGGTGGCTGGAAAAGAAATGATCTGGATGAAAAGGAAATGAAAAATACAGTTTACGTGCCGGTTACGGCAACCCCTTTCCACAGGGATGAAACATACAGGGAAGTGCTGCCGGGGAACGCGGAGCTGGCGAAATACGTCCGCTGCTTCTGGGGGAGCGAGAGGCCTTACCAGGAACAGGAGGGCGGCATGGGGACGGGTAATTCCATAGTCATTCCTGACACCTGCGCAGATATCATTTATGAGATCGACCATACCGCGAACACCGTTACAGGTATGTTTTGCGGGATCAATGACCGTCCTTTTTCCACCGGGAGGGGGAGGAGGAAGGGGCATATGGTATCTACCTTTGCCGTACGGTTTTACGGGTGGGGCGCGTATGCTTTTTCCGAGGATTCCCTGAAAGGCACGATGAACGGCTTCTTTGAGGTGTCGTCCCGGTTTGGCTGGCTGGACGGGATATTGCGGCAGCAGCTGTTTGAGAGGACTTCCCTTGGGGAGCGGGCGGAGGCGGCGGAAGCATTATTTTTGGGGAGGATGCCCCGGGTAAGGCTCAACGGTGTGGTCAACAATGCAATCCGGGGGATAACTCTGTTAAGCGGCACACTGAGCGCCGGGGAATTGGCCAGGGAATGCTTTGTAAGCGAGAGGCAGCTGGAGAGGCTGTTTCATGAATACATCGGCATTACCCCCAAGAAGCTGGGCAACCTGGTGCGCTACCAGATGCTGTGGAATGAAATCTTAAGGAAGGGCGGATTCCATATGATGGATGCCGTGTCCAGATACGGTTATACGGATCAGTCCCATCTGATGCGGGAATTTAAGCGGTATCATTCCATGGATATTCATGCTGCCAGACGTTATGCTTATGATTTCCATGGACAATGAGCCAGAGCCATCCCTGAAACGGAAAATTCAGAGGAAACGGTGTTGACCGGGCTGGGACGGCCCGCAGAAATCAAAGAAAAGAAATCAAAGAAAAGGAATTATAGAACAAGTAAACAGGAGGACAGGGAAATGGCGGAAGAATTGAAGGACAGGAAAGAGATACCGGAGGAGCTGACCTGGGACTTATCCCGCATCTATGCCACAGAGGCGGATATGCTGCGGGATGCAGAGAAGATGGAACGGCTGGCCGGGGAGATCGTGGAGAAGTACAAGGGAAAGATGCAGACACCGGAGCAGATAGAAGCCTGTGTCACGGCATACCGGCAGGTGTATGAGCTGATGACGCTTACAGGCAATTACTGCGATCTGGCTGTGTCCGTGGACTATTACGACAATGAGAACCAGGAGAGAAACGGCCGGATCTGCCGCCTGATCGCAAAATTGCAGAGCAGCCTGAGCTTTATCAGGAGCGAGATCATGGAGCAGGATGAGGAGGTCATTCAGAAAGCCATTGCCATCAGCGACGGCAATAAATGTTTCCTGCAGAATGTCCTGCGTGACAAGGCGCACAGGCTGCATCCTGAGGCGGAGAGGGTGGTTTCCGCGCTGAGCCAGAGCATCTATAAGGCTCCCTATGAGATTTACAATATTGCCAAGCTGGCAGATATGAAATTTGATTCCTTCGTGGCGGACGGAAAGGAATACCCGCTGGGATATTCTCTTTTCGAGGATGACTATGAGTACGAACCGGATACTAAGGTACGCCGGGCGGCCTTTGACGCTTTTTCCGGAAAGATCAGGGAGTATGAGAACGTGACGGCTGCTGCCTACAATGCCAATGTGCAGACAGAAAAAGTGTTGTCCGCCCTGCGGGGGTTTGACTCCGTGTTCGACTATCTGCTTTATGACCAGAAAGTCAGCCGGGAGCTCTATGACCGCCAGATCAACCTGATCACGGAGAAGCTGGCTCCCCATATGCGCAGGTACGCGAAGCTGATTCAGAGGGTGCACGGCCTGGACAGGATGACCTTTGCGGATCTGAAGCTTCCTGTAGATCCGGATTATGCGCCGACAGTGACCATTGAGGAATCAAGGGAGTATATTGAGAAAGGCCTTTCCATCCTGGGGGAGGATTATGTGCAGATGGTGCACACCGCCTACGAGGAGCGCTGGGTGGACTTTGCCCAGAACAGGGGGAAATCCACGGGAGGCTTCTGCGCAAGCCCTTATGGAAGGAGTTCCTATATCCTGCTGACATGGAACAACAAGATGTCGGATGTGTTTACTTTGGCCCATGAGCTGGGACATGCGGGGCACTTTAAGTCCTGCAACAGCAGCCAGTCCATCTTTGACACAGAGGTGTCCACTTACTTCGTGGAGGCTCCCTCCACCATGAACGAATTGCTCATGGCCCATTATCTGTTAAAGACCAGCCAGGATACGCGGTTCAGGCGCTGGGTTCTGACCTGCATGATTGGCAATACCTATTATCATAATTTCGTGACCCATCTCATGGAAGCAGCTTACCAGAGGGAAGTGTACAGGCTGGTGGACGAGGGAGGCAGTGTGCAGGCGGAAACCCTGAGTAATCTCATGCGGGATACCCTGCAGAAATTCTGGGGAGATGCGGTGGAGATCAATGAAGGCGCGGAGCTGACCTGGATGCGCCAGCCCCATTACTATATGGGGTTGTACTCTTACACCTACAGCGCCGGGCTTACCATTGCCACCCAGATGTGCAAACGTATCGAGACCGAGGGCGAAGCTGCCATTGAGGACTGGAAGAAGGTGCTGGCGGCGGGAAGCACGCTGGCTCCCGTGGAATTGGCGGCGCTGGCGGGAATCGATATCACCACGGATGAGCCTCTTTTGGATACCATAGAGACCATCGGCGGTATGATCGATGAAATCTGCAGGCTGACGGAGCAGCTGTGACGGGGAGACAGACTATATGGAAGAATTGCGATTAGTGGGACCGCTGCCAGAGCACAAGAAGCAGTATGAGGAGATGATGGATGAATGGGAGGCTTTCGGGGGAAGGCTGAATCCGGGGGCCCTGAGACGTTTCAGCCCGGTGGAGCGCAAAAACGTTACTTATGAGAAATGGCTGGAATGGGCGGAGGAGGACAGAAAGACAGTTCAGGAATTGTTCTTTTTCATGAGGGGCGATCGAATTTTGGGCGCTGTCAGTATCAGGAAGAAATGCGCTGAGGTGGACGGACATTCCGGCTTTGGCATCAGACCCAGTGAACGGAAGAAGGGATATGCCACAAAAATGCTTTCCATGGCGCTGCCGATCATGAAGGGGTATGGGATAGACCCGGTTGTGATATCCTGTGCCAGAGACAATATCGGTTCGGCGAAGACCATACAAAATAACGGCGGCAGGCTGATCCGGGAAGTGGAAGACGATGGCGAGATGGTTCAGATATATTACATTACAGAAGCGCCTCTGTCATAATGTCGGAAATATACAAGACATTTACCAGGAATTGCGGGAGAATGGATTACAGGTATAAATTCCTCTGAGATTTTCAGGCTGCGGAAAGGAGATATTATGACAGACACATTTGAGAGAGCAAAGGACTTTATTTACCGGAATGCAAGGCCCCTGGACTTTGCCCGCTGGCAGTTCCATTTTGAGAACGGTTCCAGGAACGGGGTGCTGAAAGCGCTTGCGGCATATCAGAATGAGGACGGCGGCTTCGGGCACGGGCTGGAGGCGGACTGCTTTAACCCCGGTTCCAGTCCCCTTCAGACCTGGGCGGCGACGGAAATACTGCGGGAGGTGAGGATGACGGATGGGAGCAGCCCGGTCATCCGCGGTATTCTGCGTTATCTGGAAAGCGGCGCTGACTTTGACGACTCAGAGAACCAGTGGCTTAACACCATTCCCTCCAACAACGATTATCCCGGCGCCGTCTGGTGGAAGTATGACCCGGAAAAGGGCAGCAGCTTCGCCTATAACCCTACGGCATGTCTGGCGGGATTTATAGTGAAATATGCGGAAGCGGGCAGCAGCCTTCATCAGAAGGGATGTGAGATTGCGAAGCAGGCGGCGGAGTGGTTCCTGGCCAGGGAGCCCTTTGAGGAAATGCATGTGACAAGCTGTTTTATCCGCCTGTACCAATACTGCGCGGAGGCGGGAGCTCAGCTGTTCGATATGGGGGCGTTCCTCAAGAAACTGAAGGAGCAGGTGGATTATAATATCTGTGGGGATACGGAGAAGTGGAAGACAGATTATTGTGCATTTCCTTCGCAGTTCATTGCCTCGAAAAACAGCCCCTTTTATGCGGATCATGCGGAAGCTGCCATTGCGGAATGCAACCATATAAGGGAGAGCCAGCTTCCCGACGGCTCCTTTATCGTCCCCTGGCAGTGGTATACGGAGGATAAGGAGTATGAAATTGCCGCCAATTGGTGGAAGAGTGATATCCTGATCAAGAAGCTGCTGTACCTGAAAGCCATTGAGGGGCTTTAAAGGTGATACGCGGAATCACTGCTGAGAGACTGCATCCATTTAAAGAGACCGGAAATACCGGTCTCTTTTCCAATGCGGGAAATGATTCAGTATAATCCACCTTAATTGTCCGTAGGTTTGGCGCAGGATAAATTTTCAGCCTGCAACTGCAGGTTGCAGAAAAGCACGTTCCTGTTGGTGGTAAAGTGCATTGCCAACAGGTATAATATAAATGACCGTTCAGAAAGGGACAGTTACTGATTTTGAGGACAGAGAGAGGAGGTGTGGTGATGAAATTGTCGGAAAAAATCGTGGAATTAAGAAAAGCAAACGGAATGACGCAGGAAGAACTTGCGGAAATCTGCAGCGTCAGCAGGCAGTCCATATCGAAATGGGAAGCTGACATTGCGCTGCCGGAGACGGAAAAGCTGTTGATCCTGGGAGAAACCTTCCGTGTATCCATGGATATATTGTTAAAAGATGAGCTGACGTTACACGCGGTGAAAGAGGTTCCCGGCTGCAGCAGCAACGCGGTTCAAAAGAAGAAGCGGGGATTGTATGAAGGGATATTGATCAAAGAAAGCGTAGAGGACGACAGCATCCTTGACATCCTTAATATCCACAAAGTGGAATTATGGAATACCGGCGGGAAGCCCAGATACTGGACGGCATTATTCTTTACCTGCGCCAGGGAGGATTTCCCGGAGCAGGTTTCAAAGGTCATGCTGTCGGAGCCCGATACAGGGAATCATTGGTTTGTGGACTTTAAGGCGGACAATGTAAAATACATTGTGCTGAAAGATAAGATATTAAAATACCGGATAGGGAATCAGGCCGAAAAGGAATATGTGCGCAGTGAATGCAGGAAATCAGGGATTTCCGATGAACAGATGAATTGGCCGGAATAAGGAGGCAGTATGAGAGTATTATTGACATCAGCAGGTTTGGAAACGGAAGAAATCAAAGAGTGCTTTTTGGATATGGCAGGGAAAGATATGTCCCTGGTAAAAGCGCTGTTTATCCCTACGGCGGCAATCGATGCAGGCGCCATAGAGGTTTTGCCCAAATGCATGAACGACCTGTTAAAATGCGGTATACCAGATAAGAATATCGACGTTTTTGACTTACATGCCGGAATGGAAACGGAGAAGCTGAGGCAATATGATGTGGTGTATTTGTGCGGCGGAAACACATATTATCTGCTGGAAAGAATCCATGCCACTCTGTTTGACAAGTCTTTAACGGAGTATATCCATGACAACGGCCTGGTAATCGGAGTGAGTGCCGGAAGCCTTATTTTCTCCAATAATATTGAGAATAACCTGGGCTTGATCGATACAAAGCTGGATGTTCACTGTGAAACGGGGGAAAGAAGGGGGAAGCTGGCGTATCCGTTAAAAAAGAATGTACGGCTTACCAATACATGTGCCCTTGTAATACGGGATTTTCCGGATGGGCTGGAAATAATCGGAGAATAGGAAGAAGACAGCATGTTTCAGGGATTTAACGAATCTACCATACTGTTTTATGAGGCAATCCGCAGGGAAAACAGTAAGAAGACATATCAGGACAATGCGCAGCTGTATCTTGAGGGGGTGAAAATCCCCCTGGAGGAAATGTATTTTGAATTATATCGCTATTTCAGCGGCATTGACGGGGACCTTCTGGGCAATAAAAGGAGATGCATTTCTTCCGCGTATAACGACGCTCGTTTCTCCCGCGGGACGCCTGTAAAGGAGTATTTTTACATACGGTTCAAGTGGAATGGGACAGGTCAGAAAAACGCAGCGGGATTCTTTTTCGACGCGTCCCTGGACGGATACAAATACGGCCTGAACCTCTATCACCCGGATGCAGGCGGAATGAACAGAATCCGGGAGTATATCCTGGATAACAGGCATTTCGCAAAAAGAGTCATTGAAGATTTCAACAGGGCGGGATTACTGGAAATCCGCGGAGAAAAATATAAAAGGGCAGCTTATCCCGACGAAGACATTATTTTACAGGAATGGCTGGAGCGCAAAAGGATTTCTTTCACGCGGGAAGAAAGCCTTGGCACCGTATTTTATAAGCGGGATATTTTGGAGCACATTATATCCGCGTTTGACAGCGCAAAGGAAATATATTTTATGTGGAAGGAAGCGCTATAGTCCCTGTTTCCATTTGGAGACGGCCTGCCTTGTCCAGCCATTTCCGGAAAACAGGCTGCCGAAGGGAGCTCTGTTTTCTTAATAGAAAATTGTTTTCCTGCTTGACCTTGCCCCTGGGGCATGGCTTACGCTATAGGGGAAGTGGATTTCACTAAAGTCAGGGCAATTCCCCAAAAGGCGGCAGGAGAATTTTTATGAAAATTTTGAAACAGCTCATTCCATTGCACAAACTCCTTTTCATGACAGCGGTTCTGTTTACTTTCCTGTCTGTTGTTTTTAATTTATGTTGGAACAAATTTCTGGCGCGGCTGTTGGACATTCTGGGAAATGCAGACTTAGAGAGTGGAATGGATATCTTCTTTACAGCCGGGATATGGATTGTCCTAATACATACAATAAGCGAGTTTCTATCATCGTATCTATCCTCCTGTACCTGCGAAATATTTGCACATGAAATGCGGATGGGATATGTCGGACATTACCTGCAAAGCGACATTCAGACGCTCTCAGGGCTTAATGTGGGAGAAGAACAGTCCGCCATGCAAAATGAGCTAAAAGACATTTCCGAATATCTGAGTGAAAATCTGTTTTCATTGATGAAGCAGTTTGGCACATTTGTTGTCACTGTTATTTTTTTGTTTGGTCAGAATTATAAACTGGCTATGCTTTCTGTCTTTCCGGTGATTCCACTGATCCTATATTGTTCTCTTTCGAGTAAGGTGATTAAAAATTATACGCAGCAATGCCAGAATTGCAGAAAAAAGATCAACGGGCTGGCAGGCGAGATTTTGGAATTGTTTCCGGTGATTCAAATTTATGACGCATATGGGCTGATCAAGAGCGCCGTGAAGGAAAATCTTTCCGAATGGGGAGCTTCCAGTGTTAAGAAAGAACGGATCTCTGCCGGACTTATGTCTCTTTCAGGAGTGCTTTCCTTTGTACCGCTTTTGATATTGCTTGGATTTGGCGGAGCTATGGTGATAAATGGAAAAATAAGCATGGGGACTTTTTATATATTCATTAATTTATCGGGAAATGTTTCAGGCTTCTTGCAGAATATGCCGGGGATTTATGCCGGTTTCCGGCGCTTTAGCGCATCTGTTGACAGATTGGAGGGAAAAATATGGTTCGATACGCGGTTTATTTAGACAACATTTCATTTTCTTATGAGAATCATGCAGTGATAAAAAATCTGTCACTCAGGGCGCGGCCCGGCGAGCATATCGGAATTGTGGGGGACAGCGGATGTGGTAAGAGCACTCTGTTGAAAATCCTTGCTGGTCTTTATGAGCCTGACAGCGGAAAGGCTGTCATAGCAGGCGAACATTCCCCTGAGAATATCAGAAAGAAGACGGCGCTTGTAATGCAGAATAACAGCCTTTTTCCTCTGTCTGTAAGGGATAATATTACCTGCGGCCATGCCGTTTCGGATGAAATGGTATGGGCAGCCTGCCAGAGTGCAAGCCTCACAAAATGGATTGAGACGCTTCCGGACGGGCTGGACACCAATGTGGGAGAACGTGGGAATCAGGTGTCCGGCGGACAGGCTCAGAGGATCCAGATAGCCAGGGCGCTTTGTAAGGATGCCCCGATAGTTTTGCTGGATGAGCCGGTCTCGGCCCTGGATCAGGATACCGGATATTCCGTTCTGGAGGCATTATGCAGACTGACGGATGGAAGGACAGTGGTACATGTTACCCATCATCAGGAAACGCTGGACGACAGCTATACCATTTACCGGATGGAGGGAGGAAGGATGGCTCGTGGGTGATCTCAGTAAATTGGTCAGGAGAATGGGGCTTTGGCGTAAATACATATTTTTGCTTTTGCTGCGATCCCCGTTCGATGCTTTCAGAACCTGGCTGCTGGCAAATTTGATGAAATCCGTTTTTGACTGCCTGGAAACGGAGGAGCCCAACGCACTTTTAAGGCTATGCGCAGGATATGGCCTGCTGTGCGCGATGCTGTTTGTCTATAATGGAATGATATGGGTGAGATATGCATCGTTTTCCGCCAAAGTGGAGGTCTGGCTTCAGAAAAGGATGTTTGAAAAAATATTGAGCCTGCCGCTCAGGCGGATAGAATACCGTTTTAGCGGTGACTGGATTACAAGATTAAACAGTGACATACAGGCGGCTTTTATAATGATGAACGGGCCCATGAACATTCCCCATCTGGCGGTCGCTGCCATAAACACGGTATTGTCCTGTCTTTTGATGTTCAGGAGTAATTTGCTTTTTCTAGGGATCACAGGAATATTTGCGATTCCACAATTAATGATCAATGATAAGCTTGTGTTGAAAGCGATTCCCAGATTAAAAGAAGAATCTCAAAATGCTATGGCTGAGAATACTTTCGCAATCGAGCCGCTGCTCACGGACGCGGATGCAATCCTGCTATATGACGCCCAGGGGCTGATGATGAAAAGCTGTGCCGAGAGCAGCAGAAGGCTCATGAAAATAAATATGAAAATGCATGTGAGAAAGGCTGTAAGCGATATGAGCATGCGTTTATTTGGGATTGGGGGGTATCTTATGATCCTGTACATGGGATACAGATTGATTTATAATGGGAATATGGCATTTTCAGATGCAGTATACTGCTTTCAAGTCAGGGGGTCCGTTTTATCGGGATTGTTCATGCTCATAACCTGTTTGAACAATCTGAAAGCAAATGCGGTCTGTGTAAAAAGGATGAATGATACACTTGAGGATTAGGAGAAATTTATGAAAAATGGCCTTATGCTGATCGGTGAAATCGCAGACTTTTTTGGGGTTTCCAGAAAAGCAATCCGTATATATGAAAAGAAGGGAATCATTAAGCCGGTGAAAGTAGATGCCGCCAGCGGGTATCGTTATTATTCGGCAGAACAGGTGCAGCAGTTAAATGCGCTGTTGGAATTAAAAGCGTTAGGATTTTCTCTCGACGAGATTAAAGGGATCCTTGACGGGAAAACAGCGAAACAGTCCTTGCTGGAAATCCTTGAAAAGAAACGGCAGGCGTGGCAGGAAACTATGAATTGTGCCGGATACAAAGCGGAGTGTCTGGGAGAGGTCATAAAAAATGTACAAGATTCCCGCGCGGCACAAAAGATCACGGAGATGACAGAGGAAGAGCGGGCGTGGCTATTGGCAAAGCTGGTATGCACGGAGGACGTCAGGGCACAGAAAATCTTAAGTGAAGCGTTATGGCTATGAAAGAATATTTGATCTAAATGGGCTTCGATTCTAATTTCTCCATTCAACCACGTCCTCCGTTTTCCGGCGCGGCCTTTCTTCAGGGGATTCCCCTGGATAGCCAAAAGCGACGGCGGCAATCAGCTGTCCGTCGCTGCCCAGCCATTCACAGAGCTCCTGATATGCAAAGTAAATGTCACATATCCAAAGGCTTCCGATGCCTTTCTCTGTGGCGGCAAGAAGCATGTTTTGTATGGAAGCGCTTATGGACTGGATATTGCAGATTTCAAAAATATGTTCTTCCGGTGTCAATTCCGCTGAAATCTCTTTTCCCAGCAAATTGACAACGAAAATTATGACGGGCGCTTCCGCCATGATATCAACAGTGTGCCTGGCCGAAGCAAGATGCTGCTTACTCAATGGCAGCAATGCGTTCCCATTTTCTTCCCGCTCAATTCCCTGGCGGAAGACCTTCAGCATTTCTTCCCGGGCACTTCCCTGTACCACAATATATTTCCAGGGCTGCCTGTTTTTGGAGGAAGGAGCTTTCATGCCGCATTGTATAATCTCTGAAATGTCATTTTGGGAAATTGGCTTATTCAGGAATTTCCTTATGCTTCGTCTGTCAAATATCGCAGGAATCATTTTGCCTCATTTCCGCGCTGCTTTCTGCGCAAATCAATAATCAAAATATACAGGTTATGGGGTTTCCGTTTCTGAGCTTTGCCTTATAACAGTTTACAACATAAAAAGGGCAGTCTGCAACCTGTTATTTTGCCTCACAGACATTGCTGCGAAATGCTTTATGAAAAAGAGAAAGCCGGAGTGAGCACACAGATAATTGCATGGCACGTCGGAATATGTTAATATGGAGAAAATAAATATTTGCCATACGCAGGGAAATCGTGCATCTTTAGCGTGACAGGTGCACATGCGGGAGCAAACGGAGGTACAGGGATGAAGAAAACATTGATCGTAGTGGATATGCAGAGGGATTTTATTGACGGTTCCCTGGGGACAAAGGAAGCGGAAGCCATCGTGGATCGGGTAAAGGAGAAAATCGCCCGGTATCAGGCTGCCGGGGATGAGATCATCTTTACCAGGGATACGCACCAAAAGGATTATCTGAAGACAAACGAGGGCAGGCACCTTCCGGTGGAGCATTGCATAGAGGGGACGGAGGGCTGGAAACTGGCGGAAGGGCTGGAAGTGCCCGGGGCTGTCTATATCAATAAGCCTGCCTTCGGGTATATGGGCTGGGGGGATTACCATCTGGAGGAAGTGGAGCTTGTGGGGCTGTGTACGGATATCTGCGTGGTATCCAATGCATTGATCATCAAGGCGTTGTACCCGGAAATCGAGGTGAGCGTAGACGCTTCCTGCTGCGCGGGAGTGACGCCTGAAAGCCACGAGGCGGCGCTGGCTACCATGAGGATGTGTCAGATCAGTGTCAGGGAATAAAATATCCCGCAGTGAGCTGTCAAACAGGAGGATGAAATACAAATGACAAAGAAACAGCGTGCCGGGGAAATTATTGAGAGATTAAAACGGGAATATCCGGATGCCGGCTGTACATTGGACTATGACCAGGCCTGGAAGCTGCTGGTCAGCGTGCGGCTGGCGGCACAGTGCACGGACGCCAGGGTGAATGTGGTAGTGGAGGAGCTGTACAGGGTTTTTCCTGATGTCAATGCGCTGGCGGAGGCGCCTGTGGCGGAGATTGAAAAAATCGTCCATCCCTGCGGGCTGGGAAACAGCAAGGCCAGGGATATCAGCGCCTGCATGAAAATGCTCAGGGATGAGTATGGCGGGAAGGTGCCGGATGATTTTGACAGGCTGCTGGCGCTGCCGGGAGTGGGCAGAAAGAGCGCGAACCTGATCATGGGGGATGTATTTGGCAAGCCTGCCATTGTGACGGATACTCACTGTATCCGCCTTGTAAACCGTATGGGGCTGGTGGATGGGATTAAGGAGCCTGCAAAGGTGGAGAAGGAGCTCTGGAAGATCATTCCCCCGGAGGAGGGAAGTGATTTCTGTCACCGCCTTGTAGAACACGGCAGGGCGGTTTGTACCGCAAGAACCCATCCATACTGTGATAAATGCTGCCTGCAGGATGTCTGCAGAAAGGCCGGTTTGTAGCGTATGACCGCTGGGAATGCGTCCGCTGGAACTGCGTGGGGCTGCGAGAGGCTGAGTCCGCTGGGGCCGCATGAGGCTGCGAGAGGCTGAGTCCGCTGGGGCCGCATGAGGCTGCGAGAGGCTGAGTCCGCATGAGGCTGGGGCTGCATCCGTTAGGGCCGCAAGGATATTACGGCATAGAGCTGTATGGGAAAATCAATCAGGAATACGGGGTTACCGGGCAGCATAGATTGATGTAAAGGTCTTACAAAGACTCAGTCGTAGAGGGAGACTTATTATGGAGATTTATGTGGTAAAGCCCGGTGATACGGTGGACAGGATTGCATCCGCCACCGGGGCCGGAGCGGAGCAGATCATTTATGACAATCAGTTGGAGTATCCTTATGAGCTTGCTGTGGGGCAAGCTCTTTTTGTGAGTGATAGTGTGAGAAATCCGGGGAGGGCAGTGTCAGTCGGCGGCTATGCCTATCCTTTTATCAGCGCGTGGGTGCTGGAGCAGACGCTTCCTTATCTGTCGGAGCTTCTCGTTTTTTCTTACGGGTTTACCATGGAGGGGGAATTGATACCGCCGACCTACGGCGAGGATACGTGGATGATTCAGGAGGCGCTGCAGTACGGGACACAGCCGGTGCTTACTCTGACGCCCTTTGGCCCTGACGGGAATTTTAACAATCAGTTGATTCATTCCGTGGTCAATAATGAAGCCTATCGGGACAGCCTGATACAGAATCTTCTGGCTGTCATGGAGGAAAAAGGCTATCAGGGAGTGGATATTGACTTTGAGTATATACTGGCGGAGGACAGAGACGCTTTTTCCGCGTTTGTGCGGCAGGTGGCGGAGGCCATGCGGAGCGCAGGATACCATACCTCTGTGGCGCTGGCGCCCAAGACGTCCTCGGATCAGGCGGGGCTTTTGTATGAGGGAAAGGATTACCGGGCGCTGGGGGAGGCGGCGGACCATGTGCTGCTGATGACATATGAATGGGGATATACATACAAACATCAATGTTATAGGTATAAAAAAAGCCCGCAGTTGCGGGCTTTATGATGGGAGTTTAGGATATATTTCCAGGATAAAATTCGCGTGGGTGAGCTGGCCCCTGCGATTTGCCGAATCTTTAACATAGGTGATCTTGTCAATGATCTCTTTTAAGATCTGGTTATTCATTTCAGCCGTGTTAGAATCATATGTATCTAAAAGGTGGTGTATCTTAGGGATGAATGATTCCCGCTGGGATCGCAGCGCCTCCAGCCCGGATATTTCCTTCCTGATATTTTTAAGAGAGTCCTCCAATTCATGAATATTCTTCTTCAGGATGACCTGCCTTTCCCGGAAGACATCCAAAGTGTATACGCCTTTCTCCAGGAAATCATATGCATTATTCAGTTGTTTTTGAAATCCAGCTATTTCATTTTCCATCTGCCTGATCGAGGCGTGCTTGGAATCGATTTCCGCCTGGATGGGAAGGGCAGAGAGGACATTATCATCGGAAATCTCATAATCCTCCAGCCAATGCCGGAGAAAGTCCAGAAGCTTTTCCTCGACAAGGAAAAGAGGGCTGGAGATATTGTCACAATATCTGTTCGGGCATTTGAGGGTAGCGTATTTATTCCGGCAGTTCGGGCCGAGCCTTGTCATCATCTGGCCGCATTTCTTGCAATACACCAATCCTGACAGCGGATTTTGCAAACGGAGATTGTAAGGGACAGCATTCCACTCATGTTCTTTGCGCGACCTGTTGGCAGCACGAAATAAGTCTTCAGGGATGAAAGCCGGATGCAGCCCCTTTACTTTGATGTAATCGGGATTTTTGACCCGCTTTTCCGTGATCGTGCCATTAGATACGACCTTTACATACTTATATTTGCCCCATGTAACATATCCGGCATTGATCTCATTGGCCAGGATATCTGATACGGTTGACTTAGACCATTTCGCGCCCACAGAGGGCTTGACGCCCAGGGAATCCAGCTTTTTAGCTATCAGGTCATGTCCCATTTTAAGGACACTACCGTCGGGCTGCAGGATACCGTTGGCGCTCCATGTATACATATCATACAGGATAGGGGACGTCACAGGATCCAGCTCCAGAGTATAGCCCTTATCATGAGGGAGCTTTACTTTGATCCAGCCAAAAGGGGCAGTGCTGCCTATAAATTTGCCCTCTTTAACAGAGGCGATGCGTCCACGCTGCAGGCGCCGGTTGATCGTTTTGTATTCCCTCCGGGACATAAAGAGTCCAAATTCAAAGTATTCTTCGTCAAATTCGTCATCCGGGTCATAGGTCTTGACTGGGGTGATGATCAAAGTATCAGAATATTTAAAGGATTCCGCAACTATGCCCTGATCCTTTGTATTGCCACGGGCAAGCCTTTCCACCTCTACTACAAGGCAGCCGTCCCAGAGCCCGTCATCTACATCTGACAAAAGATGCTGCATTTCTGGCCTGGAATCAATGGTATCGCCGGAAACTACTTCACAGTACCATTTCGAGATAGTAATGCCCATTTTAGAAGCCAGGTCTTCCAGAAGGCTCCTGTGGCGCGCAAGGACGTCTTCGCCTCGGAGTTCCGAATCCCGGTCAGCGCGGCTTTTGCGGAGATAAGCGCAATATCTGCCATCTATGGGTAATGTACGTTGCATGTATAGTCCTCCAACGAATCTTAGCGGGTAAATTTTATTGCGACGTCGCAACAGGTATGATTTAGTTTTTGCGTCATTCCCTGTGCGGGAGTGTGGATCAGATTATTTATAGCATCTGCCACAAGGAGTTTTTCCCATATTAATTGCTTCTTCCAAAGTTACCTGATAGGCATTATCCATACCACATCCATTTTGTTTGTGATATCTTTTAGCAGTATCATCAACCCATACCATGATACTATTTTCTGCGTTGGAAGCAGAGGTGGAATCTTCAGGCTGCACACTGCTGAGTGGAGTCTCTACAGGTTCCGGTGTAGGTGTAGCCGTAGGTTCCGGTGTAGGTGAAGCTGTAGGTTCCGGTGTAGGTGAAGCTGTAGGTTCCGGTGTAGGTGTAGCCGTAGGTTCCGGTGTAGGTGTAGCCGTAGGTTCCGGTGTAGGTGAAGCTGTAGGTTCCGGTGTAGGTGAAGCTGTAGGTTCCGGTGTAGGTGAAGCTGTAGGTTCCGGTGTAGGTGTAGCCGTAGGTTCCGGTGTAGGTGTAGCTGTAGGTTCCGGTGTAGGCGAAGCTGCTGATTCTGATACGTCCGCTAATGCCATGGTCGAATCATAGGCTGACGGTGTATTGGAGTCCGAATTGTCTGGTGATGGTGCAGCTATAGCAATACATGCGATTCCAGCTGCAACCCATTTGAGAGCACCACCCTGTTTTTTATTGCAATAGGGGCATTTCTTTGTGCTTGCAGGAATTTCTGATTTACAACGTTTGCATTTCTTTGTAGTACTTTTTTTAGCCATTTTAGTATTCTCCTATTCTACAATGTTTTTATTACAGTGTAATAGAAGATAGTAAAATAGGCAATATAAACAACGGCAATTTGTATGAATAATGTTTACAAATAGCATCATCCTCATGAAAAACAGATAAGAGAGGAAAACCCCTCTTATCCTAAGTGAAGTTGAGATTTGAGAGCATCTTGTAATACCTGCGAAAAGTTAATATTGCGTTCTAATGCGGCGGCATTAAGCCATGCAGGTAATGTTACAGTACGGTTGACAGAACGGTTGACGTGTGCCTGACGGATAGACGGCATATATACATCAACCAGTACAACACGTTCGTTGGGTTGCGTGTCTACATCTGTCAAAGGAGTGGGGGCAGGAATTTCTTCTGCATCCTCTTCCAGTCCATAGAGGACACAGCCGAGAAGTTCCCTTGCAGATAAGAGCGCATCATCATCATTTACGCCACTGGTGGCGCATTTCAGATCAGGAAAACCCACGGCGATTTCCTGCCCGGGTTCGTAAGTGAAGACAGCGGGATAGAAATAACGTTCTACTTGTTTCATGTTTCAATCCACACTCCCGCACAGGGAGTGACAGCAAAAACAAACAATATACGGCTCAAAAATATTACATAATTAACTTTTGTGAATGAGGTATCCCTCCGGGGTATATCTAAAGCCGTTCGGTGCTGGTAACACCGGGCGGTTTTATTATATTGTGAAGGTTTGTTGCGACGTCGCAACAGGTATGATATAATTTCCACGTTGTCATACCCAATCCGGCAACGGAGAGGGGGTGAACGCATGGAGATACTGATTTCTTTTTTAGTCGCTGTTACGGCTGGTGTAGTTTGCCACTACATCATCAAGTGGTTAGACAGCGGTCATAATGACAACTAGCCCAAAAAGAAAACCCTCGGAATGCCGTCCGGGGGTTTTCGCTTGTGAACACATGGTTCCACTGACTTCTTATTGCCTAATGGCATTATAGCATATGCAGGAAAGGAATGCAATATGCTTCTCCCGGTTCAGCGACAAATCCCACTAACACCTATACAAGATTAAGTTTGGATTTTAAGGCGTCCTGCAATACCTGTGAGAAATTGATGTTCCGTTCCAGGGCGGCGGCATTAAGCCATGCAGGCAAGGTGACCGTTCTATTAACTGCCCGGTTCACATTGGCCAGGCGGATTGAGGGCATATAGACATCAACCAGGACAGCCCGTTCATTTTCCTTTGTTTTGATCTCGGATAGGGGAGTCGGCACGGGAATTTCTTCCCCATCTTCCTCCAGTCCATAAAGGACACAGCCGAGAAGCTCCCGCGCTGATAAAAGGGCATCATCATCATTAGTGCCGCTGGTAGCACATTTTAAGTCAGGGAAATCAATGGAGATTTCCTGACCGGGCTCATAAATGAAGATAGCGGGATAAAAATAGCGCTCTGCTTTTTCCATGAAAACAACCTCCTGCTTGGATGTATGCCGGGAAAGGGCCGGGGCTAGTCGAATCTTAGCCCCGACTGTTCCTCAATGCGCTTTAGCGTAGGGAAAGGGATGTCTTTGTCAGGATGTTTTACTGTTGTACGCCCCTTCTTGGTAGGGTGTTTGTATTGGTGATGGCTTCCAACTACGTTTACCTCATACCATCCATCCGCTTTTAGCAGTTTGATTACTTCCCGGGATGAATAACTTTTCATTTATTGTTTCCTCCTGACAATTATATAATAACACATACAAAAGTATTTGTCAAGCAAGAACAAATATTTTTATATGTGTAAAAATATTATCAATGATGTACAAATTTAAACTTTGAATAATTACCACACATAAGCTTACAATGTAACATGAGGTAAGCATTTATGACAATTAAAGTCTGGGAAGTCAGGGACTCCAAAGGGCTATCCTTGGTACAGCTGGCCCAAAAAACGGGCATCAGCAGATCAGCATTAAATAATATAGAGAATGGAAAAGTATCACCAAGGCTGCAACAATTGGAGCAGATAGCCATTGCTCTTGGGAGCAGGATCACCGATCTGTTTGAATCAGAATATAAATGAATCATTATATCATGGTGAAACACAAAAGTATACACTTTTAAAAAAATTTCCACGTATGTGGAAATTTTTTTAAACGCCAACACAGAAGCATAAACATGTGCTAACATGGTAAAACAAAGCAATCAATATATATGATTCACATAAAAATAAGAGAGAGGAGGATACGGAAATGGAGTCAGAGTCAAATTACAAGGAGGTTATAAAGGGGATGATTGAAAAGATAAGCAGGGAGGAGGCGCTCAGAAGAATATACAATATAGTTTTACATATTTATTTAAAAGAGGCTGACAGTTAAATTGCCAGCCTCTTGTTATACGGCGGTGCGCCTGGTGGCGCACGTTTCTAACCAGTGCAAGTCTAGATAGTGTTATCTTTTTTAGAAAATTCAGCTATAAATTCATCAATCTTTTTCTCCAACCGGCTCAGGTCTTCATCATCCAGCGAAGTAGCACACCATTTGAGCAGCTTCTTGTGGAAATCACTTTCTCCGGCCATGATGCGATCAATGGCGTCCATTACTTCGTTATCGGAATCCATGGTCATTTTTCCCTCACCGGTGGTCAGCCATCGATAGTCAACGTTGAATTCACGGCAGATAGATTTTGTCATTTGCTCGGTGAGATTACGGTTTCCGTTTTCTATATTGGAAATAGCAACTTTGGTAACACCAAGTTTTTGACCAAACTTTTCAAGAGTAAGCTTATAATGTTTGCGAATTTCTTTTACACGTTCACCCTGTGTCATCAACTATCACCTCCTCTACTACTATTTTCTAATGATAGATTACCATGCAATTTAAAAAAAAGCAATTAAAAAAGTTATCAAAGTTAACAAATTAGTGTTGACAAAGTAATCCCTGATTAATATAATGTAATCAAAGTTAACAAATTGCTCTGGTAAAACACAAAAAATGGAAGGAGGTACATGTATGTCCGATGAAAGAAAAAAGCAGTATGAGACATTGGCTGAGAAATTCACTTACCTGGATGAGAGCGGAAAAGCTTTTATTTCTGGATACATTACGGGGAAGCAGGAAGAACGTCAGCGCCAGTCAAGAAAAACGGGATGTGAAAGGGCGTCGTGAATCGCCCTTTGCATCACAGGCAACCCGACAAAGCAGCTTATATAAACATACAGGAGCGAGGTCACAAAGCCGTAGGAATTTAACAGGAGCGAGAAGGATACGGAAATAGAGAAAATGGAGGAAGTAGACGGATTGATTAAAAAGTTAGCTGCACATATCACTAAAACATTGGAGGGCAACAGAGGGACTGCCGATCGGGAAACGATTGTGGAGGAGACCAAGGCACTTACAGAGCTGATCACAGCAAGAACCAAGACGGAGTGGTAAGATGCGAAAGAATTTAAAGGAAGCCCGGAAAGCTGCTGGGATGACCCAGCAGCAGATGGCAGACAAGTTAGAAGTGGGACTTAGACATTATCAAAAAATTGAAGCAGGTGATACTATGGGGTCTTTCGGGGTTTGGGACGCCTTGGAGGACATGCTAGGGACACATCAACGGATACTCCGAGAGACTTCAGGTAATCATCACGTTCCAAAAGAAAATCTGTAGGAACCCTTAAAATGTCAGCCAAGGATACAAGCCCTTCATATGTAGGACGAGCATCGCCGCTTTCGTATTTTTGGTAATTTCGCAGACCCATACCAAGATGGTCAGCTAATGCCTGGGCTGTAAAATTCCGTGAGATTCTGACAGCACGCAACCGATCTTTAAACATAAGTTTTTCCTCCAAAAGATATTGACTTATGCCACATTATGGCATATAGTAATAAAAAAGAATACGCCATAATATGGCGTATTAAGGAGGAATAACCATGGAAGCCAGGAGTTATAGGTATACGATATTCAGGATGCTGCGGCAGATGCATGATATAGAGAAGTTGCGGCGCATCTATATAGTGGTTCAGCACATATATCTGAAAAACTAAGGAGCCTGCAAAGAAAGAAGTACAACCAGTAAATCATAGACTATAAATACGGAGGTGAATATACACATGGCGGTGATAAGAGATTACATGGACGGGGCGTGCCGGATCATAGTGCACGACGATAGCTTCAGGCCCCCTGATGAAGTAAAGAAGATAGTCGGGCGGGTCTCTCAGCTGGTCATCAATGAGGAGATCAGGAAGGCAATGGAGGCCAAGAAAGCTGAGAAAAATGCAGGGATCGTCTGATCCCTGGAAATGCTGGACAAGCATGGGAAAGGAGACAAGCATGGTGATCAGTGGGGCAAAGACGATAGCGGAGGGTGAGAAAGAATGAATTCAGTAAGTATTATAGTGGTTGCAGCAGTTACAGCAACTGTTGTTTCCGTAATCTGCTGCAATATATTGTCAAAGATAACATTCCAAGTGATTGACAAATATGTAGCGGACATGATTGAAGTGGCTAAAGAGTCACTCTGGAACGCATACATCAACAAATGACCTGCCGAGAGAAGTAAGTTTAACAATTCCCTTTTTTATAGTAACTTTTTCAACAGGACATAGTTTTTGCAAGTCTATATAAAAAGGATGCGTAGCAAATTTTTCGTACATCGTTATATCGTGCAAAAACTCGAAGTAGGAAATCGTAATCAAGCCAAAACGCGACAAAGACTCTAAGGACACTGAGTTGGGCGTGACGGCTCCCTCTGGTATCTCTAAAAAAATATGTTCAGGGATAGGCGGTGCATAAGTGATACCAGGAAGCATCACGCAGTATTGACAGACGGGTAGTCCAGGTAATCTTTCATTTTTAAAGAGGGTTATGATTTTGGCATCTAATGGAGACATCTGCTTGATCATTCCCGAAAAGGACGGATGAATGCGATTGGATAAATCAGCATTCATTGAGTTACTGATTAGCGAAACAAGCATATCTTGAAGTGCATCTTCGGATATGCAGTATTTGGAGTCTTCTAATGCCTGGGCTATTATTCGTAGTGAAGGTTCGGTTAACTTTTCAAGAGGAATCTTATCGGCAGAGGTTAAAACTTTTACACGAAATTGCTCCAAATCAAGAGTCCTTTTAATGCGTGCTTTCGCTGCCCAATATGAGATTGGGCCAAATGTCAAATCTAATAAATCTGAGAGAATGGCTCCAATAGTAAGACTGGGTTTATCGGTTAGATTTTGGAGTGCATTGTCTACTGAAGGAGGCAGTTCAGCATTAATTAAAGAATTGTTTGTGGTGTTTTCGCTCATATATTTTCTCTTTTCTTTTGTACTCGGCCATGGCAGTGGCCTGTACAGACAGTATAAGGGAGAAAATAGAAGAAAGCAATATCAGAGTGGTATATCAGTATAGGAGGAGGTGAGAAAGATACAGGACATTCCAAAGACACAGTATCTCTGTGATGGGAAAGTAGAAAACTGTAAAAAGGATAACTGCTACCAGCGAGGCGGCGAGTGCAGGCACACGTCAAATATTGAACATGCAATAAACTTCAAGAAACCATATAAAAATTCAGGCTTTGTTGAATATGGAGTGGAGATCAGGATAAAGAGGATAGAACGGATGATAGCCGCACTGGCGGCAACTAATGCGGCTATCATAACAGTGGTACTGATCCTGATGATCAAAGACTGGATTCTTTGATATAATCAATGACCTTTTTGTTTACCCCAATTCCGCAGATTCGGTTATCTCCACTAAGAAGATGGAAGGAAGGCCTAAGGCAGCAGTGGAAGTCAAAGGGACACAGCAGGAGGAAAAAGAGGATGCCATTGCGTAACAGAGGGACTGCAAATCGGAAAATTATGATCCCCTGGAAAGGTTGGACAAGCATAGGAAAGGAGTCAAGCATGGTAATCAGCAGGGCAAAGACGATAGCGGAGTATGCAATCCGTAGATGGCTGGTAGAGCAGAATTTTGCCATGGAGTGTTTCACGCTCACGATGGATGGGAATACCGGAATACTTAAGGATCGTCAGGGTGACTCGCTGACAATGGTGTATGATCCTGCCACAAGGATGGTCTGTGTGGCAGAAGATTAAGGGTATAAAGGATAACGGAAGTGATCTGAGGATAGTTACATATCAGAAAGGAGCCAGCCTCCGGCCGGGGTGACGTGTACACGGGCTTCTTTAGGGAATGAGAGGACAATATAAGAGCAGGGTATATACAGACAGACCGGATTATGCAGACTACGATGCGCCGGAGAAGTTTCAGGCGGTCATGGGCATCATCATGACACATCTAAGGGAACACCCGAGGGCGATCTGTTCCTATTCCGGTGGTGCAGACAGCGATATCATGATCGACCTGATCGAGACAGCGAGAAAGATCGTGCCGTCCCTCCCTCCGGTCAAGTATGTGTTCTTCAACACTGGGCTGGAAATGAAGGCCACAAAAGACCATGTGAGGGCGACTGCAGCAAGGTATGGGGTAGACATCGAGGAGGTCAGGCCCAGGGTCGGCATCGTCCAGGCGGTCAGGGAACATGGCGTCCCGTTCGTGTCAAAGATCATGTCCGCAGGGCTGGAAGGATGGCAGAAAAAAGGGATACCACTGTCGATAGCTGATGAATATGCACAGGCCGGGGATAAGGCGGCAAAGAGACGGGAGTTGGGCAGGAGATTCCCCAGATGCGAGGCTACGATCAATTTTCTCTGCTGCTGCAATTCTGAAGGGGAGCCGAGGCCGGATATCCAGCTGGTGATCAATTCGTCAAAGTACATGCTGGATTTCATCAGGGAATACCCACCGGACTTTCAGATCAGTGCACAGTGCTGCGACTACTGCAAGAAACAGGTGGCGCACGATGCCCAGAAAAGCTATGAAATGGTCATCACGGGAGAGCGCCGGGACGAGGGCGGGATGAGGTCTGTCCCCCGCAAGGACAATACGTCACTCTGCTTCACGGAGACCAGCAGCGGGCAATATAGGCTCAGGCCACTTTACTATGTCTCTGATGCGGATAAAGCATGGTATAAGGAACGGTTCGGTATCCGGTATTCCGATGCTTATGAGGTCTACGGCCTGACAAGGACGGGGTGCTGCGGGTGCCCGATTTCCTACAAGGCTGTGGATGACCTGGAGCTGATACGGCCATATGAGCCGAATGTCGTAAAGGCTGCATGGAACATCTTCGGGAAAAGCTATGAGTACCGGAAAAGATATAATGCCTATAAGGAAGCCAGGATGAGGGAAGAAAAGAAAAAGAGGGCAAATGTCGATGGGCAGATGAGCCTTGCAGATTTCCCGGGGGTGATGCCATGAAAGATAGGAAAAGGAGTTGGAAATGAAACATGCAGAGATCATATATACAGATACGACCAGCAAGGAAGCCGTAGGATCCTACATAGAACAACGGATATGCCAGCGAGGATGTGATGAAAGGCGGAAACGCCGCCAGAGGGGTCGATTGATACAAAAGTCCTGCGGTGTATTGCTCATCGTTCTTACCATAATGGAGGCCATGCTGGAACAGGATGCGACTATATCGATCATAACAGTACCTATTGGACTGTGCCTGCTGTTTTCAAGAGAAATGATCATCACAGGGTTTTCCATTGAGAAACGAAAGAGAGGCAGATAGCAATGGGAGGATCAAAACCAAAGTATCAGGGAAAGGAGTACCGCCTGAACGAGAAGGAAAGGGAATTCGCTGAAAAGAACCATGCTCTCATATTTGGGTATATGCGACAGGCGAAAGAAGATGTAGAAGAATTTTATGATGTGGCTGCGGTGGGTTATATCATTGCTGTCATAAAGTACCACCGCAGGCCAGAATTGAAGAAGTACAGGTTCTCTGTCATTTGCTATAAGACTATGGCTTGTGAGGTCAACAATGAAAAGAACAGGCGCAATAAATGCCGTGCGAATGAGTATTTGCTGCTTGATAAGAGTGATTCTGGTGAGGGAGGCCATGACAATTATGGATCCAGGATCCCGGATCCGCGGGATGCTTTCAGGCGGATAGAAGACCAGGAAGATATGCGGGAGCTGCTGATGCGCATAATGCCAGCCCTTACAAGCTTACAGAGAGAACATTTGCTCTTGAAGATAGAGGGATACAAGATGCAGGAGATCGAAAAAAAGCAGAAGATATCAGGCGCAGATTACATGCGGGATGAGAGGAGGATAAGAGAAGTTGTGTTATCTGTGATAGGATATCAGGGAAATGTATCAATGAAAAGTTAAAGTTGCACCGGTGCAACTTCCTTTGTTGCAAAAAGGGAGGGAAAGGCGTGCAAAGAAACAGAAAGGAGGCATGGAATGAAATCAATAACGATCATAAATAGCAAAGGGGAGCCGCAGAAAACACGCATAGAAATACCGATAGAGGGCGCAGGCGGCGAATTGGGGAAGCAGGCAGTCATAAATTTAACTGCCCTTATAGCTGGGCTTGAAAAAATGAAAACAGAGCAGGAGGTAGTCACGCATTACCATATAATCTGCGGATTTGCCACATGCTGCGAGTTGTGCGGATTTATGACAGAAAAGAGCACAAATGACCTGATGCACATGGTAGAGCATCTGGTAGAAAACGAGCTTTCCAGAGTGGAAGCAGAGGGGAAAGGCGGGCAGTATCTATAATGGATGGGGATGCCGCGGAGTACAATGCCGCAGTGGATAGATTTTTTAAAATATACAGGCCGCTGCAGAAGCAGTACGACTTGTGTATGCACAGTGAATTCAGCATCTTCAGTGACGGCTACATAGAAGTATGGGAGTATGGGGGAGCGGCCAAGAAGCATTGTATCTTCCATATAAAAGATGAGGATGAAGCCTCCTGTTATAGGAGGGCAGCAGAAGCATTGGAGAGCTACCGCAATATTAAAGGGGAAGGTGCAGCGGACGAGAAAAAAGCTGGATAGGGAGGAATGCAACAATGGTAAGATGAGCTTTTGTACCTATTATATATAGAAGGAATAGAAAGGCCCCTATGGTATCCACATACCGTAGGGGCTAAGCCATACAGTTTATACAGCCTATATTGGGTATATCACTGTAAGGTGAAAATCCGATGTTTGCGGGCATTCCAGCCCGCCCCGATGCTTGATAAAACTATTAGCTTTCTGACAGGAGAGACCCCAAAGGAGTAAAAAAACATGCCGTACCTGGAGAGGATAACAGTAGCAGGAATGACAATAGAGGTAGAGAGATATTTTTCAAGCAGATATAAGAAGCCTGGGATAAAGAGAGGGGATAAAGTGAAGCCTACTACTGAGCAGCAGCAGAAAGTAAATACCAGAAAGGCTGAAAGGGAGCTGCGGATCCTGATGAATGCCAACTTTGCTTATGGGGATTATCACATAGTCCTTGACTACATACGGAAAAAAGGGGAACCACCGAGATCAAGGGAGCAGATGAGGAAAGACATGGATGCATTCTTAAGGGAATGCCGGAAGCAGTACAGAAAGCTTGGCCTGGAATTCAGGTACATACATGTGATGGAGATTGGGGACAAGGGAGCCAGGCATCATCACCTCGTCATAAACCAGATCGATACAAAGATTCTGCAGGAGTGCTGGTATAAGGCATATGAGGGGCATAACCGTGTAAAAGTGTATCCCCTGGACGACAGTGGCAATTATGCAGAATTGGCAGCTTATTTTATCAAATATACGGACAAGCACAGGACAGCAGAAGATGGGGCGCTGCAGGGTAAGAGGTGGAACTGCAGCAAGAACCTTGTCAGGCCGGAGCCTGAGATAAGGATAATTTCAGACCGCCAGCAGTTCAAGACAGAACCAACAGCGATAAAAGGCTATTACATAGATAAGAACCACGTGAGCTGGGGGATGCACAGCCCGGAGTATTATGGATATGGTTATCTGCGGTACATACTGGTAAAAGATTCTTCTCAGGAGGAAGTAAAAGCAAAAAGTAGGAAAGGGGGGATAAAATGTATGGGATCATCGGGATTGCGGCAGCAGTCATAGGGGCAGGGTTCTTAGGTTTAGGGTTGGCAGCAGGCGCACTGGCAGTAGCCATAGCGCACGCCAGCGAGGATATGAGAAAGTGGGATGCTGGAATGATGATGACGACATCAGGGAGTAAGGAATGAGGCAGCGGTTTTTGCACTGGATATTCCAGGGAGGTAAGGATTGTGGGCACTGTTGCCTTTGGTGTGAGTATTTCAGTATGTGCAGCTGGGACACAGCAGGCAGGAAAGAGAGAAAGAAAATGCAGATATTTTACCCGGAATACATGGAGAGGCGTAGACCGAAAACGCCGCGCTGTATCTGCGAAAATGAGATCAAAAGGCGGCTGGGAATAATAAGCCCGTCACTTTACTGGACTGTAGCAGCAGGCGGTAAAGGAGAAGATGCGGCAAAAGAGTTGGCAGAGTACAGCAGGAAAACAGAGCGGTATTTATGCTACAAAAGGCGGTTGGGCAAGGAACGCTGGAAAGCGCTGTACAGGGAATACAGGAAAGAGAGGCGAGGGCATGAGAAGCTTTAAGCTGGACGACGAGAGCGGGCAGCAGGAGGCACTGTTTAGCTGGGCAGGGTATCAGATGGGACGTATGCCGGAATTGGAGTACATGTACCATGTACCGAACGGCGGCAAGCGTGATGCGGCGACAGCA
>CATKXX010000008.1 GCA_949840935.1 uncultured Acetatifactor sp. | reverse complement strand
ACAGCAGCATGATGGACGCAAACCTTTTGAAGAAAGGCGAGGACTTCGACAAGCTGCCGGAAACGTGGGTAATCTTTATCACAGAGAATGACGTAATGGGAAAAGGGCTGCCGCGCTATCCGATTGAGAGGTGCTTTTTAGGAACCGGGGAAAGATTTGAGGACGGTTCGCACATACTGTATGTAAATGGCGCATACCGTGGGGATTCGCCAATCGGGAAGTTAATGCATGACTTCTCCTGCACAGACGCAGCGGATATGTACTATGGGACACTGGCAGACAGGGTGAGATTTTTCAAAGAGAGCAAGGAGGGAATCGGGATTATGTGTCGGGCCATGGAAGATATGAGGAATCAGACATTGAAAGAGGGAGCAATCAATTCCGCAAAGAGAATGTTGTCAGATGGGATTTTGACACTTGAAAAAATTGCGGAATACGCAGGACTTCCACTTGACGAAGTGAAAGAACTGAAAGCAGAACAAACAGCATAGTTTGTGAATCGGCAGAAAATCAGGCTTTCCGAAGGAGAAAAGTATGAGCATGAGAGGAATCGACACCCCTGTCAGGCAGAAGCGCAGGAGAGTGTTTAAGGAAGTGGCTGATCTGGCTTACCATTCTACCAATCTGAAGGACGATATGGAGGCGCTGCCTTATAAGATTGTGGATTATGAGGAGACGCAGTTTTTCGAGAGTGTCTACCGTGACAGGGCCATTGTCCGGGAGCGCATCCGCCTTGCCATGGGAATGAGCCTGAGGCCGGAGAACAGGGAGCATCCGGGGCATCTGACCCAGGGGCTGGAGGAGAGCAACATCGGTGAGAAATATTATGAACCGCCCCTGATGCAGGTGATCCCTTCGGCCTGCAACGCCTGCCCTGAGAATAAATATGAGATCACCAGTTCCTGTATGGGCTGTGTGGCCCATCCCTGCCAGAGTGTCTGCCCCAGAGGGGCGATCTCCATGGTGGACGGGAAATCCGTGATCGATCAGGAAAAATGTATCAAATGCGGCAAATGTAAGGACGTATGCCCTTACGACGCCATCTGCCATAAGGAGCGCCCCTGTAAGGCGGCCTGCGGCATCGGGGCGATCAAGTCTGACCGTTTCGGGCGGGCATATATCGATAACGATATGTGCGTATCCTGCGGCCAGTGCATGGTCAGCTGCCCGTTCGGGGCCATTGCGGATAAATCCCAGATCTTCCAGCTGATCCGTGCCATGCAGTCGGGGAGGAAGATCATTGCCCAGGTGGCGCCTGCCTTTGCGGGGCAGTTCGGGCCAAAGGTAACACCGGATGTCTTTAAGACCGCATTGAAGGAGCTGGGGTTTGCGGATGTATACGAGACGGCGCTGGGAGCAGATCTGGGATGTATGGCGGAAGCGGAGCACTATGTGAAAGAGGTGGTTTCCGGTAAACAGGCGTTTGCGCTGACCTCCTGCTGTCCCTCCTGGTCTGTTATGGCGAAGAACCTGTTTCCAGAGACCATTGACAAGATCAGCAACGAGCTGACCCCCATGGTGGCTACGGCGAGGATCATTAAGAAAGAGCATCCCGATGCGGGAGTGGTCTTTATCGGGCCCTGCGCATCAAAGAAGCTGGAGGCCAGCCGCAGGACGATCCGCTCCGATGTGGACTTTGTCATCACCTTTGAGGAATTGGCGGGAATGTTCGAGGCGAAGGGAATCCTGCTGGAGGAGATCCGGGCCATGGACGAGATGCGGGACGCTACCGGCGCCGGGAGGGGCTACGGTGTGGCGGGGGGCGTGGCCAGCGCCATCGAGGACTGTATCCATGCCTATTATCCCGGTACGGAGGTGAAGATCGAACATGCGGAAAGCCTGGCGGAGTGCAGGAAAATGCTCCTGCTGGCCAAGGCAGGGAAAAAGAACGGCTGCCTGATTGAAGGGATGGCCTGCCCGGGAGGCTGTATTGCGGGTGCGGGGACGAATATTTCCATTCCCCAGGCGGCGAAGGAAGTGGCGGCGTTTAAGGCGGCCGCCGGGGAAAGGGTTCCGGCGGAAGACCTTTCTGGAAGGGCGCACACATAGCTTCCCGGAAGCCTTGAAGGGGATGAGAGATATGAAAAAGTATGGTAAAAGGGCAAGACTCTTACCGCTGGTCATCCTGGCTGTCCTGTTGACCTGCTGTGGCGGGCAGGGAACAGAAATGGAGGAAGCCGCCATATCCCAAAGCTGTACGATAGAGTCCATCCCACTGGAGGATTGCATCCGCGCTCCTGTGTTAGCGGGTGAGAGAGTATATTATGTGAGGGATAACGATGACTCCGGTTATTCGGTATGCAGCATGGATATCAACGACGGCAATATCACGGAAAAGACGCTTTCTTTGGAAGACCATCTTTTTAACCTGGCCAATTACACGGCTGACGTGGAGGGAAACTTGTATTTTGCCCTGAATGTAAAGCCTGAAGATGACAGGATTCCCCGGTGGGAGCAGTATATTATGAAGTGGAATGCCATGGGGGAGGAAGAATATTTCCAAAGGGTAACGGAGGACATAGGATACTCCTTCTTAAATATGCGTGTGGACGGGCAGGGCAGGCTGTCTTTCCAGCATGACAGGGTATATCAGTTTGACGAGGCCGGGCAGTATCTCGGCGGGCAGGAATATGTGCTGGACGAAGATGCGGCGGAGCAGTCCTATCAGCAGAAATTGAGCCTGGAACCATTCGGGATTGACAGTGAAGACGTCAGGGATATGGCCTTTTTGGAGGATGGCCGGACAGAGGTGCTGGCACAGGCTGGCAGTGCGGGAAGCTATGTGCTCTATGTGCTGACGCCCGCAGGAGAATCCGTGAATGAGGGAAAGGAAGAGCTAGTGCTGGGTGTCCTGCAAAAGGACAGTCTTACACAGTCGTTGGTAGCGGATTTTAACAGGAGCAGACAGGATATCGTTGTGACGATCCGGGAATATCAGCCCGATGGGGCCAGAACCCGGAAGGAAGCGGTCTCCGCCCTGATGGGGGATTTCCTTTCGGGAAAAGGCCCTGACCTGATCGCGCTGAGCCCGGGCGGGAACCATGCGCTGCTGGCGCAGGAAGGGATGCTGGAAGATCTGCAGCCCTATGTGGATCAGAGCGATGTGGTCAACCGGGAGGATTTTCTGCCAAATGTGTGGGAATTGGGTAGTTATGGAGAGATTGTGTATGCGGTTCCCATGCGATTTTCGCTGCAGACACTGGTGGGAAAGACGTCCCTGGTCGGGGAGAGGGACGGCTGGACTGTAGCCGGGCTGCAGGCATTAGCCGGGGAATATCCTGACAGCCTGCTGGTGGAGCCGTCCTCCCGTTCGGCCGTCTTTTCCCTGTGCTGTACCTTTCAGGCGCAGGAGCTTGTGGACAGGGAGACGGCCGAATGTTACTTTGATTCGCCCCGGTTTTATGAAATACTGGAATTTGCAGATACCTTTGCGCCGGACAGGACTCCCAATATTGTGACAGATGAATGGAAGTACCGGGAGGGCCGGGTTCTGTTGATGGAGGTGAACCTGTATGATGTGGACTCTGTCCGGGCGGTATATGAGGCGTTTGGCATGGAGCCCCTGAGCTTTACCGGTTATCCTTCCGGTGACGGCTCACAGGGACATCTGCTCTTGCAATGCAATGACATGTATGGGATTTCCTCCCGCTCGGCCCATAAGCAGGAGGCCTGGGAATTTGTGGAATACTACGTCCGGTGGGATGAAGAAAATGCCCGGTTTGCCGGTTTTCCCGCGGACTGTGGGCGGCTGGAACAATGGCTGCAGCAAAGGACCGGATATGGGCAGCAGCCCGCGGAAGAGGAAGGCGGTACGCCCCGGGAACAATGGCTGACGGCTGCTGCCCTGAAGGAGCTGATCCTGCATATCGCGGAGAATGCGGTGACGGAAACCGGCTGGGGCGGGGAAGCTGACATTATATTAGAGGAGGCAGCGGTATACTTTGACGGCCAGAGGCCTGTGGAAGATACCGTCAGGGCTCTCGAGAACAGGGTCAGCCTCTATTTCAACGAGCAGTGACGGCATAAAAGCGCGTACCGGGAAATAAGCGGTTGCACTTTCCATGAAAAGGGAATAAAATAGGCATTGCAAGGTTGGATAAAAATGCGTATCCAACCGTTGATTCGGGTGCGCGCCGCAACGCGCAGATGGAGAGGAAATGAAGATCAGGACAAGATATGCGCCCAGCCCCACCGGGAAAATGCATGTGGGCAATCTGCGATCCGCTCTGTATGAATTTTTGATCGCGAAGCACGAGGGCGGGGATTTTATGCTCCGCATTGAGGATACCGACCAGGAGCGTTTCGTGGAAGGGGCTACGGAGATCATTTACCGCACGTTGGAACAGGCGGGTATAGAGCACGACGAAGGGCCCGATAAGGACGGGGGGTACGGCCCCTATGTCCAGAGCGAGCGTATGAAGACCGGTATTTATATGAAATATGCGAAGGAGCTGGTGGAGAAGGGCGAGGCATATTACTGCTTCTGCGACAGGGAGCGCCTGGCGTCCCTGAAGACGGAGGTTGTGGAGGGAAAGGAAATCTCCATGTACGACAAGCACTGCCTGTCCCTCTTTAAGGAGGAGATCGAGGCGAATCTGGCGGCGGGGAAGCCCTATGTCATCCGCCAGAATATCCCCAACGAGGGTTCCACCACCTTCCATGACGAGCTGTACGGCGACATTACGGTGGAAAACGCGGAGCTGGACGATATGATACTGATCAAGTCGGACGGGTTTCCCACCTACAACTTTGCCAATGTGGTGGACGACCATACCATGAATATCACCCATGTGGTGAGGGGAAACGAGTATCTCTCTTCCTCGCCCAAGTACCAGCGCCTGTATGACGCCTTCGGCTGGCAGAGCCCGGTGTATGTACATCTGCCGCTGATCACCGACGAAAATCATAAAAAGCTGGCCAAGAGGAGCGAGAACGGTTCCTACATTTTCGAGGAGATGGTGGAGCAGGGGCTTCTGCCGGAGGCTATCATCAATTATATTGCCCTGCTGGGATGGAGCCCCGAGGACAATCGGGAGATCTTTACCCTGGAGGAGCTGATAAAGGAGTTTGACTATCGCAGGATCAGCAAATCCCCCGCCGTGTTTGACTCCGTGAAGCTGCGCTGGATGAACGGGGAGTATATCAAGGCCATGGATTTCGAGCGGTTTTATGAAATGGCGGAGCCGTATTTGAAGCAGGTTTTGAAAAAGGATTTTGACTTAAGAAAGATTGCGGCCATGGTAAAGACACGTATCGAGGCGTTCCCCGATATTGCGGGGCATGTGGACTTTTTCCAGGAGCTGCCGGAGTATGATGTGGCAATGTATGCCCACAAGAAGATGAAAACGGACAGGGCATCTTCCCTGGAGGTATTGAGGGAAGTCCTGCCCATCCTGGAGGAGCAGTCGGATTACAGTAATGACGGGCTGTATCAGAGGCTGTTAAAATACGTTGAGGAGAAGGGCTGTAAGAACGGGTTCGTGATGTGGCCCATCCGCACTGCGGTTTCCGGTAAGCAGATGACTCCTGCGGGGGCTACCGAGATCATGGAAGTTCTGGGTAAGGAGGAGAGCTTAATAAGGATACGAAAAGGGATTGAAAAGCTGGAAAATGACTGACTTATCCGGCCTGAATGAGGCGCAGTGCCTGGCTGTGACCCACGGGGAGGGGCCCCTGCTGCTACTGGCAGGGCCCGGCTCCGGCAAGACCTTCACCATCACACAACGTATCCTTCATCTGCTGGAGCGGGGGACTGCCCCGGAACGGATCCTTGTGATCACGTTCACCCGGGACGCCGCAGCTTCCATGCAGCAGCGCTTTCGGAAATGTTCCGCCGCGAGCCTGCCCGTCAATTTTGGAACCTTTCATTCTGTTTTCTATCATATGCTTAAGGAGTCCGGCTGTATCAGGACGGAACATCCCTTAGATCAATCCCGGAAGAAAAAAATATTGCTGCCCATTTTGAAGGAGTGCTCGCCGGAGGCTTTTAAGGAGCTTCTGCAGGAGGACACCGCAGCTGTCCTGAACGCCATCAGCTTCTACAAGAATACCATGTCCATGGAAAAGGCTGCGGAAAAGGCGCCCCCGGAATGGAGGGAAGCTTTTCACACAATCCTGGAACAGTACGAGGCTGCAAGGGGAAAGGCGGGGGCTGTGGACTTTGACGACATGGTCTGGGAGTGCCGGAAAATGCTCTCAGGACAGCCGCGCAGGCGGCAGTACTGGCAGAACCGCTTCGATCATATCTTAATAGACGAATTCCAGGATATCAATCCCGTGCAGTATGAGACGGTAAAGCTGCTTGCGAAGCCGCCCTGTAATCTCTTTGCTGTGGGAGATGATGACCAGGCGATCTACGGGTTCCGCGGGGCACAGCCTGAATGCCTGAAGCGCTTCCAGGAGGAATTCCATGCAAGGCAGCTTTTGCTGAATATCAATTACCGGAGCTGCGCCGGAATCATAGACGCGTCGGGAAAGGTGATCGGGGAGAACAGGAACCGCTTTCCGAAAAAGCTGTCTCCTGCCTCCGGCGGCAGCCATCCTGCAGGCTGCGGGGCTGCGGGGGATCATGGCTGCAATGGCGTTGGACAGGCCGGAGGCGGGGTCGTCGAAGATCAAGGCTGCAAGGGCATTGGGCAGGCCGACGGTTTGCGCCCCGGGGGCCCTCCTGTACTCCTGCAGGCTTTCACAGACAGGGAGGAACAGTACGCGTACCTGATACGGCGTCTGAAGGAATTTCCGCCCGGGCAGAGCCGCGCCGTCCTGTTCCGCACCAATCTCATGATGCAGGGTGTCGCCGCAAAGCTGCGGGGGGCAGGCATTCCCTGCGTGATGAAGGAAAAGGTTCAGAGTATTTATGAACACTTTATTCTCAGGGACATCACATCTTATCTGATGCTGGCTCAGGGGATGTGGAGCAGGGAGCGGTTCCTGTATGTCTGTAACAGGCCGTCCCGCTACATCAGCAGGGAAGCCCTGGCAAACGGCGGTTCCCTGCAGCAGGTGAGGGCATATTACGCCGGTTCGCCCGGGCAGCTTGCCGCCCTGGATCAGCTGGACAGACAGTTGAAGTATATGAGCCGCGCTTCTCTGAAGGCTGCGGTCACATATATCTGCAAGGCTGTAGGGTATGAGGATTATCTGCGGGAGCAGTCCAGGGGACATCCCGAAAAATGGCAGGAATGGAAAGAAGTGCTGGAATGGGCCAGGGAGGATGCGGCAGGCTACGGGCGGATCCAGGACTGGCTGGCGGCCCAGGAGGAATATAACGAATCGCTGAAGCAGAAAGGAAATCATGGGAAACAACCGCAAGAGCATACGGCAGATGGCTTCGGGCCACGGGGCGCTGTAAACCTGATGACGGTTCACGGTGCCAAGGGACTGGAATTTGACCACGTCCTGATCCCGGACTGCAATGAGAGGGTTTTCCCCCATGGAAGGATGGCGGATGAGGGTGTCTGTGAGGAGGAGCGGAGGATTTTCTATGTGGCGATGACCAGGGCAGCAAAAAGCCTGGAACTGCTGTATCTGAATGATGATACAGGCTCCAGGCCTCCCTCCAGGTTCTTAAACCCACTGCTCCAATGATCCCTGCACACTATTCCTCCACAAGCTCATCGAATTCACAGTTGTCCAGAAATTCATCAAAGGCATCCGCGACCCTGTCATACTCCTCATCATCCTCGATGAAATCCAGTACGGGTTCCTCATTAGGGTCGTCAGGATTTTCACTGTAGGCGTAGAACCAGACCTCTCCCTCCTCATTTTCCCCCTTATCGTTCAGCGGGAGAAGAGCGATGTAATCCTTTTGCGCTACCGTGATTATGGTGATGACTGCGCAGTTGACTGTCCTTCCGTCCTCCAGCTCCAGCTCCACCGTCATTTCCTCGTCTTTAAAATCGTCATTTTTCTCTGTCATATGCTTCCTCCATGTGTATTACAGTTTTCATTACAGTTTTAAGTATAAGCGCTTGTGATTTTTCCTGCAATACATTATAATAAAAATATCTGGAGAGAAAGGCGGGACATTATGACAAAGAGTAGAATGCAGCAAAATCCCTACCCTCTGGGCGCTTATGCCGAGACCGGAGGAATCCGTTTTGCCTGTGCCGCAAAGTCAGCCCCCTGCGGGGTTATCCTGTATGACAGAGAGACGGGAAGACAACTTCGGAAGGAGGCCTTTTTCGCCGGGGACAGGCTCGGAAATGTTTACTGTAAATTTGTGGAAGGCCTGCAGGCGGATCAGATATCTTACCAGTTCTACGAGGGGGACAGGAAGGTTCCTGACCCCTGTGCCAGAAGCTTTGAGAACCGTAAAAGCTATGGAAAATTAAGAAACGAGTGTGATTTAAAGGCGCTGATCCCCACCTGTGAATTTGACTGGGAGGGGGACAGGCATCCCCGGCTCAGTTATTCGGAAAGTGTGGGCTATTGTATGCATGTCCGCGGTTTTACGGCACATGCATCCTCCAAGGTGGCATCCAGGGGAACCTTCAGGGGAATTATTGAGAAGCTCCCATATCTGAAGGAGACGGGGATTACCACCATAGAATTACAGCCCTGTTATGAGTTTATTGAGCTGGAGCCGGAGCATGACCCGGCGGCAGCGTATTATCAGCAGCCGCAAAGGAAGGAGCCGCGGCTGAATTACTGGGGTTATAAAAGGGGTTTTTATTATGCGCCCAAGTCGGCTTACGCCGCAGGCGATGATGCTGTCACGGAATTTAAGGAGCTTGTGAAGGCGCTCCATCAAAACGGAATGGAGCTTGTGATGCAGTTTTATTTCCCCAGGGGGGTCAGAGCTGCGTCTATCCCGGAAATACTGCGTTTCTGGGTATTGGAGTATCATGTGGACGGCTTTCATCTGATGGGGACGGATCTCCAGGCGGAGGTGGCCGCGTCGGATCCTCTGCTGGCGGATACCAAGCTTTGGTACTATCATTTTAATGTGGATGCCGTTTACGGCAGGGAGGAGACGCCGGAATCCCCGAATCTTGCCTGTTACCAGGACGACTATATGTATACGGCGCGCCGTTATTTAAAGGGCGACGAGAATATGCTGGAGGAGCTGATCTTCCAGATGCGCCGGATTCCCTGGAAGATGGGCAGGGTGCATTACCTTACCAATTATTACGGCTTTACCATGATGGATATGGTGTCTTACGATCATAAGCACAATGAGGCTAACGGTGAGGAGAACAGGGACGGGACGAATTACAATTGCAGCTGGAATTGCGGCGAGGAGGGAAGCAGCCGTAAGCTGAAGGTACGCCAGCTGCGCAGGAGGCAGCTTGAAAATGCCTATGTCATGCTGCTCTGTACCCAGTCCATGCCTCTGATTTTTATGGGAGATGAATTTGGTAATTCCCAGCACGGCAATAACAATCCCTACTGTCAGGATAACGCCATCACATGGCTGGATTGGAGTGATCTGCAGAAGAATCAGGAGTTGTACGGTTTCTGGAAGAAGATGGTTGATCTCAGGAGGGAGCACCCCATTCTTCGCAGGGAGCAGGAAGCAAAGCTTATGGATTACATCCCCTGCGGCTATCCCGATCTGTCCTACCACGGGAAGAATGCGTGGAGGGCGCAGACGGAAGGGTATAACAGGCATATAGGTATCCTGTACTGTGGAAAATACGCTGTCAGGCCGGATGGACAGGAGGATGACTTCCTGTACTTGGCAATGAATATGCATTGGGAAAGCCATATACTGGCGCTGCCCAGGCTGCCCAGGGATATGAAGTGGGAGCGGATCCTTGCCACAGGGGAGGAAGAAGCCGGGGAGGAAGAATATTTAAGGAGGATTCCGCCCAGGAGTGTTGCCCTTTATCGCAGCATAAAGGTAAAGGAAGAAGAAAAGACAGCCAAAAGGAAGAACAGGAAGAATGGGTAAGGCTTGGAAGCATTTTAAGACAATCACCGTTCACAAGCTTCTGGTGGCACAGGGGTGTTTTCGGATTGGGCTTTATAAACAGGGCATACTGCATGATCTGTCGAAGTACACCCCTGCGGAATTCAGAGTGGGCGTGAAATATTATCAGGGTACCAGGAGCCCTAATAATGCGGAGCGTGAGGACATCGGGTATTCCAGTGCCTGGCTCCACCATAAGGGCAGGAACAGGCATCATTATGAATACTGGATTGACTACAGCATGCATGCGGCGCCGGGAAGCATGATACCGGTTCCCATGCCGCCCAGATATCTTGCAGAGATGGTGATGGACAGGATTGCCGCCAGCAAGGTATATAAGGGAAGCGCTTATACCGATGCGGCTCCCCTGGAGTACTATCTCCAGGGAAAGGGCAAGGTGCCGATCCATCCCCGGACAGCCAGGACATTGGAGCATATACTGCGGATGCTGGCGGAGGAAGGGGAGGAGAAGACCTTTTGCTATATTCGCAAGAGGATCCTGAAGAAAAGGACACATGGCAGACAGGCACGGTTTTGGGGCAGCAGAATAGAATACAGTAAATAGAACAAAAGGTGAAGACTATGAACTGTTTATGGATTATTCTTCTGTTGTCCTGCTTCGGAGGCTGTGGCTGTAACTGCGGCACGGGCTGCGGCCGTGACAATAACGGCTGCGGAGGCTGTGGCAGGGACAGACAGAAAAGAAGATGCAGGAATGC
This sequence comes from uncultured Acetatifactor sp., assembly GCA_949840935.1. Lineage (GTDB taxonomy): Bacteria > Bacillota > Clostridia > Lachnospirales > Lachnospiraceae > Acetatifactor. The sequence continues at coordinate 77,125 of CATKXX010000008.1, read as the reverse complement.
TGTGGAGAAGGCCGTAGGTGAGTGCGGCAGCGAGAGGGCAGTGCTGAAGACGCTGAAGGAGCGCGATAATGACTGCGGCTGCAGCGCGGAGAAGCAGGAATGTGCGGAGGCCAGGGAGGAACGCGCGGAGAGACACATGGGAAATAACAGCTGTGATGTACCCGGCATGATGCCTCCCCACTGGAAGGACTTTCCCGAGGTTTCCCGTTCATCGTCCCATGACGGCTGCGATTGCGAAGCATAGGTGTACGGTAACATCTGCCTGTAAAATTATAAGAGATAGCGGTCCCTATGAAGGTTGACCGCTGTTTTTATTTGTGATATATTTAGAGCAAAGCAAAAGGAGGTACTTCCGCATGAGTCAGGACAGATATGTGGCATATGTCTCTACATATACCCACGGGGACAAGCATGGCATTAAAATATATGATGTGGATATGGAGAAGGGGAGATTCCATGAGAAGGGCAAGGTAGAGATTACAAACTCTTCCTATGTGACTATCTCACACAACGGGAAATATCTGTACTCCATCACGGACTTCGGGATAGAGTCTTATAATATCGTGGAGGATGGCAGTCTGGAAATGATCAATTTTGCTCCGATCAACGGTATGAGAGGCTGCTATGTTTCCACCGATTATACGGACAGCTACCTGTTTGTGGCAGGCTATCATGACGGTAAGCTCACGGTGCTGAGGCTAAGGGATACGGGGGCAATCGGTGAAATAACAGATGAAATTTTTCATAAGGGAATGGGAAGTGTGGCGGAGAGAAACTTCCGGCCCCATATCACCTGTGCCAGGATGACCCATGACAATAAGTATCTGCTTGTGGCGGATCAGGGGATGGATCATGTAAATGTATACCGCTTTGACCCTACGATGGGGAAAGTAATGCTTGTTGACATCATACGGAGCGAGCTGGAGTCAGCCCCCCGCCACATTAAGATTTCGGAAAATGGGAAATACATTTATATTGTGCATGAATGGAAATGCTTTATCGATGTATATTCTTACGAGAACAAAAAGAATGTGCCTGTCTTTGAGAAGATTCAGACAATCCGTAACATTGGGAACGAGAAGATCAATGCGTCCAGCGCCCTGACCTTCTCCGAGGATTACAGCTATCTGCTGAGTACCAACGCGGGGGATAATTCAGCGGTGCTTTACAGCGTTGACAAGGAGACAGGGTTTTTGACCAGGCTGTTCTGCCTGCCTGTCAGCGGGGAGTACCCCAAGGATGCCGGGCTGTTCCCTAATAACAAGTTTATGGTTTCCCTGAACCATGAGAGCAATGACATGACCTTCTTCCATGTGGATCCTGTCAATAAGACCCTGATCATGAACGGGCCTTCGATTAAGGTAGATGTACCCAACTGTATTATTTTCCATAAGCTGCGGTAGGGAAGGCCTCCATGGGGCATGGGTGGCGGCGCGAGAGTAAAGGACAGCCGGCTTCTTTTAAAGAAGCCGGCTGCCTTGGTTCATGCCTGCAATTGTAAATCCAGCCGATTTTTCAAGATTGTTTCCGGTAGAAATCCACCACATTTTCCAGCCTTGCGGACATATTCATCAGCATAGCGTCCAGGATCGTCAGGGCTGTCATACATTCCATGACTACCACCGCCCTGGGAATGACGATGGGATCATGCCGGCCTTTGATGTTGATATTGATATTTTCACCGGATTTGTTCACTGTTTCCTGGGTGGTATAAATAGAAGGGGTGGGTTTTACATGGGCGCGGATCAGGATGCTGCTTCCGTCGCTGATGCCGCCCAGAATACCACCGGCGTGATTGGTTGCCTTTACCACCCTGCCGTTCTCCATACGGAAAGCATCGTTATTGTCCGTGCCGAAGCGCAGGGAGACCTGATATCCGTCTCCGATTTCCACAGCCTTCACAGCGCCGATGGACATAACCGCCTTTGCCAGGTTTGCGTCCAGTTTCTCAAAGACGGGATCGCCGATGCCTGCGGGTACCCCTTCTACAATGCATTCCATACAGCCTCCCACAGAATTGGAATTCCGCTTTGCCCCCTCCAGGTAAGAGATAGCATCGTTATCCGCCTTGCGGTCAGGCATTGCGGTGGCAGTCTGCAGAATGGCCGCTCTGTCAAAATGATCCAGGTTCGCCTGGATTGTGCCGATAGAGCGGGTGTAGGCACAGACCCTGACTCCCAGCTGTTCCAGAATCTTACAGGCGATGGCGCCTGCGGCCACACGGCCAAGGGTTTCGCGGCCGGAGGAACGTCCTCCTCCGCGGTAATCCCTGAAACCATATTTCTTGTCATAAGTATAGTCCGCATGGCCCGGGCGGTAATAGGAGGCAATCTCACTGTAATCCCCTGGCTTCTGTGAGGTGTTTCGCACCAGGAGCGAAATCGGGGAACCGGTAGTCCGTCCTTCAAAGACGCCGGAAAGGATTTCCACCTTGTCATCCTCCTTTCTGGGCGTGGTTATGCTGCTGGTGCCGGGCTTACGCCTGTCCAGGTATACCTGAATATCCTCCTCGCACAGAGGAAGCCCTGCAGGGCATCCGTCGATAACAACGCCGAGTGCTGCCCCGTGGGATTCCCCCCAGGTGGTGATCTTAAAGATGGTACCGAATGTTGAACCTGCCATTTATCTGTCCTCCGGAATTGTGTTTTGTTTGAACGGTTGGAATCTTTCATTTCGGTTGTTATAGTTAAATTATAACTATACTTTTAAAAAATATCAATTGTTTTTATGTATTCAGAAATAAACTTTTTCTGACATTTTTTGACAGAGCCATATGGCTAATCATGTTGTTTTCAAATTTTCTAAAATAAGGTAGTGCATATAGGAAAAAAGTATGATATGATAAAATAGATTATAATTATGTATCCATAACAGATAACAGGCTTCCATATGGATAGTAGGTGTGAAATGCTAATGAAAACAGAGCTTACAAAGGAAGATCGCTTCCACAATAAAACAGCAGAAATTGCGAAAAAGAGCGGGTTTCACCGCATCTGCATAAAGCCCGTGGCCTTTTTGGGCGGGCTGTCTTTTCGCGGCGCTGCCTATACCAGGGGGAATGTCAAGCGCCTGTCGATGCTTGCAATGACCTGCCTTCTTTTTGTAGTGTACAGCAGTTTTTCCTTTCCCATGTTTATCGCGGGTGAGGGGAACGATATCAACCTGGACAATGTGTCTGAGGAGGCGCGCAATATCGTGCTTGCGGAGGAGGCGGAGGTGGATCTGGAGGAGTTGGCGCTGCTGGAGGATGATGAGATCGACCTGGAGGGTGAGCTGGTGGAGACTACCCACGGGATGGAGATCGAGGCAAAGTACAGTGCGGAGGATATCCTGGCGCTGACACAGCCTAACGGCAGCGGAGAGGGACATGCAGCGGAGGGGGAGTCGGTGGAGTTTTCCCAAGACGACTGGAAGCTGCTTCTGATCAACAAGCAGCATTCCATTCCCGAAGGCTATGAATTCCCTCTGGGGGATATCCAGACCATGAAGGGTACCATGCACTGTGACGCCCGCATCATTGACGATCTGCTGAATATGCTGCAGGATGCAAAGGAGAGCGGGATTATCCTCAAGATATGCTCGCCTTACCGGGATCTGGCGTATCAGGAGGTTTTGTTTAACAAAAAGATCAACTGGTATATGAAAAGGGGAATGTCTTACCTGGAGGCGTACCAGCGTGGCAGCCGGGTGGTTGCAGTGCCGGCTGCCAGCGAGCACAGGCTGGGGCTTGCCCTGGATATTGTGTCGGATACCTACATTAATCTGGACGAGGGCTTTGCGGATACGCCGGCGGGAATCTGGCTGGCGGAGAACAGTTATAAATATGGATTTATCCTGCGGTATCCCAAGGGAAAGGAAGATATCACAGGGATCGACTATGAGCCGTGGCATTTCCGTTATGTGGGAGTGGATGCGGCTGCGGTGATGACCGAGGGCGGGATGACCCTGGAGGAATTCTGGGAGGAAATGTGGGAGGAGTAACAGGGATGTACCGTATTCTGAAACAGGAAGGCAGGGCCAAAAGGGCCGAGCTTTCCACAGTACATGGAGTGATCCAGACGCCGGTATTTATGAATGTAGGTACCGTGGCCGCTATCAAGGGCGCGGTGTCAACGGAGGATCTGGAACAGATCGGGACACAGGTGGAGCTCTCCAATACATATCATCTCCATGTCAGGCCCGGGGACAGGGTGATAAAGCAGCTTGGGGGCCTGCACCGGTTTATGTCCTGGGAGAAACCGATCTTGACAGATTCGGGGGGCTTCCAGGTATTTTCCCTGGCAGGGCTCCGCAGGATTAAGGAGGAGGGAGTCTATTTTAACTCCCATATAGACGGACGGAAAATTTTCATGGGGCCGGAGGAAAGTATGCAGATTCAGTCAAATCTGGCCTCTACTATAGCCATGGCGTTTGACGAATGCGCCCCCAGCAGGGCGGAGAGGGGTTATGTGCAGGCATCCATGGAGCGTACTACAAGGTGGCTGGAGCGCTGTAAGCGTGAAATGGCCAGGCTGAACCGCCTGGAAGATACGATCAACCGGAGCCAGCTTTTGTTTGGCATTAACCAGGGGGCGGTCTATGATGATATCAGGATTGAACATGCGAAGCGCATCTCCGAGATGGACTTGGACGGTTATGCGGTAGGGGGGCTTGCGGTGGGAGAGACTCATGAGGAGATGTACCACATCCTGGAGGAGGTGGTTCCTTTCCTGCCACAGGACAAGCCGACCTATCTGATGGGAGTGGGTACTCCCGCAAATATCCTGGAGGGGGTGGAGAGGGGCATTGACTTTTTCGACTGCGTCTACCCTACCAGGAATGGCAGACATGGCCATCTGTACACGAATCATGGCAGGATCAATCTGTTCAATGCCAAATACGAGACGGATGACCGGCCCATCGAGGAGGGCTGCGGCTGCCCTGCCTGCAGGAGGTATTCCCGGGCCTATATCAGGCATCTTCTGAAAGCGAAGGAAATGCTGGGGATGCGTCTGTGCGTGCTTCATAACCTGTACTTTTATAATACCATGATGACGGAAGTCAGGGATGCCCTGGATAACGGGTGTTTTGCAGAATATAAGAAACAGAAGCTGGATGGGATGACAGGCTGCGGTTCAGGCTGGCCGGCCATAAAAAAAGTATAAAGTACTTGCCATAACGGGTAATTTTGTGTATCATTGTTCTTTGGAATGACAGACAGGCGCGTCGCGTCGGAATGGAGGAAAAATGGGTATTTTATTGACAGAAGCAGATATGTCGACTGCTGCAGGCGGGACGGCGGGTTTGCTGAGCGTGTTGCTCATGTATGGTATACTGATCGCGGCAATGTGGTTTTTCTTTATGAGGCCCCAGAGCAAGGAAAAGAAGAGGCTGGCCGCAATGCTGTCAGCGCTGGCGGTCGGCGACTGTGTGTGCACTACATCCGGTTTTTATGGTATTGTGATCGATATTCAGGACAGCACCGTTATTGTTGAATTCGGTAATAACAAGAACTGCCGTATCCCTATGGAAAAGACCGCTATCAGCCGGGTGGAAAAGCCGGAGACGGTTTAGAGTGTGTTTGCATATTTGAGACAGGTGGATTGAAAGCCAATGAAAGCGAAGAAGGCAGTGCTTGGAAAAAGCGCTGCCTTTTCAGGTCACAAGGTTGAAATTTATCCCTGTTTCAGGTATGATTAACGGTAAAAGTGCGGAAAAAAGCAAATAACGCAAAACAGGAAGGATGGAGAAGATGGAATTACACATTACCTGTATCCCCGGCGACGGAATCGGGCCGGAGATCATAAGAGAAGCAAAGAAGGTGCTGGAGAAGACAGCGGAAGTTTACGGACATAAGATGATCTTTGAGGACGTCCTCATGGGCGGCGCGTCCATCGATGCCTTTGGGGTTCCCCTGACGGAGGAGACCATCGCCAGAGCGAAGGCGGCGGATGCAGTGCTGATGGGCTCTATCGGAGGAAATACCACAACCTCCCCCTGGTATAAGCTGCCTCCCAATTTAAGGCCCGAAGCGGGACTTTTGGGGATCCGGAAGGCGTTGAACCTGTTTGCCAACCTGCGCCCGGCGGTTTTATATGAAGAATTGGCCGGTGCCTGTCCTTTGAAGGAGGAGATCAGCAGCGCCGGGTTTGATATGATGATCATGCGGGAATTGACCGGGGGCCTGTACTTCGGCGAGCGCCGCACCACGGAGGAGAACGGCGTCCGTAAGGCGGTGGATACCCTGACCTATGACGAGAATGAAATCCGGCGGATTGCCCTCAAGGGCTTTGATATTGCCAGAAAGCGCCGTAAGAAAGTGACCAGCGTGGATAAGGCCAATGTGCTGGATTCCTCCCGCCTCTGGAGAAAAGTGGTGGAGGAAGTGGCGGAAGGGTACCCTGATGTTACCCTGGAGCATATGCTGGTGGACAACTGTGCCATGCAGCTGGTGAAGGATCCGTCCCAGTTTGACGTGATCCTTACGGAAAACATGTTCGGGGACATCCTCTCGGACGAGGCCAGTATGGTCACCGGCTCCATTGGGATGCTGGCCAGCGCCAGCTTAAACGACAGCAGATTTGGCCTTTATGAGCCCAGCCACGGATCCGCCCCGGATATCGCAGGGCAGGACATCGCCAATCCTATCGCCACCGTCTTGAGCGCGGCTATGATGCTGCGTTACAGCTTTGACCTGGACAAAGAGGCGGATGCCATAGAGAGGGCGGTGAAGCAGGTACTGTCCCAGGGGTACCGCACGGCGGATATCATGTCCGAGGGCTGCACGAAGGTAGGCTGCAGTAAGATGGGCGACCTGCTGGTAAAACAGATTGTGTGAGAAGAATTCAAATAAGACTTCAAATGGGAGGATAAGCATATGATGACAAGTGACAACGCGAGAGCCGGTATGCAGCAGGCACCGGCCAGAAGCCTTTTTAACGCCCTTGGTTTTACGGAGGAGGAGATGAAGAAGCCCATGGTGGGCATTGTCAGCTCCTACAATGAGATCGTTCCCGGGCATATGAACATTGACAAGATCGTGGACGCCGTGAAGCTGGGCGTTGCGGAGGCAGGCGGCGTTCCCGTGGTGTTCCCCGCCATTGCGGTATGCGACGGTATCGCCATGGGCCATATCGGTATGAAATATTCCCTGGTGACCCGTGACCTGATTGCGGATTCCACGGAATGTATGGCTCTGGCGCACCAGTTCGATGCCCTTGTAATGGTGCCCAACTGCGACAAGAATGTACCGGGGCTTCTGATGGCGGCGGCCAGGTTAAACCTTCCCACCGTGTTCGTATCCGGAGGCCCCATGCTGGCGGGCCATGTGAAGGGACAGAAAAGAAGCCTTTCCTCCATGTTCGAGGCAGTGGGCTCCTATGCCGCAGGGACTATGACGGAGGAGGATGTGACCGAATTTGAAAACAAGGTCTGTCCTACCTGCGGTTCCTGTTCCGGCATGTATACCGCCAACTCCATGAACTGCCTGACAGAGGCGCTGGGCATGGGTCTTCGCGGCAACGGCACGATCCCCGCTGTTTATTCCGAGCGGATCAAGCTGGCCAAACACGCCGGCATGGCGGTGATGGAAATGCTGCGCAGGAATATCCGGGCCCGCGACATTATCACAAAGGAATCCGTCCTGAATGCGCTGACGGTGGATATGGCTTTGGGGTGCTCTACGAATTCCATGCTCCACCTGCCCGCCATTGCCCATGAGATCGGATTTGACTTTGACATCAGCTTCGCCAACCCCATCAGCGAGAAGACGCCCAACCTGTGTCACCTTGCCCCTGCAGGCCCCACCTATATGGAAGACCTGAACGAAGCGGGGGGCGTGTACGCGGTGATGAAGGAGCTGGCGGACATCGGCCTTTTACATACGGACTGCATGACCGTCACGGGCAAGACCATCGGGGAAAATATCGCCAATGCGGTAAACCGGAATCCCGAGGTGATCCGTACCGTGGACAATCCCTACAGCAAGACCGGCGGCCTGGCCGTGCTGAAGGGCAATCTGGCTCCCGACGGCTCTGTGGTGAAGCGTTCCGCAGTGGTGGAGGAAATGATGGTGCACGAGGGCCCGGCAAGGGTCTTTGACTGCGAGGAGGACGCCATTGCGGCGATCAAGGGCGGCAGGATCGCCGCAGGGGACGTGGTGGTGATCCGTTACGAGGGCCCCAAGGGTGGCCCGGGTATGCGTGAGATGCTCAACCCCACCTCCGCCATTGCCGGCATGGGACTTGGCTCCAGCGTGGCCCTGATCACCGACGGACGGTTCTCCGGCGCTTCCAGAGGCGCCTCCATCGGCCATGTCTCCCCGGAGGCGGCGGTAGGCGGCCCCATTGCCCTGGTGGAAGAAGGGGATATCATCAGCATTAATATCCCGGAGCTTACGTTAAGTGTAAAGGTTTCCGAGGAGGAGCTGGCAGAACGGGCAAAGAAGTGGCAGCCCAGGGAGCCCAGGGTGACGACAGGGTACCTGTCCAGATATGAGAAGATGGTCACCAGCGGCAACAGGGGCGCGGTGCTGGAAATACAGTAAAATAGTTGTACCTGCGGCGTGCAAACGCCAAAAAGCTCTCGTTTTTCGTTGGCGGTAATCCGCAGGTTACGGAAAGGCATGGTTATTAATATGCAGTTAAACGGTTCTGAGATTGTTGTGGAATGCCTGAAGGAACAGGGAGTGGATACTGTGTTCGGTTATCCCGGAGGTTCCATTCTGAATATTTATGACGCCCTCTACAAGCACAGCGGCGAGATACGCCATATCCTGACCAGCCATGAGCAGGGGGCTGCCCATGCGGCGGACGGCTATGCAAGGGCTACCGGTAAGGTGGGAGTCTGCATGGCCACCAGCGGCCCCGGCGCCACGAACCTGGTGACAGGGATCGCCACCGCGTACATGGACTCTGTCCCCCTGGTTGCGATCACGGCCAACGTGACCCTTCCCATGCTGGGAAAGGACAGCTTCCAGGAGGTGGACATTGCGGGGGTGGCAATGCCCATCACCAAACACAGCTATATTGTGAAAAACGTGGAGGAGCTGGCGGGCATCCTGCGGAGGGCCTTTGAGATCGCCCGTTCGGGGCGCCCCGGCCCTGTGCTGGTGGATATCACAAAGGACGTGACGGCGGCAGTCTGCGAGTATACCCCCTGCGAAATTGCGAAGAAGGAAAGAACCATTGTTTCCTCCCCGGAGGAATTTGCGAAGGTGGAGGAATACATAAAAGAGGCACAGAAGCCTTTTATCTACCTGGGCGGGGGAGCAATCCTCTCGGAGGCTTACGATGAAGTGGCGGAATTCGCGGAGCGGATTGACGCTCCCGTCTGTGATACCCTGATGGGCAAGGGCGGCTTTGACGGGAACAGCCCCCGTTACACAGGCATGATCGGTATGCACGGAACCAAAGCGTCCAATCTGGGGGTCAGCGAATGCGACCTCCTGATCGCCCTGGGGGCCCGGTTTTCCGACCGTGTGATCGGCAATCCCAAAAAGTTTGCCGAGGGGGCAAAAATCGTACACATAGACATCGACCCGGCGGAAATCAACAAAAACATCCGTGTGGACGCCAGCCTGATCGGAGATCTTAAACTGGTGCTGCAGGAGCTGAACAGGGCCCTGGAGCAGCAGGAGCACGGTGAGTGGATGCAAAAGGTCGGGGAGCTGAAGGATAAATTCCCCTTAAAGTACGACCAGGGACAGCTTTCCTGCCCCTATGTGATTGAAACTATCGATCAGGTGACGAAGGGAGAGGCGCTGATCACCACCGACGTGGGGCAGCATCAGATGTGGGCGGCCCAGTATTACCATTACACCAGGCCCCGCACCTTCCTTTCCTCCGGCGGCCTGGGCACCATGGGATACGGCCTGGGGGCCTGCATCGGCGCCCAGGTGGGGCAGCCTGACAAGATCTGCATCAACATTGCGGGGGACGGCTGCTTCCGTATGAATATGAATGAGCTTGCCACGGCCAGCAGATACAATATACCAATCATCCAGGTGGTTATCAACAACCATGTGCTGGGAATGGTGCGTCAGTGGCAGACCCTGTTTTACGGGAAACGTTATTCTCAGACGGTGCTAAACGATAAAGTGGATTTCTGTAAGGTGGCGGAGGGGCTGGGCTGTACCGCTATCCGCGTGACCGCAAAGGAAGAAGTGGAGCCCGCCATCCGGAAAGCCATCGACCTGAAGGCTCCGGTACTGATCGAATGCGTGATCCCGGAGGACGACAAGGTATTTCCCATGGTTCCCGCGGGAGCGCCCATTGCGGAGGTGTTTGACGGGGACGACCTGAAGGGCTGAGAGAAATCATTTTCAATCGCGAGATTTGTGTCTGCGCAAAAATGCAGTGCAGAAATGAGGAAAAAATGGAAGAATTAACACCGGAAATCAGAGAGAAGTTAGATGAACTTGCGGAAAGAGGTAACCAGCTTGAGGAAGAAGGACGCTGCGAGGAAGCGGTACAGGCGTGGGAAGAAGGACTGGCGCTGATACCGGAGCCGCAGCAGTATTACAGTGAAACCGTATGGTTTTTAGCCGCTATAGGGGATGTTTGTTTCCAAAACGGGATGTACCCCCGGGCACATGTCTGTTTTGACAGGGCACGGGGGAATCTGAGCGGCGACGGATATGGGAATCCGTTTATCATGCTCCGGCTGGGGGAATGCTGCCTGGAAATCGGAGACGAAAAGAACGCTGTGGAATATCTGCTCCGGGCTTATATGATGGAGGGAAAGGAAATCTTTGAGCCGGATGAGAACGGAGAGGATGACGGGCTGAAGTATTTCAACTTTTTAAGAACGCAGGTGGAACATATTGAGTAAAATATGTTTGAGATCATTTTAAAAACACTTTTCTGAAAAGGACATCAGTATGAAGAAACTGCGTCGCTTTATCTTTCGGTTTTTACTGCTTGGAATGTTTCTGATGGCGGCGGTTTTTCTGCTTCTGTCGCTGTATTATTATGATAATTTTCCGGTAAATACATGGATTAACGGGGTCTATTGCACAGGGAAGTCCGTGGAGGAAGTCAACCGGGAACTGACTGCCCTGGCGGAGACACCTGTCGTCCGTATCTGGGATGACTCGGGCAATGTCTGGCTGATTGATACGGCCGAAACCGGTTACCGTGCGGATTATACAGAGCCTCTGGAACGTTTTATCCATTCCCAGGGGCCCCTGGCGTGGGTGGAGAATGTCATGTTTCACAAGAGCTACGAGCTTATGCCTGCCTTTTCCCTGGAGGAGGAAAAGCTGCGGGAACTGTTGGATGACCTGGAGCCTGTGCAAAGGGAACAGGAAAGCAAGCCGGACGTTACCCTCCGTTTTTCCGGGACGGAGGGCTGGCTGTTGGACAACGGGCTTACCCACAGGCTGGATCAGGGGTTGTTGTTGGAATGTGTCCTGAAAAGCGTGGCGGACGGCAGCTGCCAGGTAGATCTGGAACAGTCGGGCTGCCTCTATGATGTGGAGCCCACGGCCCGGCAGAGGACTTTGCTTTCTCTCTGGGAGAAGGTGGACGCCTTCCAGCAGTGCGGCATTGTATATGACATGGGGGATCAGATGATCCCCTTAAAGGGAGGAATCTCGGCGGGATTTCTGTCAGTGGATTCGTCGGGGCTGCCGCTTCTGGATGAAAACGGGAGCCCGGTGGTGGATCCGGAAAGAATCCGGGCGTTTATCGGCGGCCTGGCAGAGGAGTATGATACCTACGGAAAGGAGATCAGCTTCCAGAGCACCAGGGGGGATATTGTGCAGGTGCCCGGAAACGGCACCTACGGGACGACCATCGACCAGGAGGCGGAGTGCGATTACCTGCTCCTGGCGCTTCAGGAAAACCGGATGGAGACGCACATCCCCGCCTATGAGAGGCAGGGGCTGGTGCGGGGAAGGAACGATATCGGCGACACTTACATTGAGGTGGATATGACCCAGCAGAAGATGTATTATTATGAGGACGGCGAGCTGGTCATCGAGACGGATGTGGTCACGGGAAATACCGGCAGAAGGATGGGGACTCCCCAGGGGGTGAATTTCGTCTATAATAAACAGCGCAACAGGGTGCTGCGGGGGGAGGGCTATGCCTCCCCGGTGAAATACTGGGTGCCGGTAAAGGGTGCCATCGGGATCCACGACGCCAGCTGGCGATCGGAATTTGGCGGAGAAATCTACAAGACGGGGGGATCCCACGGCTGCATCAACACCCCCACGGAGATCATGTCGCAGCTGTATGACGCAGTGGAAATCGGTACTCCGGTGGTCATGTTCTACTAAAAATTTTAACAAGGTAGTTGACGAAAGCGTGGGAAGAGATTATTCTATACCTATGTTCTGAAAATGGCTTTGATGTTTATACTTTAAGTTGAGGAGGATTATGAAATGTCCAGAGTGTATAATTTTTCCGCAGGCCCCGCGGTTCTTCCCGAGGAGGTGCTGAAGGAAGCGGCAGAGGAGATGCTGGATTACAGAGGGACCGGGATGTCCGTCATGGAGATGAGCCATCGTTCCAAGGCCTATGATAACATTATCAAGGAGGCGGAGGCTGACTTAAGGGAGCTTATGAATATTCCCGATAATTATAAGGTGCTGTTTTTACAGGGAGGCGCCAGCCAGCAGTTCGCCATGATTCCCATGAACCTGATGAAAAATAAGGTGGCGGATTACATCGTTACTGGCCAGTGGGCCAAGAAGGCCTACCAGGAGGCATGCATTTACGGCAAAGCGAACAAGATCGCGTCCTCCGAGGATGAAACCTTTTCCTATATACCCGACTGCTCCGACCTGCCCATAAGCGAGGACGCGGATTATGTCTATATCTGTGAGAATAACACCATTTACGGCACAAAGTTTAAGACCCTGCCCAACACCAAGGGTAAAACCCTGGTGGCGGATGTGTCCAGCTGTTTTCTCTCCGAGCCTGTGGATGTGACGAAATACGGCGTGATTTACGGCGGCGTACAGAAAAATATCGGGCCTGCGGGCGTGGTGATCGTGATCATCCGGGAGGATCTGATCACGGAGGATGTGCTTCCCGGCACGCCCACCATGCTAAAGTATAAGACCCATGCAGATAACGATTCCCTCTACAACACGCCCCCCGCATACGGGATCTACATCTGCGGCAAGGTGTTCAAATGGCTGAAGGCAAAGGGCGGCCTTGAAGCCATGAAGGAATATAATGAAAAGAAGGCGAAGATTCTCTACGACTTCCTGGATGAGAGCAAGCTGTTCAAGGGCACTGTCCGCAAAGAGGATCGTTCCCTGATGAATGTGCCCTTTGTCACCGGGGATGCGGAGCTGGATGCGAAATTCGTAAAGGAAGCAAAGGAAGCCGGGTTCGAGAACCTGAAGGGCCACAGATCCGTGGGCGGCATGCGCGCAAGCATCTACAATGCCATGCCCATCGAAGGGGTGGAGAAGCTTGTAGAGTTTATGAAGAAATTCGAGGCGGAGAATCTGAAATAAAGAGATTGTTAAGGAGAATACCATGTTCAAGATAAATTGTTTAAATCCTATTTCCAAGATTGGTTTGGAGTGCCTGACGGAAGGGTACGCTCTCACCGATCACGTTTCGGAGGCCCAGGGTATCCTGGTGAGAAGCGCCGCCATGCATGATATGGAGCTGCCCGACGGCCTTCTGGCCGTGGCCCGGGCAGGCGCAGGCACTAACAATATCCCTCTGGATAAGTGCGCGGAGAAGGGCATCGTTGTCTTTAATACCCCCGGCGCCAATGCAAACGGCGTAAAGGAGCTGGTGCTGGCAGGTATGCTTTTGGCTTCCCGGGACGTTGTTGGTGGTATCGAATGGGTGAAGGGCGCAGCCGGGGACGAAAATATCGCGAAGGCTGCGGAGAAGGAAAAGAAAAAATTTGCAGGTACGGAGATTGAGGGCAAGAAGCTGGGCGTTATCGGCCTGGGGGCTATCGGTGCCAAGGTGGCCAACGCGGCCATCAGCCTTGGCATGGAGGTGTACGGCTACGACCCCTATCTGTCTGTTGCCGCCGCATGGAGCCTGAGCAGCCAGGTAAAGCATGTGACTAATGTGGATGACATTTACGACCAGTGCGATTTCATCACCATCCATGTCCCCCTGCTGGATTCCACGAAGAATACCATTGACGAAGTTGCCATTTCCAGGATGAAGGAGGGGGTTGTGATCCTGAATTTCGCAAGGGATCTGCTGGCGGACGAGAAGGCGGTCCTGGAGGGGATCAAGAGCGGGAAGGTAAAATGCTATGTGTCCGATTTCCCCAATCCCACTACGGCGGGACAGCCCGGCTGCATCGTGATCCCCCATCTGGGCGCCAGCACTGAGGAAGCGGAGGATAACTGTGCGAAGATGGCGGTACAGGAAATGATGGATTACCTGGAGAACGGCAATATCAAAAACAGCGTGAATTATCCTGCCTGCGATATGGGCGTCTGCACCCAGGCGGGCCGTGTGGCGATCTTCCATAAGAATATCGCCAATATGATCACGAAATTTACCGCTGAATTCGGCGATAAAGGCATTAATATCAGCAATATGACGAACAAATCCAGAGGAGAGGTGGCTTACACCATGTTGGATGTGGAGGCCGCTCCCACCGCCGAGATCATAGAGGCGCTGGAGAAAATTGACGGGGTATTCCGCGCGAGAATCGTAAAATAACAGGAACGACAAAAGGCTTCAGATGGTGCTTTTGCACTGTCGGAAGCCTTTATACTGGCAGGGGGCGGTAATGGATAAGCGGGGAAATTGGAAGAAAACGGAGATCATCATCTTAAGCCTGTTGGGGTTACTGTGCCTTGCGGCGGTGATTGCGCTGATCAGGCAGCTGATAGAATATTCGGAAGGCGATACTACATATGAGCTGCTGCGGGAGTATGTGATCCTGCCGGAGGAGACGGAATCAGTTCCCCGGGCAGGAGGGAAGGACACGGATTCCGCGCAGGTACCGGCACAGGGGGAGGAGTCCGTCCCCGGGGAGGCGGAGGGGCCTGCAGAGGTATATTACGGGGAGTGCCCCCAGGTGAATTTCGATATTTTAAAGATCCGGAACAATGATGTGGTGGGATGGATCTACGGCCCTGGGACAACCATTAATTATCCCGTGATGCAGGGGGAGGACAATGATCATTATCTGACCCACATGTTCGACGGGGAAGAAAATAAATGCGGCAGTATATTTATGGACTGCGTGAACCGGGAGGATATGTCAGACAGAAACACCGTGATCCACGGGCATCATATGAGAAACGGCAGCATGTTCGCCAGCCTGCCCAAGTATTCCAGACAGGCATATTATGACGCCCATCCCATCCTGTGGTTTGTAACCCCGGAAAACGCATACAGGGTGGAAATCTTCACAGGCTTTGTGACGGATACGGAGAGCGAAGCGTGGCGGATTGATTTCGCCGATGAGGAGGATTACCAGGGCTGGCTTGACCGGATGACCGCCCTGGGGGCTTTTCAAAGTGACATAAAGCCCGGAAAGGATGACAAAATCCTGACTCTTGCCACCTGCAGCTATGAATTTGACAATGCGCGGTATGTGTTGATGGGAGTCCTGCGGGAGGCGGAATGATAAAATCGGAAACGTTGACATAACCGGAAAAATATGGTATTGTGTAAACGTTTCAACCTGCTTTTTTTCGGGGGATTACAATAAAGAAGGAGATAGCGAGTATGTTAAGGAAAGGAAAAAGGCTGTTGTGCCTTGCCATGGCGGGTCTTTTATGCTGGTCTGTTTCCGCACAGGCGCTGGCGGAGGAAGTGCCTTCCGGGGATCAGGGGCAGACAGAATTCCAGCAGCCGGCGGATGATGGCACAGTCAGCGGTTCTGACGGAGCAGTAAATGGGGGGGGCGTTAACTCCCCGGAGGAAGGAAATACGGAATATGTTACAGAAGTCGTGGATGTCAGCAGCATGGTCTATCAGGCTGGCGGCTTCGGTACTCCTGTGCGGGAGGACTACGGCATTGCGATGTTTGCAATCTCCGCAGAGGATCAGTTAAAGAGTGCGATCCTGGGAGCCCTGAGCGCAGGGGAGATAACCCTGGATATTTCTGATTTTGGATTGACAACATCGGATCAGAATGAGTTAATGGTGTTATTCTCGGAAGTCCTGAATGAGAACCCGGATTTCTTTTATGTTAAGGCGGGCCTTGGGTTCAGCTACAATCCGAGTACCAGTGCACTCATCAATATCAGCTTTGATTATGGTGATGCGACGGAGGCGGAGAAGCAGGAATTCAGCCGGAAGCTGAACGAGGCGGCGGCCCTTGTCACCCCCGATATGACGGAGGAGGAAAAGGCCCTGGTGCTTCATGATTACCTGGTACAGCACTGTGCGTATGCATATCAGGAATTTATGGATAAAACTCTGGACAGCTGCCCCAATGTCTATGACGCCTATGGCGCGCTGGTAAGGGGTAAGGCGGTATGCCAGGGATACGCCCTTGCTTACGGGGCGCTGCTCCGGAAGGTGGGCATTCCGGCTTATATGAGTTCCAGCCAATCCATGAACCATGCGTGGAATGTGGTTCTGATCAACGGGAATTGGTATCATGTGGATACTACATGGGACGATCCTACCTGGAATACAGAGGGGAAGGCGCGCCATGAATATTTCCTGCTCAGCGATGCGGAGATGGGGAACAGACAGCATGAAAACTGGGTGGACAGTGTGGATTGTACTTCTACCGCTTATGACAATTCTTACTGGTGGCGGGACATCAATTCCCAGATTGTCCAGGCAGGACATGACGATTATATTTATATAAAGGATGCGGCCGGTGGGACTTTCCAGGTTGTCAGGAAGACAGGCGGTGCAGCGGAGCAGGTGCTGTATACCAGCACTGCGGTCTGGAGCACCGGGGCAGGCGGCTTCTGGCCCGCACAGGCGTATCTTTCCAGAATAGGCGATCAGGTTTATTTTAATGATGATCTGAATGTTTATTCCATGGGGCTTGCGGGTGGAACGCCTCAGAAGGTGTATACTTATGACCAGGGCGGCGGAAGCATCTACGGAGCCATGGTCTATGAGGACGGGACGGCGCGCCTCAACATCGATACGACTCCGAACAGAGGCAGCGATTCCTATATTTCCGTAAAGCTGAAAGAGGTAGTCCGGGTAACCGGTATCACCCTGGATCAGTCTTCTGTCACCTTAAAGGAGGGTGAAAGCCTGAACCTTACGGCTGTTGTTGCCCCGGAGAATGCGGATAACAGGAATGTAGTCTGGAGGAGCAGCGACGAGACAGTTGCTTCTGTGACAGGAGGAGCTGTGACGGCATTGAAGGGCGGTACGGCTGTCATTACGGCTGTCACCCGTGACGGCGGCTTTACGGCATCCTGCACGGTTACGGTAATATGTGCTTCCCATACCCTGACCAAGGTGGATGCGGTGGCGCCTACCTGTGAGACAGATGGAGCTGTGGAGTATTGGACATGTAGCAGGTGCGGCAGGAATTACGCGGATGCGGCCGGGACAAGTGAGCTTGCGGATGCGGATCTCGTGCAGAAGGCCACAGGGCACACGGTGCCATGGGGCAGTGACGAAACGGGGCACTGGGGAACCTGCAGTGTCTGCGGTAAGGTGATTGAGAAGGAAGCGCATACATATGCCGATGAAGTGGCTACGGACTGCAGTCAGTGTGGTTACAGGAGAGCTTATAAGATCATCAGCGGCGCCGACGCAACCTATGAGACAGGCTCGGAGGCAGGGCTGACTATCAGTGCGGACGGAGAATTCAGCCTTTTCCAGGATATAGAAATTGACGGCAAGATTGTGGATAAGGCTAATTATGAGGTGAGAGAGGGAAGTACCATTGTCACCCTGAAGAAGGCTTATCTGGATACTCTTTCCAAGGGCAGCCACAGCATCCGTTTCCTGTATACGGATGGTAAATCCGCGTCCACACAGTTTGAGCTGAAAGCTGGCCCGGACGGAGGATCAAACGGCAGCGATGATGCGGAAAATGATGAGGAAGAAAGTAATGATGGGGATGGCAGCGGGCAGAATTACGCGTCGGCTGGCCCTGGAAGGGTTACTGCCCCCAAGACGGGAGACGTATATCATCCGGTACAGCTGATCCTGATGATCGGAGCCTGTGTGTCCGTGATCGCAGGTATTCTGGTTTACAAGAGGAGAAGCCTGTTCAGACAGGAGAACGGAAGCCAGAAGGAAGAATAAAACAAATATAAGAAACAGGGAGTCCCCGGAGGTTTTCCGGGGACTCTTGTTTTCCCGGGGCGTATTGGATATAATGTCTGTAAAGGGGGAAAGTATATGAACACTGAAAAAATGCTTCCCATCGGAGTGGAAAATTTTGAAAAGATGCGCAATGACGGCTTCTATTATGTGGATAAGACGGGGCTGATACGGGAGATTCTGGCGAACCGAGGGGATGTGAACCTGTTTACACGTCCCAGAAGGTTCGGTAAGTCGTTGAATTTGAATATGCTGAAATACTTTTTCGGGCAGGACAATGATCCGGGGCTGTTTGAAGGGTTGGAGATTGCGGCGGAGAAGGGGTTGTGTGAAAGGTATATGGGGAAAATCCCTGTGATATCGGTCAGCCTAAAGGATGTGCAGTTTACTAATTTTGATACGGCAAGGGACGCCCTGTGCGCGGAGATCGGTTATGCGGCGCTGCGTTTTCCTTTTCTTGGGGAGAGTGACAGGCTTTCCGCCATGGAAAGGGAACAGTACGGAAATCTGACCAGGACAGGAAGGCCCGGACAGTCCGGCTTTGACATGAGCGACGAGACGGTGACAGGAGGGCTGCGCCTGTTGACGGAGCTTTTATGCAGGCATTATGGAAAGAAGGTCATCCTGCTCATTGACGAGTATGATGTGCCCCTGGAAAAAGCACAGCAATATGGGTATTATGATCAAATGCTCGCCCTGATAAGAAGGATGTTCAGCCAGGTGCTTAAAAGCAACGACTGCCTTTTCTTTTCCGTGCTCACAGGATGCCTGCGGGTGTCCAGGGAAAGCGTTTTTACGGGGTTAAACAATCTTCGTGTCCTTTCCATAGAGGATCAGCGGTTCAGCAGGTGGTTCGGATTTACGGACAAAGAGGTCAGGGAGATGTTAACCTGTTACGGGTTTGCTGACCGCTACGAGACTGTGAAAGAATGGTATGACGGATATCTTTTCGGGGATACGGGGATTTATTGTCCCTGGGATGTGATCAATTATATTGACCTTCTGCGTTCACAGCCGGATGCGGAGCCCAGGTCATTCTGGAGCAATACCAGCGGGAATGATATTATCAGGAACCTTCTTGCCAGGGCCTCACAGACTACAAGGCGGGAGCTGGAGCTGCTGGTGGACGGCGGCAGTATTGAACGGAGAATCAACAGGGAGCTGACTTACAGGGATCTGTATGACAGCATTGACAATCTCTGGAGCGTCCTTTATACTACAGGTTATCTTACGGTCAGCGAGAGGCCCAGGGGAGAGGTGTTTCGTCTGGTGATCCCAAATCTGGAGATCCGACAGATCTATGTGAGGCAGATCATGACATGGATTCAGGAGGAGGCGGCCAGGGATACAACGCGTCTTGAGAAATTTTGCAGTGCCTTTGAGGCGGGAGACGTAAAAGCAGTGGAAGAAGGCTTTGCAGCTTTTCTGGCTGGAACCATCAGTATCCGGGATACATGGGCACCCAGAGGCAGGAAGGAGAATTTTTACCATGGTATGCTGTTAGGACTTCTGAGCTTCCGCCAGGACTGGGCCATATTTTCCAATACAGAGTCCGGCGATGGCTTCAGCGATATCCTGATCGAATCCGGTGACGGGAAGCTGGGTATTGTGATTGAGGTTAAATATCCTGATGGAGGGAACCTGGAAAGGGGCTGTCGGGATGCTCTTGCGCAGATTGACAGGATGGGGTATGCGGAGAAGCTCAGGCAGGACGATATGGAAATTGTACTGAAATACGGAATTGCCTGTAATCGGAAGAAGTGCAGGGCAGCGGTAAAAATGGATCAGGGGTGAGAAGGAATTTCAAGACGAGGGAAAAAGCATTCCCCGGTCAGAAGGCTCTGCTTTGCTGACCGGGGAAATTTTCAAACATTAACGGAACAGCAGGGGCATTCCCCCGTCAACCCCGTCGTTTAAGTCAACCAGGCTGTCCTCCAGCTTCTTCTGGGCGGAGCAGGAGGCTTCGCTCTGCAGATCCATGTACAGGATAAACATATCCTCGAGGCTCACATTTTTTTCCCTGGCAAGTTCCTCCATAACAGGCTTAAGCTGCTCCAGCTGTTGGGAGACTGGGACTTTCTGGGGGTCGATCTCCCCCAGAGTGCTTTCCGCATAGGAATTGATCCTGGCTAAGATCTCTTTGTTTTCGTCCGTCATATTCTCTGATTCCTTTCTTTGATTTCCATCTTTTTCATAATTTTAGCACCGGATGCTTGTTATGTATAGTTTATTTTGATAAAATAAATTATGCGTGCGAGAATTGGAGGATCATTATGACAAAAGTGATATGTTTTCACAATCCTGATGAGGCGAACGGATATTTGAGCAACTGGTATCTGTCGAATTTTTGTGTGGGCAATATACGATATTCTTCCATGGAGCAGTATATGATGTATCAGAAAGCGCTGCTTTTTGACGATACGGAGATAGCCGGACAGATATTGGGCACGGACGATGTGGGAAAGATCAAAGCGTTGGGCAGAAGTGTCAGGAATTATGAAGACGTCATATGGAACGGTATGCGGCAGTTGATCGTCTACCAGGGATTGGTTGAAAAATTCCGGCAGAATGCGGAGCTAAAGGAGAAGCTTTTGAATACGCAGGGCCGTATATTGGCGGAATGCGCGGTTCAGGACAGGATATGGGGAATTGGCCTTTCCATGAAGGATGAAAGGCGGTTTGACATGGATAAGTGGCAGGGGCAGAATTTATTGGGGTTTTCCCTGATGAGAGTCCGCACCATGCTGAGTCAGTAAGCAGGCGCAGGTGCGCGCAAATGCGGGTTGAAAACGCTTTCCCGGGACGTGACGGAAATACGGCGCGGAGGAATCCGATGGAATACATCAAGTGTTTTATGGAATATGAGTCGGACGATATGCCTGTGATCTATTTTTATGAGGTGGATAGGGCGGATGAACGGCTGGCACGCAGGGCGGTGGAAGTCTTTGCGGACGGGCGGGCGGAGCGCAGGGATGACCTTTATGCCGGCGCGGTGGAAATAACGCCGATCCCGACCGTGGAAGAAATAAACAACCATGTGTATGGCGATGGTTTTTCGGCATCTGTCATAGAGAAAGATGAATTTGAAAAAATGTGGACTGCCGTGGAAACGGATTGAGAAGGGAAGGGTTTATGCGGATCTTTATTTCACATTCCTCCCAGAATGCGGAGACTGCCAGGGGTATTTGCGCCAGGCTGGAGGAGGACGGCCATTCCTGCTTTATCGCGCCGCGGGATATCCGGCCCGGCAGGGAATATGCGGAGGAGATCATAGATGGCATCAGAGGGGCGGATGCGCTGCTGCTTCTCCTGACGGAGCAGTCCAATCAGTCGCCCCATGTACTGCGGGAGGTGGAGAGGGCGGGGAGCAGCCGGATCCCTGTGATCGTGTACCGGATGGAGGAAGTTGCCCTGACGAAATCCCTGGAGTATTTCCTGATGACAAACCAGTGGATTGACGGCGTGGGGGATACGGATTACCGAAGGGTGTCAGAAGCGTTCCGAAGCCGGCCGGATACCGGAAAGGGCTGTGCGGCGAAAAGCCGGCCAGGGCAGGCTTCAGGACATACAGGAGAGAGGGACATCGGAAGCGCGGCGAAGGGTCAGCCCGGGCAGGCAGCGCAGGGACGGGGCAGGAAGGGAAGCTGGAAAAGGGCAGTTTCCGCGCTGGTTCTGCTTTTGACAGTCAGCGGTATTGTCTTTGCTTTGAGCAAGGCAGGGAGCAGAAACACTGTGACGGATCAGGAGAGTCGGGGAGTGAGCGGCGGGACGCTGACTGAGGAACATGGTGGACAGGCCGCCGGGAATGTGATGCAAGGGGCGGGCAGCGATGGACAGGCTGCCGGGAATGTGATGCAAGGGGCGGGAAGTGACGGACAGGCCGCCGGAAATGGGCCACAGGCGGCTGAGAATGTGGATCTGAGCCTGGGGGCTTCGGTGGAGCTTGGTACCTACGGAGGCGAGCCGATCCTCTGGCGGGTGCTCCATATCCCGGAGGACGGGGAACAGCTGATCCTGATATCGGATAAGATTCTGACCATGAAGGCTTTTGACGCGGCGGAGAGCGGGCGATACAATTACGACGACAACCAGGATTATTGGGCTGCCACCATTGAGGACTATGACCTGGAAGCATATGTCAGGGGCTCTAATCTGTGGGTTTCCTCCAATATCAGGGCCTGGCTGAACAGTGACAGGGAAAATGTGACATACGAGGGACAGGCGCCGACTGCTGCCGCCATGTCTGAAAAGAAAAACGGTTACAGCAATGAGGCAGGATTTTTACATGGCTTTACACGGGAGGAGCGGGCAGTGCTCCGTGAGGCTGATTTGCTTACCATAGGTAACTGTGTGATAGATGCGAATGATATTAATACGAAGGATAAGGTGTTTCTGCTCTCGGAGTGGCTGGAGCTGGATTGGTTTGCCGAGGTAGATATCAGCGTTTATGCCATCCCCACGGAATATGCGGTGGAACAGGATCAGACAGGCTGGTACGAAGGGTATTCTCTGTCCCTTGGCGTGGAGGAATATCCCTGGCTGCTGCGGGATCCGGCGGATGGTTCCACCAGCAGATGTAAGGCTGTGGGCAACGGCAGCGGTTATCAGGAGGGGGATGGCCCCTGTGAGATACTGGATCAGATCGAGGCGGGGGTGGAAGGCTTTGGCATCCGGCCCGCAATCTGTGTGGACAGGCAGGCACTGGCAGAACTGATCGCGGCAAGATAGGATAACATGCAAAAGGTGTGAAACAGTGTTGACGGGAAATATGGAAAATCATTCCAGGGAGATGGACATGGCTGATCTGGTTATCATATGCGGCCCGCAGGCTGTGGGTAAAATGACAGTTGCGGAAAGCTTAAGGGATAAGATAAGATATTGAGTGGAGCCGCTCAGATCTTCTGAAATGTGCCAGAGATCATAAGCTTAATTCGGATCCGGATGAATTCTGGTTTGAGAATCACATTAAGATTGATAACACGAATCTGGAGCCTGATGAGGCTGCGGAAAGGATTATCATCGAGTTTGGCCTGACGGCAAGGGAAAAAGAAGAAAAAGAATACAGATATGGGGTATAAATCCCACGACATAAATCGAATGTTTATAAGTAATATAAGGAGCAATAAATAAAGAGAAAAATAAAGATTAGAGAGGATAAATTTATGGCAGATATCAGACCTTTTCCCGCCTACCGTCCGGCTCCCGGACTGGAGGCAAAAATTGCGGCGTTGCCCTATGACGTCTATAACAGGCAGGAGGCCTGTCAGGTGGTGGCGGCGAATCCCGAATCCTTCCTTGCCATCGACAGGGCGGAGACCGGCTTCGGCCCCCAGGTGGATACCTACGCGCCGGAGGTTTACGAGAGGGCGGCAAAACTGCTGCGTGAAAGGATAGCAGAGGGGAAATTTATGCGGGAAGAAAAGCCCTGCTATTACCTCTATGAGCAGATCATGGATGGCAGGAGCCAGGCAGGAATCGTGGCCTGTGCTTCCATTGACGATTACCGCAACAATGTGATCAAGAAGCATGAGAACACCAGGGCGGACAAGGAACAGGACAGGATACGCCATGTGGATGTCTGTAACATGCAGACAGGCCCCATTTTCCTGGCTTACCGCGCGAGCAGTTTGCTGAAGGATATCATGGAAACGGTGAAGGCGGAGAAGCCGGTGTACGATTTTATTTCCGAGGACGGTATTGGGCACAGGGTTTGGGTGATAGATGACGATAAAAAGATTTCGGATATCCGTGAAGAATTTGCGCGGATACCGGCCATATACATTGCCGACGGCCATCACCGCTGCGCTTCCGCCGTGAAGGTGGGGCTGAAGCGGAGGGAGGAGAACCCGGGTTACACCGGCGAGGAGGATTTTAACTATTTCCTCTCCGTGCTGTTTCCTGATGAGGAACTTCGCATCCTGGATTATAACCGTGTAGTCCGCGATCTGAACGGATATGACGCGGAGGGCTTTCTCGCCAGGATCGGACAGGCTTTCCAGGTGGAGAAAAAGGGGCCGGAGCCTTTCCGGCCGGGCAGGAAGGGTGAGTTTGGAATGTACCTGGAGGATCAGTGGTACTGCCTTACCGCGAAGGAGGAAATCCTGTCCCGGGATGCGGTGGAGGGGCTGGATGTGTCTCTGCTGCAGAATCATTTGCTGGAGCCTGTGCTGGGTATCCGGGATCCCAAAACGGATAAGCGAATTGATTTTGTGGGCGGCATCCGGGGACTGGAGGAGCTGGAGAGGAGAGTACACGGGGATATGAAGGTGGCGTTCTCCCTGTATCCCACCTCTATCGGAGAGCTTTTCGCGGTGGCGGACGCGGGCCGGCTGATGCCTCCGAAGTCCACCTGGTTTGAACCCAAGCTGAGGAGCGGGCTGTTCCTGCATAATTTGTGAGAAAGAGCCGTTTGGGTTTTGATAACGAAATACAGAATAAACGTTTCACAAATGTCTGGCAATAAAATGAGAAAGTATTAAGAAAGGATGAAGGGACATGACCAACAAACTTTATAAATTAATGGATTGGGCGGGGATTGAGGAGATCACTTATTCGGAGAGCGATAATCCCCATGCTCTGCTGGGGCCTCACAAGTCCGGCACACAGACCCTGATACAGGCGTATTTCCCGGGGGCGGTGAAGGTATCAGTGATTCTGGAGAAAACGGGAAACGCCGTACCCATGGAGCTTGCGGACGAGGGCGGATATTTTGCGGTGCTGGTTCCTGAGCGGAACCTGAAGGATTATCATTATCTGGTAACGGACAACCAGGGTAACGAGACGGTTCACGGGGATCCCTACCGTTTTGCGCCCCAGATCACCCGGAATGATATGGACAAATTCAGCAACGGAATTCATTATACTGTCTATGAAAAGCTGGGGGCACATCCCATGGAGCTGGACGGTGTGAAGGGTGTGTATTTTGCCGTATGGGCGCCTAACGTGCTGCGTTCCAGCGTGGTGGGGGATTTCAACAACTGGGACGGCAGGACGAACCAGATGCGCAGGCTGGAGGATTCCGGCATTTTTGAAATTTTCCTTCCGGATGCAAAGGCAGGGGACAATTATAAATTTGAATTTAAGTTAAAAACCGGCCTGACCTACCTGAAAGCCGACCCTTACGGAAATGCGGCACAGCTGCGCCCGGATACGGCATCTGTGATCGTGGATATCAATGGGTTCAAATGGGAGGATGACGCATTCCTGAAAAAGAGGGAACAATTCCAGAAGGGGAACGCGCCGGTCAGCGTTTATGAGATGTATCTGGGCTCCTTTGTCCGGGCGAAGCTGGGGAAGGAGTATGCAAATTACCGGGAGATCGCGGAGAAGGTCATCGACTATGTGAAGGAGATGGGGTATACCCATGTGGAGCTGATGCCTGTGATGGAGCATCCCTTTGACGCATCCTGGGGATATCAGGTGATCGGTTATTATGCGCCCACCGCCCGGTACGGTACTCCGGAGGATTTCATGTATTTTGTAAATGCGCTGCACAAGGAGGGAATCGGTGTGATCCTGGACTGGGTGCCCGCCCATTTCCCCAGGGATACCTACGGAATGTCCAACTTTGACGGCACATGCCTCTATGAGCATCTGGATCCCAGGCAGGGCTTCCACCCTCACTGGGGTACCCTGATCTACAACTATGGACGGCCCCAGGTATCCAACTACCTGATCGCCAACGCCCTGTTCTGGGTGGAAAAATACCATGCGGACGGTATCAGGATGGATGCGGTGGCAAGCATGCTGTATCTGGATTACGGCAAAAATGACGGGGAGTGGGTTGCCAATATATACGGCGGCAAGGAGAACCTGGAAGCCATTGAGATGATCAAGCATTTGAATTCTGTTATGAAAAAGCGCAATCCCGGCGTGCTGACCATTGCGGAAGAAAGTACCGCTTTCCCGAAGATCACAGGAGACCTGGAGGATGACGGGCTGGGCTTTGACCTGAAGTGGAACATGGGTTATATGAACGATTATCTGCAGTACATCAAGTATGACCCCTATTTCAGGAGCCATCATCACGGGGAATTGACTTTCAGCATGGTATACGCTTATTCGGAGAAATTCATGCTGGTATTTTCCCATGACGAGGTGGTTCACGGCAAGGCCACCATGCTGGGGAAAATGCCTGGCGACAGGGAGCAGAAATTTGCGAATCTGCGGCTTACCTATGGCTATATGATGACTCATCCCGGAAAGAAACTGCTGTTCATGGGGCAGGATCTGGGCGAATTCGACGAGTGGAACGAGAACCGCACGGTTCAGTGGGAATTGCGCAAGGTGGAGGACCATGAGGGTGTGGCAAGGCTGGTGAGAGATCTGAATTACCTGTACCGGACAAGGCCGGAGCTCTCTGTGCTGGATGACAGCCCGGAAGGTTTTGAGTGGATCAACCATGTGTCCGCCCAGGACTGCTACCTGACTTTTGCGAGAAAGGGCAGGGAGCAGGAAGAAATCCTTCTGGTGGTGGCCAATTTTGCGGGAATCCCCCAGGAAATCACAACGGGCGTGCCTTTTGAGGGAAAATACAGGGAAATCCTGAACACCGACGACGCCAAATATGGCGGGACGCATGTGGTGAACAGCCGTATGAGGAAGACAAAGCCGACAGAGTATGACGGAAGATATCAGGCCATCACCGTGAAGCTCGCGCCCCTGTCGCTGAGCATCCTCGAATTCATTCCCTTTACGGAGGAAGAATTGGAGAAGGAGATCGAGAGGCGGATCCGGGAGAATGTGCCGGCAAAGAAAGCTCCGAAGAAGAAGCAGGCCTCGGGAAAGGCAGCTGTCGCGAAGAAAGAGCCGGCAAAGGAAACGGAATCCGGGAAGGATAAGAAGGCCGCAAAGAAAGAAAAATCTGCGAAGAAGGCGGAGACTGTGAAGAAATCGGAGACCTCGAAGAAGGGGGCAGCTGAAAAGGAAGCGGAAGCAGCAGAGTCGGAAACGGAAGAAAAGAAGCCGGAGCCTTTGAAGGGGGAGGCCGCGGAAAAGAAGCCGGGGTCTGCAGGGAAGCAGGAAGCTTCCACGGAGGCGGCAGAGACTGCGTGAGAAGATTGCGAAGGCAACGGGAATCTGCCACATACAGAGAGAACACAGAGGCTGTTGAAAAAGGGGCTTTGCCGATGAATACCGCAAGGCAGGGCTGACAGACGGAAAGCCCTGCCAGGGCGGGCATTGACAGGAAGAAGAATCGGGCAGCCCCGCCGCAGAAATGCATCGGGGCAAGATTTACGGAGGTTGCGATGATTTATGTGTCTGGACTTGCAGCTGCCACACCGGCAGGAAATATGGAAGACATGATAGAGGGAGTGGAGGAAATGATGAAGCCGGATGTGTTGAAGTCTTTTCTGTCCGATCTTCCTGAAAAGGCAATGAATCTGGGCGTCCGGGTTTTGCTTGCGGTGCTGGTATTCCTGATTGGCGCGCAGATGATCAAGCTGGTGCGCAGCATTATCCGGAAATCCATGAAACGTGCCAATGCGGAGGTGGGGGCTGTCCAATTCGTGGATTCCTTTGTGAAAGCAACCTTGTATGTGATGCTGGTACTGATGATCGCGTCCTCCTTCGGGCTGGACGCGGCCAGCATCGTGGCCGTACTTGGATCCGCTGGTGTGGCCATCGGCCTGGCGGTTCAGGGGAGCCTATCCAATCTGGCGGGCGGTGTGCTGATCCTGATTTTAAAACCTTTCAAGGTGGGAGACTATATCAGGGAGGATTCTTCCGGCAAAGAGGGAACGGTGACAGAAATCCAGATTTTTTACACGAAGCTGCTCACCTTTGACAATCAGGCCGTGATTCTGCCCAACGGAAACCTGGCCAATAACAGCCTTGTCAATGTATCTGCGGAAGCCCATCGCAGAATGGACATCAGGGTGGGAATATCCTACCGGGCGGATCTGCGGAAGGCAAAGGAGGTACTGCAGCAGGTGCTGGAGGAGGATGAAAGCACGGTTAAGGACAGGGACAGGCTGGTATTTGTAGATGAGCTGGCCGAGTCAGCCGTTGTCCTGGGCATCCGCTGCTGGTTTGCCCAGGAGGACTTCTGGAGCGGAAAGTGGCGGGTCACGGAAAACTGTAAGCTTGCACTGGATGCGGCGGGGATTGAGATTCCTTATAATCAGCTGGATGTGCATGTGAAAGAGGATTGAAACAGTTTTGGCGAAAGGGACGGAGTAAGGGGGGAATAAATTTTTCCCATTGCATTAAAGATGCGCCCACATAAAAAAGTAACAAATTTGAAAAAAACAGTTGAAAAAAACAAAAAGAACCTGTATACTATAAGACAGCGCTGAAATAGCTCAGTTGGTAGAGCACTTCACTCGTAATGAAGGGGTCGTGGGTTCGAGTCCCATTTTCAGCTTTTTTTGTTGGGATTTTCCTGATTCTGCCGGAGAAGGCTGATGTTTCCGAAAGGCTTTCCCGCCCGATGCGGATATGGTTATGTAAGGCCGAAAGCGTTTGCTTTTTGGCCTTTTTTCGTTGCAGGAAGGGTTCTACATCTTAAACTTTTTCCGAATGTGATGTTCAATCATCTGTATGGATTTATAAAAGCCCAGGGCGATGATGCACAGTATGATAATACTGGTGATCACCATATCCAGCTGGAATACCTGGGAACCGTAGATGATCAGGTATCCAAGCCCCCGCCTTGCAGCCAGGAATTCCCCGATGATCACGCCCACCAGGGCAAGCCCGATATTGACCTTGGCAGTGCTCAGCAGGATGGGGACGGAGCCGGGGAGTACTACCTTGGTAAAGGCGTTTCTCTTGCTGCCGCCCAAGGTGTAGATCAGAGTGACCTTTTCCGAATCCACCTGCTGGAAACCGGTGTAGAAACTGATGATGGAGCCGAATACTGCCACAGAGATTCCGGCTACGATGATGGTGGTAGTCCCTGTGCCCAGCCAGACGATAAAGAGCGGCGCCAGGGCGGACTTCGGAAGGCTGTTCAGCACCACCAGATAAGGCTCCAGCACCTCTGACATCTTCTGGGAATACCACAGCAGTGTGGCTGCCAGCAGGCTGAACAACAGTACCAGGAGGAAACTCACAATAGTCTCGAACAGGGTCACCCCGATGTGGGACAGCAGGGCGTTCGTTTTTATCTGTTCCAGGAAACAGAGCGCCACCTGGCTGGGACTTGCAAAGAAAAAGCTGTCGATCCAGCCCAGGTATGCGCTGACCTCCCAGAGGATCAGGAACAAAACAAAGATTGTGATCCGCATGGTAGAAATCTGGTGATGGTGGCGTCTGTGGTTCCTGACAAATTCTTCCTGCTTTGTAAGCTCATGGCTGGAATGGCCAGGGCCTTTTTTCTTTTTAACCGTCATTGTTTAAATCCTCCCACAGTTGATTAAAGTATTGCTGAAATTCCGGCGCATTTCTGGATGCCAGAGGAGAGTTATCCTTTAATGTGAGATGAATGGGCATCTGCGCCTTTACCGTGGCGGGACGGTTGGACAGTATGATCACCCGGTCGGCAAGGCTGATGGCCTCCGACAGGTCATGGGTGATGATGATCATGGTCTTTCCCGCGGCCCGGATCAGGCGGCAGATGTCAGCGGAGACGAACAGCCTTGTCTGATAATCCAGCGCGCTGAAGGGCTCATCCAAGAGCAGGAGCTGGGGATCCAGGGCCAGTGTGCGGATCAGCGCGGCACGCTGTTTCATGCCCCCGGAGAGCTCACTGGGGCGTTTGTCCCGGAATTTATCCAGGCCGTAATCCACCAGAAGTCTTTCCACGGTATCCAGCCTGTCGGGAGTCATCATATGATTGATCTCCAGGCCCAGGATGACATTTTTATAGACGGTGCGCCACTCAAACAAATGATCCCGCTGAAGCATATAGCCGATCCGCGGATAAGCCAGGGAACCGTCGGGATTATTGACCACAATGGTTCCCTGTTCCGGGGGGAGCAGGCCTGCGATGATGGACAGGAGAGTGGATTTCCCGCAGCCGCTGGGGCCCACGATGGCGATAAATTCCCCCTCTCCCACACCGAAGGAAATATTGCTCAGGGCCCGGGTCTCACCGTGAAGGCTGTGATAGGAATAACCGATATTTTTTAATTCCAGTATCGTCTGCATAAAAAACCCTTTCCATATATGGTTTATCTTATAATATGCGTGAATGGAAGTATGGTGTAAAATGGATTTGCCATATTGAAATACCTGCCTGTTTATGCTATCATCAAATTTAGATTTTTAAAATTTACCTGAAACGGAGGCTTTTATGGCACAACTTTGGGGAGGGCGCTTTACGAAAGAGACGGATAAGATGGTTTATGATTTTAACGCGTCCATTGGTTTTGATCAGAGATTTTTCAGGCAGGATATCGACGGCAGCATTGCCCATGTGACCATGCTGGCCAAGCAGGCAATCCTCACCATGGAGGAGAGGGACGCGATCATTGGCGGCCTGCTGGGCATACGGGAGGATGTGGAGAAGGGGAATCTGGCCATTGACGAGTCCTGCGAGGATATTCACAGCTTTGTGGAGGCAGCGCTGATAGAACGCATCGGGGATGCAGGGAAGAAGCTGCATACCGGGAGGAGCCGCAACGACCAGGTGGCGCTGGACATGAGGCTCTACACCAGGCTTCAGGTGGTTGAGACGGACGGGCTGTTGAAGGAATTGCTGGAAGCGATCCTTGCTGTCATGGAGGGGAATCTGGAAACTTACATGCCCGGCTTCACCCATCTGCAGAAGGCGCAGCCCACCACCCTGGCCCATCATTTTGGGGCATACTTTGAAATGTTCAAACGGGACAGGCAGAGGATGACGGACATCTATAAACGCATGAATTACTGTCCCCTGGGAGCGGGGGCGCTGGCAGGGACGACGTACCCTCTGGATCGGATGTTTTCCGCCCAGGTCATGGGGTTCTACGGCCCCACGCTGAACAGTATGGACTCGGTGTCCGACAGGGACTACCTGATTGAATTTCTGTCGGCCCTGGCCACGGTGATGATGCACCTGAGCCGGTTTTGTGAGGAGATCATTATCTGGAATTCCAATGAATACCAGTTTGTGGAGATTGACGACGCCTATTCCACGGGAAGCAGCATTATGCCCCAGAAGAAGAATCCCGATATCGCGGAGCTGGTAAGGGGGAAGACGGGGCGCGTCTACGGGGCGCTGATGGCGCTTCTGACCACCATGAAGGGGCTGCCGCTCGCTTATAACAAGGACATGCAGGAGGATAAGGAGACTGCCTTCGATGCCATGGACACGGTGAAGGACTGTCTTGCGCTCTTTACGGGAATGATCCGAACCATGAAGTTCCGGAAGGAACGCATGGAGGCCAGTGCCATGAACGGCTTTACCAATGCCACCGATGCGGCGGATTATCTGGTGAATAAAGGGGTTCCTTTCCGGGACGCCCACGGTATTATCGGAAGGCTTGTGTTGTACTGCATTGAGAAGGATACATCCATAGACGCCCTGTCCCTGCCGGAGCTGCAGGCTGTCAGCGACCGATTTGAGGAGGATATCTATGAGGCAGTCTCCCTCAAGACATGCGTGGAAAAACGGCTTACCCTGGGGGCACCGGGGCCGGAGGCCATGAAGCAGGTGATTGCGGCCTGCAGGGAATACCTGCGGCAGGAAGAATTGTACGATGCAATGCCGAAGGACTGAGGGGAAAGCGCATATTGTGAAAGGAGCACGGAAAGAAAATGAGTGACAAATTAAAGGTTGGTATTTTAGGCGGGACAGGTATGGTAGGGCAGAGGTTTATCGCCCTGCTGGAGAACCATCCCTGGTTTGAGGTGACTACTGTTGCGGCAAGCCCCCGTTCTGCGGGAAAGACCTATGAGGAGGCCGTGGGCGGCAGGTGGAAGATGGATACTCCTATGCCGGAGGCGGTGAAGAAGCTTGTGGTCATGAACGTCAACGAGGTGGAAAAGGTGGCCGCCGAGGTTGACTTCGTGTTCAGTGCAGTGGATATGACAAAAGAGGAAATCAGGAAGATCGAGGAGGACTATGCCAGGACGGAGACCCCCGTGGTATCCAATAACAGTGCCCATCGCTGGACTCCCGACGTGCCCATGGTGGTGCCTGAGATCAACCCCGAACATATGAAGGTCATCGATTTCCAGAAGAAGCGTCTGGGAACTACCAGGGGCTTTGTGGCGGTAAAGCCCAACTGTTCCATACAGAGCTATGCCCCGGTGCTTACCGCGTGGAAAGAATTTGAGCCCTATGAAGTGGTGGCAACCACCTATCAGGCAATTTCCGGCGCGGGAAAGACCTTTAAGGACTGGCCTGAGATGGAGGGAAATATTATCCCCTATATTGGCGGGGAGGAGGAGAAGAGCGAGAAGGAGCCTCTCCGCATCTGGGGCGAGATTAAGGACGGTGTGATCGTCCCTGCCGCAAGCCCGGTGATCACCTGCCAGTGTATCCGTGTGCCCGTGTTGAATGGCCATACTGCGGCTGTCTTTGTGAAATTCAGGAAGAAACCCACCAAAGAGCAGCTGATCGAGAAGCTGAGAAGCTTCAGCGGCGAGCCTCAACGGCTGGGCCTTCCCAGTGCGCCCAAACAGTTTATTCAATACTTAGAGGAGGATAATCGTCCTCAGGTAGCCCTGGACGTTGATTACGAGAACGGGATGGGGATCAGTGTGGGCCGCCTGCGGGAGGATACTGTGTATGATTATAAATTCGTAGGGCTTTCCCATAATACGGTGAGGGGAGCTGCAGGCGGCGCGGTGCTCTGCGCGGAGCTTTTGAAGGCCCAGGGGTATATCACGGCGCGTTGACTGAGGGGCACTGCACTTTTTACAGCAAACAACAGGGGCCTGTAAACGTAAGACCGTCGGGGGAGCTTTCCCGTCTGAGCGAAGAATCACCTGTGCGGCGGAATGAGAGGAAACATGAGTGAATTGCATTATCAATTAGATCTGCTGAAGGCAATGAATCAGAAACTCACAGAAAAGGAGAGGATGTACCACACGGTCTTTGAGTCGGCCGTGGGTGCATTTCTCTATCATTCCCTTGAGCGGAACCAGGTTGTGACGCTGGGGCAGTGGAAGGAATTCTTTGATTTTGATATCCGGGATCCGAAGGATCTGCCCAGGCTGCTTGAAGCGGTTGACGAGTCTTACAGCATGGCGCTCAGGGACGTCCTTTATCTGGAAAAGACGGCGCAGGACACAGCCTTTGTGGAATGTCCGCTGCGGGAAACGAAGATCTGGCTTCTTTTCCGTGCCAGAATCTATTATGGGGAAAACGGGCGGCCTGTCGATAAGGTAATCTACATAAGCAATATCACGAAATTCCGCACCCAGAATGAAGAATTGACCTATATGGCGTATTATGACAGCATGACCGGGCTTTTCAGCCGGAATTACTTTGTGCGCCTGCTGGGCGATTATCTGCGGACGGCGGCTGAGACGGATAATACGGTCAGCGTCATGATGATCGATCTGGATGATTTCCATAAGATCAACGACGGCCAGGGTATGATCGTGGGGGATGAGCTGATACAGCAGTTCGGCAGTTACCTGAAGGAGCTCTGTGAGAATTGGGATGTGACAGGGTGCCATCTGCATACGGATGTATATCTGGTGGCCATCTATGGGCCTTCAGGGGAGCGCACTATGGCAAACCTGCACAAGGAAATTCAGCAGAGAGTGCGCAGGCCCTTCAGGCTCAGCAACGGACAGGAGCTTCAGATCACATTCAGCGCGGGGGTGGCGGAATATCCGGAGGCATCCAAGTCCGCCATAGAGCTGATCAACTGTGCGGAGATCATGGTCTTTAAGAGTAAGTCCATGGGGAAGAATATCATCCAGTACTTTAATACCCCTGTACTGCAGGAATTCCTGCGCACGGCGGAGCTGGAATCGAAGCTGAAGGAGGCGGTATTCCGCCACAGCTTCCAGATGTATTATCAGCCTCAGTATTTTGCCGGAAATAAGAAGCTGCGCGGTATGGAGGCGCTGATCCGCTGGAAGGACGGACAGGAAGGCATGATCAGCCCGGCGGTCTTCATTCCCATTGCGGAAAAGAACGGTGCCATTATTCCCATTGGCCAGTGGGTGGTGGAGCAGAGTATCATGCAGTACGCGCAGTGGCGCAGGCGCTTCGGGCATCCGTTTATCATGTCCATCAATATTTCAGCGCTTCAGTACAGCAGGGAGGACTTTGTGGATTCGGTGAAAGAGGTTATCCGGAAATATGATGTGGAGCCCTCGGAGATTGAGCTGGAGATCACGGAGACGATACTGATAGAAGATTTCCAGGCAGTGTATGATAAACTGAAGCTTTTGAGGGAATTTGGGCTGAGGATTTCACTGGATGATTTCGGCACAGGCTTTTCTTCGTTGTCTTATCTGAAGAAGCTTCCCATTGATACCCTGAAGATAGATAAATCCTTCATTGACACGGTGCTGGTGGATTCCGCCACCAGGGTGATCACGGAGGCGATCATCAATATGGTCAAAGCTCTGGGGTTTGAATCTGTGGCGGAGGGCGTGGAGGAGGAAAAGCAGTATGAATATCTGTACTCCATAGGCTGCGACGTAATCCAGGGCTATTTGTTTGGCAGGCCTTTAGCTGTCGGGGAGGTGGAAGCGATACTGGCTTCCGCCTGGCAATAATACTGAAATCAAAGGGAAGAAACCGGGTGGGAACATTTGTAGGGCGCAGCACGGAGCTGCAGTTTCTAAATGAATATTTTCTGTGCGAGGGCAGCCAGATACTGGTGGTGTATGGCAGTAAGGGCGTGGGCAAGACCGCCCTTCTGCGGGAATTCTGCAGGGACAGGAAGCATTCCTATTATCTCGCCAGGGCCTGCTCGGAGAGGGAACAGCGCTTCCAGTGGGCGGCGGAACTGCGGGAGTCGGGGAAGGAGCTTGGCCGGTATCCCGAGTACACTGAGCTGTTTGAAAACGCAGTGGGCAGGAAAGAGACGGAAAAGCAGGTACTCGTCATCGATGAATTCCATCACATGGTGAAGGGCGACGGCACTTTCTTTGAGACACTCCTTCGATATATGGAGGGCAGGCTGTTGAGCCGGCCTGTGATGGTGGTGCTGGCCACATCGGCTTCCGGCTGGGTGGAAAATACCATGGTGAGTAAAATCGGTTACAGTGCATCCGCCATCAATGGATGGATGAAGTTGAGGGAGATGACACTGGCGGAGCTTACGGAGCTCTTTCCGGGATATTCCAAGGAAGATTATATCGGGAATTATGCGGTTTTGGGCGGAATGCCGGGATATTGGACCTGTTTTTCCCGGGAGGCCGGAACCGGGGAAAATATCATCCGGAATATCCTGTGCCAGGAGAGCCGCCTGTACGAGGAGATGTCCGGCTACCTGCTGGAGGAGCTGAGGGAACCGGCAGTGTACAACACCATCCTTGCCGCCATGGCGCGGGACTGTAATAAACTGAATGATATTTACAGGCATACGGGCTTTTCCAGGGCTAAGATCAGTGTGTATCTGAAGAACCTGATGGAACTTGATCTGGTGGAAAAGGTTTCCTCCTGGGAAACGGCAAACAAGACGGAATCGCAAAAGGGGATTTACAGGATTTCTCATTCTTATATAAAATTTTATTTTCGGTACATTTTTTCCAGTATGAGCAGCTTACAGCAGCTTACCCCGGAAGAATTCTATGAACAGAGGATTGCGCCCTCCTTTTCCCTGTATATGGATGACGCATACCGGAAGGTCTGCAGGGAGGAGATAGGACGTTACAGCCGCAGCACCGGGGAGTGGCTGGGGAAATCAGGGGCAATCGACGTGATCGCCGCCAGCGGGGAAGGAACGCTCACGGTAGCTTCCTGCTCCTACGCAAAGCAGATGACATATGAGGATTATGAGTGGCTTTTGTTCTGTATGAAGAAGGCGAGGATTAAGAGCAGGGATATCAGGATGTACTGTGAGAGCGGCTTTGACGAGGCTCTGCAGAGAGCGGCGAAGCAGGGGAAGGTAAAGCTTTTTACGGTTTCGCTCGATGAAGGACGGTAGTGAGTGGGTAAAAGTTTATTTATTGCGGAAAAACCGAGCGTTGCAAGGGAGTTTGCCAGCGCACTTAAGATAAATACCAGATCCCGTGACGGATACCTGGAGTCGGAGACAGCTATTGTTACCTGGTGTGTGGGCCATCTGGTGACTATGAGCTATCCCGAGGTTTATGACGAGAGATATAAGCGATGGAGTTTCGATACCATTCCATTTCTCCCGAAAGAATTTAAATATGAGGTGATAGACAGTTCCCGAAAGCAGTATGATATAGTGAGCTCCCTGATGAAGCGGGCGGATGTGACCACAATCTATGTCTGCACGGACTCCGGGCGGGAGGGGGAGTATATTTACCGCCTGGTGGAACAGATGTCCGGGGTAAAGGGTAAGGAACGCCGCCGTGTATGGATTGATTCCCAGACGGAGGAGGAGATCCTGAGAGGTATCCGTGAGGCGAAGGATCTGAAAGAGTATGACAGCCTGAGCGATGCGGCCTATCTGCGCGCCAAGGAGGATTATCTCATGGGAATCAATTTCTCCAGGGCATTGACCTTAAAGTACGGGAGAAATGTGAAGGACTATCTGAAGCGTGACAGGGCGGTGATCTCTGTAGGGCGCGTCATGACCTGTGTCCTGGGGATCGTTGTCAACAGGGAGAGGGAGATCCGGGCATTTGTCAAGACTCCCTTTTACCGCGTCCTGGGAAATTTCCGGTTCCGGGACAAGAGCTTCTCCGGCGAATGGAAGGCGGTGGAGGGCTCTGCGTATTTTGCTTCCCCCAGGCTTTATAAGGAAAATGGTTTCCGGGAGGAAGAGAGCGCGAAGCAGCTGATCGCCCATCTGAGCCAGGAGCCTGTGGGGAATGTGACAGTGGAATCCATAGAGCGGAAGAAGGAGAATAAGAATCCCCCGCTTCTGTATAACCTGGCAGAGCTGCAGAACGACTGTTCCAGGTATTTTAAGATCAGCCCGGACGAGACCCTGCGGATCATCCAGGAATTATACGAGAAGAAGCTTGTGACTTACCCGAGAACGGATGCCCGCGTGCTGAGTACGGCGGTGGCAAAGGAAATCCACAGGAATATAAACGGGCTGAAAAATTACGCCCCGGCGGCAGCCTTTGCGGCTGAAATTTTGAGCAGCGGAAGTTACAAGGGCATTGCGAAAACCCGGTATGTGAACGATAAGCAGATTACGGATCACTATGCGGTGATTCCCACGGGAGAGGGACTGAACAGCTTAAGCGGCCTGACCGGGCTTTCCGCCAGGGTTTATGAGATCATTGTGAGAAGATTTCTGAGCATTTTCTATCCTCCGGCGGTGTACCGGAAATTTGCTCTTGTTGTGAAGGTGAAGGAGGAGCGGTTTTTCTCCGGCTTTAAGGTGCTGGAGGAGGAAGGATATCTGAAGGTGGCGGCCTTTTCCTTTCAAAAGGACGCCATGCCGGCCGGGAAGGAAGGCGGCTCTGGAGGCGGCGGGGATTCCGCCGGAAACGGGGCATCTGCGGGCGGCAGAAACAGCATGGGAGCAGGAGGCTCTGCGGATGGAGGAAACAGCGCTGGAGCAGGCGGCTCTGCAGGGAACAGGAATGGTTCAGGATTGCCGGGCGCCGCTGAGGCCGGGGAGGCGGAAGCAGGATGCGATGAAGGGCTTCTGAAGCTACTCATGTCGCTGAAGAAGGGCAATCAGCTGACGGTGGATTCCTATGAGATTAAGGAGGGTGAGACTTCGCCACCCAAACGATACAATTCCGGGAGCATCATACTGACCATGGAGAACGCGGGCCAGTTTATTGAGGATGAGGAGCTGCGGGCCCAGATTAAGGGAAGCGGCATCGGCACCAGCGCCACCCGGGCGGAAATCCTGAAAAAGCTGGTTAATATCGAATATCTCGCCCTGAATAAAAAGACGCAGGTGCTGACGCCTACTCTCATGGGCGAGATGGTCTATGATGTGGTGAACAGCTCCATCCGGGCGCTCCTGGATCCCTCCCTGACAGCCAGCTGGGAGAAGGGGCTGACCATGGTGGCGGCGGGAGATATTACCTCCGAGGAATACATGGCGAAGCTGACCGGCTTTGTGGGCAGAAGGACGGAATATGTGAAGCAGCTGAACAATCAGCGTTCCCTTTACGGACAGTTTGACGCTGTGGCAGCAAATTATAAGAAGCAAAGCTTAAAAGAAAAGGAGAAATGAGGAGCATGAACAACAATATCACTATTGCGGAGCTATACAATCTGAACGAGACGATTGCCGCAAAATTATTTGAGGGGATGACCTATCCCTGGGAAGCGCTTCCCAGGATCCATGATTTCATCCTGGAGCTTGGAAAGACGCTGCCGGAGGAAATCTTTGAGAAAAGAGGGGAGGATATCTGGGTGGCCAGGAACGCTAAAGTGGCTCCCACCGCATGTCTGAACGGCCCCCTTATCATTGACGAGGAGGCGGAAGTGCGCCACTGTGCCTTTGTCCGCGGCAACGCCATTGTGGGAAAGGGGGCGGTAGTGGGCAACTCCACAGAGCTTAAGAACGTGGTACTCTTTAATAAGGTGCAGGTGCCTCATTACAATTATGTGGGCGACAGCATCCTGGGATACAAATCCCATATGGGAGCCGGTTCCATCACTTCCAATGTGAAAAGTGATAAGACGCTGGTAGTGGTAAAGGGCAAGGGCATCGCCGGGGATATTGCCATTGAGACCGGTTTAAAGAAGATGGGGGCCATGCTGGGAGACCATGTGGAGGTAGGCTGCAACAGCGTACTGAACCCCGGGACGGTGGTCGGGAGGAATTCCAATATCTATCCCACATCCATGGTGAGAGGCGTGATTCCCGCTGACAGTATCTATAAAACCAAAACAGAAATTGCTGAAAAACATTGACATTTTTGAGCTGCTGATGTATATTTTCTCTAGTGTGTCATATTAGTACGTTGGCGCGCTAAAGCATAAAAGGGTGTTGAGGCGGAAGCCAAAGCACCTTGGAATGGAGGAAATTATGAAAAAGAAATTGGCAGCAATCGTTTTAAGCAGCATTATGGCTGTGTCCGTCCTGGCAGGCTGCGGCGCCGATGGCGGTGCCGGAAGCTCTGCGGCGGGTTCGGGCGGTTCCGCAGCGGCAGGAGACAGTGCCGGAAGCTCCGCGGCAGGGTCGGACAGCGCCGGGACGGCAGGCAGTTCCGCGGCGGGGGACAGCGCGGGAGGGGATACTTATACAGTGGGCATCTGCCAGCTGGTACAGCATGACGCCCTGGATGCGGCTACCCAGGGATTCCAGGATGCCCTCACCGAGAAGCTTGGTGATAAGGTGACATTTGACCTGCAGAACGCATCCGGCGATTCGCCTACCTGTGCCACCATTGCAAATCAGTTCGTATCCAACGGGGTGGATCTGATCCTTGCAAATGCGACGGCGCCTCTGCAGGCAGCCGCAGCGGCTACCACGGAGATTCCCATTTTAGGCACTTCGATCACAGACTATGCAACGGCGCTCCAGATAGACAACTGGACCGGTGTCACCGGCATGAATATCTCCGGTACCTCCGACTGCGCCCCGCTGACGGAGCAGGCCGAAATGCTCCATGAGCTGTTCCCGGATGCAAAGACGGTGGGTATGCTGTATTGTTCCGCAGAGCCTAATTCCGCATACCAGGTGGAGGTTGTAAAGGGTGCGCTGGAGGGGATGGGATATACCTGCAAGGAATTCAGCTTTGCCGATTCCAACGATATTGCGTCTGTGACTACCAGCGCAACGGCGGAATGTGATGTGATCTATATTCCCACCGATAACACCGCGGCGTCCGCTACCGAGGTGATCAACAATGTCTGCCTTCCCGCGGGAATTCCCATTATTGCGGGCGAAGAAGGTATCTGCAAGGGCTGCGGCGTGGCGACTCTGTCCATCAGCTACTATGATATCGGATACCAGAGCGGCCTTATGGCTTACGATATCCTGGTAAACGGTGCAGATGTTTCGGCCATGGAGATTCAGTTCGCTCCCAATGTTACCAAGAAGTATAACGCGGAGATCTGCAGCCAGCTCAACATTACGGTTCCCGACGACTATGAGGCTGTAGAAACAGAGTAAGGTTTTCTTCCTGAGACGGCAAAAGTGCGCTAATTCTTTTGCCGTCTTTTGGGGGTCAGAGAGCAGTACGTTTTAGGAAAATGGCCGCAGGGCCAAAGATGAGTGGAGGAAACGGAAATTGAACATTATGGCTTTATTCAACGCGCTTCCCGGAGCCTGTGCACAGGGACTGATCTGGGGCATTATGGCGATTGGCGTATTTATCACATACTGGATACTGGATCTGGCTGATCTGACAGTGGACGGCACCATGTGCACGGGGGGTGCGGTCTGCATTATGATGATGCTGTCGGGATATAACGTTTGGGTGTCCCTTCTGGCGGCATTCCTTGCAGGTATGCTGGCGGGGCTGGTGACAGGGCTGTTACATACCGCGTTTGGCATTCCGGCTATTCTGGCAGGAATTTTATCACAGCTTGGTCTTTATTCCATTAATCTGCGTATTATGGATAATAAAGCAAATCAGGCCATCAGTGTTGACAAGTACAGCCTGCTGGTCTCCCTGCGTTATATTAAGGGAGTCCCTTTTTACAGGAATACTCTGCTTATCGCCCTGCTGATCATTGCCCTGCTGATCGGGCTGCTGTACTGGTTCTTTGGGACGGAGCTGGGCTGTTCCATCCGCGCTACAGGGTCTAATCCCAACATGTCCAGGGCACAGGGCATCAACACGGATCTCACCAAGATCGTGGGCCTGATGCTGAGCAACGGTATTGTGGCTTTTGCCAGCGGACTGTACGCCCAGTATCAGGGCTTTGCGGACATCAATGCGGGCCGCGGCGCCATCGTGATCGGCCTGGCGGCAGTCATCATCGGACAGGTCGTGTTCGGCAGGATTCACGGCAATTTTGCGTTTAAACTGCTTTCTGTGGCGATGGGCGGCGTAATTTACTATCTGGTACTGCAGGTGGTGCTCTGGCTGGGGCTGAATGCCAATGACCTGAAGCTGATCTCCGCCATGATCGTTGCCATTTTCCTTGCGATCCCTTATCTCAAGGGGAAGCATTTTTCAAAGCCTGTGAAAAAGGGAGGTGCGAACCGTGCTTGATATCAACAGGATCAGTAAGACATTTAACAGAGGGACTGTAAATGAGAAGCGGGCGCTGAGCGGGCTGGATCTGCACCTTGCAGAGGGGGATTTCGTCACGGTCATCGGCGGGAACGGTGCGGGAAAGTCCACCATGCTGAACGCCATTGCGGGCACCTGGTTTGTGGATGAAGGAAGCCTTTTGATCGACGGCACCGATGTGACCAGGCTGCCGGAGCACAGGAGGGCGGCTTACCTGGGGCGCGTGTTCCAGGATCCCATGACGGGCACCGCCGCCAGTATGCAGATTGAGGAGAACCTTGCCCTGGCTGCCAGGAGGGGAAAGCACAGGAATCTGAGAAAGGGGATTACCTCGAAGGAACGTGAGGCATACAGGGAGCAGCTAAAGATCCTGGAATTGGGCCTGGAGGACAGGCTGACCACAGGGGTGGGCCTTTTGTCCGGGGGACAGAGACAGGCGCTGACCCTGCTTATGGCGACCCTGCAGAAGCCAAAGCTGCTGCTTCTGGATGAACATACCGCCGCCCTGGATCCCAAGACGGCGGCAAAGGTTCTGGAGGCCACGGACAAGATTGTTGGCAGGGATAACCTGACTACCATTATGATCACCCACAACATGAAGGATGCCATCCACCACGGCAACCGCCTGGTGATGATGCATGAGGGACATATCATCTACGATGTGTCCGGCGAGGAGAAACGAAAGCTCACCGTATCCGACCTCCTCCATAAATTCGAGGAAGCCAGCGGCGGAGAATTTGCCAATGACAGGATGATGCTTGCGTAGCAAGCCCTGTCATTGTGGGACAGGATGATGCTTGCGTAGCAAGCCCTGTCATTTTGGGACAGGATGATGCCTGCGTAGCAATTATTTTAGCAAATATTACAAAATATACTGGATTTTTTGGCATAAGTATGAGAAAATGTACCTGAATGATATATTTTTATCAATATAAAAGATTTGAAAGGAGATCTCACATGATTTACTCAAAGGAAGTTGAAGAAATGTGTCCGGTGGCACAAGGCGTTGCTCACGGCTGTGCTCCCATCCCTGAGGAAGCAAAATGGGTAAAAGCAAAAGAAGTGAAGGATATTTCCGGTTTTACACACGGCATAGGCTGGTGTGCACCTCAGCAGGGCGCCTGCAAGCTTTCCCTGAATGTGAAGGAGGGTGTTATCC
Source organism: uncultured Acetatifactor sp. (assembly GCA_949840935.1). Classification (GTDB taxonomy): domain Bacteria; phylum Bacillota; class Clostridia; order Lachnospirales; family Lachnospiraceae; genus Acetatifactor. Next base: position 34,651 of record CATKXX010000008.1, on the reverse strand, counting down.
AGGAGGCGCTGGTGGAGACCATCGGTTGTTCCGGTATGACCCATTCCGCAGCCATGGCTGCCGAGATTCTTCCCGGAAGGACTGTTTTGGAAGCGCTGAACACCGACCTTGTGTGTGATGCCATCAATACCGCTATGAGAGAGCTGTTCCTGCAGATCGTTTACGGCCGCAGCCAGAGTGCGTTCTCCGAGGACGGGCTTCCTGTGGGCGCGGGCCTTGAGGATCTGGGCAAGGGCTTAAGGAGCCAGGTAGGCACCATGTACGGTACTCTGGCAAAGGGCCCCCGTTATCTGGAAATGGCAGAGGGCTATGTGACCGGTATCGCCCTGGATGCCGAGGATCAGATCATTGGCTACCAGTTCGTAAGCCTTGGCAAGATGACCGACTTCATCAAGAAGGGCGACGATCCCAACACCGCGTGGGAGAAGGCGAAGGGCCAGTATGGACGTGTGGACGATGCCGTGAAGATCATTGATCCCAGAAAAGAATAAGGCGGAAGCAATTTCAGTAAACTTCATTTAGGAGGAAAGGTAAGATGGCATTATTTGAATCATATGAGAGAAGAATTGACAAGATCAATTCCGTATTGAACAGCTATGGCATCGCTTCCATTGAAGAAGCGGAAAAGATCACCAAGGATGCCGGGCTTGACGTTTATAACCAGATTAAGGGCATTCAGCCTATCTGCTTTGAGAATGCCTGCTGGGCTTACATAGTCGGCGCGGCTATCGCAATCAAGAAGGGCTGTAAGAGGGCGGCGGATGCCGCTGCGGCAATCGGCGAGGGACTTCAGGCGTTCTGTATTCCCGGCTCTGTTGCGGATACCCGTAAGGTCGGCCTGGGCCACGGCAACCTGGGCAAGATGCTCCTGGAGGAGGAGACCGAGTGCTTCTGCTTCCTGGCAGGCCATGAGTCCTTTGCGGCTGCGGAGGGCGCTATCGGTATCGCGGAGAAGGCCAACAAGGTTCGTCAGAAACCCCTCAGGGTTATCCTGAACGGCCTTGGCAAGGACGCTGCACAGGTGATCTCCCGTATCAACGGCTTTACCTTTGTTGAGACCGAGTACGATCCTTACACCAACACCGTAAAGGAAGTATACCGCAAGTCCTATTCCGAGGGGCTTCGCGCGAAGGTAAACTGCTACGGCGCAAACGATGTGTGCGAGGGCGTTGCCATCATGCATAAGGAAGGCGTGGACGTATCCATCACCGGAAACTCCACCAACCCCACCAGATTCCAGCATCCCGTTGCGGGCACCTACAAGAAAGAGTGCATCGAGCAGGGCAAGAAGTATTTCTCCGTTGCTTCCGGCGGCGGCACAGGACGTACCCTTCATCCCGATAATATGGCGGCAGGCCCTGCTTCCTACGGTATGACCGATACCCTGGGACGTATGCATTCCGACGCACAGTTTGCAGGTTCCTCCTCCGTTCCCGCCCATGTGGAAATGATGGGCCTCATCGGCGCAGGCAACAACCCCATGGTGGGTATGACGGTTGCTGTGGCGGTTTCCATCGAGGAGGCAGCGAAGGCTGGGAAATTCTGAGAATTTATTGTAAATTTTGATGTATTTTTATCAATAGTATAAAAGATGATATATAAGACAGATAAAACGCCATGATTTTATGAATTATGGCGTTTTATATATGATGGGTGCCGTATTCTGTGGTGAAAATCCAGAAAACAGATAGTAATATCAGTGCTTTTGTAGTAAGATTGATTTTAGATAATAGTTTAAAGGGAAATGAGTATGAAATTAACCAATCTGACAATAAAAGATATGTGTACTACGACGGAATGTCAGCAATTTGATCGTAAAAGCGCCAAAATAAATGCCATAGCTATTTCAACATCTATTATTGCTTTTGCAAATGCAGACGGTGGTCTGCTTGCCGTAGGTATCGAAGATAACGGTGAAATTACGGGAATAGACGATCATACTGAAAATATTAATGAAATTTTGCGTGCGCCGTTTGATTTTTGCAGGCCTTCTGTCCGGATAGAGACGGAAACAATTGACTGTATGGATTGCAAAGGGAAACCGAATCATCTGCTGCTGATACGTGTTCCGCAAAGCAGTGAGCTTCATGCGAATCATAGAGATGAAGTGTATCTGCGAATGGGGGATAAGTCCAAGAAACTGACTTTTGATGAACGATTGCAGCTTATGTATTCCAAAGGGACAAGATATTATGAAGATGAGCCTGTGTATGGCTCGTCAATGGATGATATAGAGATGGAGGCAGTTTCTGATTATTGTAAAAAGATTGGCTATGGAAAATCACCGGAAGAATATATCAGGCAAAATAAGGACTATATAGTTAAAGTGAGTGGCAGGGAAGAAATGAGCGGAGCCGCTATATTGCTGTTCGGTAAGAATCCCCAGCAGTTTTTCAAGCGTGCAAGAGTCCGGTTTATTCGATATGAAGGTACAGAAGCAAAGGTAGGCGCTCAAATGAATGTCATTAAAGACAAATCGTTTGAGGGCAGAATATTAGATGTAGTGGAGCAGTCTATTGAGTTTGTCAGAGGACAGATTAAAGAGCATACTTACCTGGGAAAAGAGGGAAAGTTTGTTACAGAACCTGAATACCCGGAATTTGTATGGAAAGAAATCATAATAAACGCTATCGGACATCGTGACTATAGCATCAAAGGAACTGATATCCAGATTAAAATGTTTGATGATCATATGACGGTGGAAAGTCCTGGAACACTTCCGGGGATTGTACGTTTAAATAATATGAGGCAGGTACATTTTTCACGTAATCCGAAAATTGCGGAATTGCTTCATGAATATGAATATGTGAGAGAATTTGGAGAAGGTGTTGATCGTATTTATTATGAAATGCAAAAAGCAGGATTGCCTGAACCGGAATACCATGAAAATTCCTTTATGCTTCAGGTCACTATAAAAAATAAGAAATTAGAAGATATGACCCAAGTGACGACCCAAGTGACGACCCAAGTGACGACCCAAGTGACAGTCCAGGACAAAATTCTGGAGTATTGTGCGGAACCGAGAAAGAAATCAGAAATTGCAGAATACTGTGGTTTTAAGGGAATAAAGAATTTTACGAAAAAATATCTGCAACCCTTGATAGATGACGGTAAAATATCTATGACAATCCCGGATAAACCTAAAAGTCAGAACCAAAAGTATGTGGTTTTAATGAATAAAAGGGATGAAGTATAAAAATAAGGTGGAAAGGATAGCAAAACATACCAGGGAGGAAACATATGCGCTTTTCAATCCAGAACAATACTCTGATTGCCAGGCACCAAAACGAGACCCTAAAGGTAGAAGCCTGGGGAAGGAACGCTCTGCGGGTCAGGGCGACCCGGAATGCCGCATTCACCGGGGACGATAAGGCGTTGCTGCCTGTGGAGTCTTCGGCGCAGATTTGTGAGGAGGAGGGCGGCGCCAGGATTGTAAACGGCGAGATAAGCTGTTACATTTCAGAAAACGGCTGGATGGAATTTTACCGCGGGGACAGCCTGATCTTAAAGGAATATTACAGGGATTTCAGCAATGCCAACGAGCACAGCCCCAGCATGAAAATCTGCGCCCGGGAGTGGAAACCTGTTAGTGGCAGCGATTATGAAATTACGGCGCGTTTTGAGGCCCAGCGCGGGGAGAAGATATACGGTATGGGGCAGTACCAGCAGCCGCAGCTTGACCTGAAGGGGTGTATCTTGGAGCTGGCGCAGCGTAATTCCCAGATCACCATCCCCTTTTATCTGTCCAGTAAGGGATATGGCTTTTTGTGGAATCACGCCGGCGTCGGCGAGGTGATGTTCGGTGAAAACTATACCCAGTGGCACAGCAAATTATCGGAAGAAATGGATTATTGGATCACGGCGGATGACACGCCGAAGGCTGTCCTGGAAAACTATACCGAAGTGACGGGACGCGCCCCCGAATTTCCGGAAAACGCGTTGGGGCTGTGGCAGTGTAAGCTCCGTTATCGAACCCAGGAAGAGGTTTTGGAGGTGGCCAGGGAATACAAAAGGCGGGGGATTCCCCTTGACGTCATCGTCATAGACTTTTTCCATTGGGTAAGGCAGGGAGACTGGAGCTTTGACCCGCAGTACTGGCCCGACCCACAGGCCATGATGGACGAATTAAAAGATATGGGCATTCGCTGTATGGTCTCCATATGGCCCACTGTGGACAGAAAAAGCGTGAATTTCAGGGAAATGCTGGACAAGGGATTGTTTATAAGGACGGAGAGGGGCTCCATCCAGTGTTTTGATTTCCAGGGGGACACTGTGATCTATGATGCCCTGAATCCCGAGGCACGCGGCTTTCTATGGGGTAAGGTGGAGGAAAATTATTACAGATACGGGATAGACATGTTCTGGCTTGACGAGGCGGAGCCGGAATATTCTGCATACGATTACGAGCATTACCGGCATTATACAGGGCCAGCGCTGAAGGTGGCCAACAGCTATGCGAAGGCTCATGCGAAAGCCTTTTATGACGGGATGAAGGCTCAGGGGCAGAAGGATATCGTCAATCTGCTCCGATGCGCCTGGGTGGGCAGCCAGAAGTATGGCGCCCTTGTCTGGTCAGGCGATATCAAGTCTAATTTTACCGCCCTGCGCGATCAGCTGAGCGCAGGGCTGAACATGGGGATTGCGGGGATTCCCTGGTGGGTTTCGGATACGGGCGGCTTTTTCGGGGACGTGACGGAGGAGCATTTTAACGAATTGCTGATACGTTGGTTTCAGTTTTCAACCTTCTGTCCGGTACTGCGTATGCATGGAGACAGGGGGCCTCATGATATCCCGAGGCTGTCAGACCTTGATTACGGCGGCGGTTTTTCCGATACAGGGCGGCCCAATGAGCTGTGGAGCTACGGGGAGGAGGTTTACGGGATCCTGAAAAAGTATCTCGATATCAGGCTCGGCATGAAAGGCTACATTAAGTCCGTAATGGATGAGGCCTGTGCAAACGGTTCTCCGGTCATAAGGACAATGTTTTACGAATTCCCGGAGGATGGAATATGCTGGGATATAGACGATCAGTACATGTTCGGTTCCCGATATCTTGTGGCGCCCGTTTTGTACCAGGGGATGACGGAAAGGGAGGTGTATCTTCCTGAAGGGAGCTGGAAAAGCATTCACACCGGCGAAATCCTGTGCGGGAGGCAGAGGATCATGGCGGCAGCCCCTCTTGAGATCATCCCTGTTTTTAAGAAGATTGAAAAATGAAATTTTGAATCTTGAGATTTGTGCCAGAGCGTTGCAAAGTCATAAATGACTTGTTACAAACTCGTAAGCCATGTATGGCTTTGCGCAAAGAGGGTGTTTACACACCCTCTTGAGCAGCGCAGAAATGAGGTTAAAATTGAGAAAAGAAATATCTGCAGGTTCCATTATTATACTGTCTGCGGCACTTTTGTTGTCCGGCTGTGCAGGGGGAACAGATGCCGCACAGCCGTTTGTCTCGTTAAAGGACAGGATTCTGGAAACAGTGTTGGAAAACGATGAATCCGGGGGGGTTGCCACTGCCTCCGATATTGTACCGGATCAGATATTTTATGGCTCTTTTTCTGATCCCGAGGCAGAAGAAGCGCTGGTAGTATGTGAAATCCTGAATACGCCTCACGCCGGAGGGCTTGACAGACGGGCGCTGATCCTCCTGGAAACCGGTTCCATGAAGGTGGAGGCGTATCATGAGATACTGGCGGACGAGGTGTGGGTGGAGGTGCTTCCCATGAGCAGCGGCCAGGACAGGATTCTCTTTTCGGGGAAAACCATCTACCAGGGACTGGCAGCGCAGACGATCCGGTATTTCCTCCCCCTGGACGGGCAGTGGACGGAAGTCCCGGTGGAGGAGGCAGAATCCCTGGGGGATTTTTATTTCCTGGCCGATGATGCGTTGATCGTTACCTCCGGGGAGGAAATGGAGCCTGCGGATATCCTGGCTGTATTGTCCTGGAATCAGGATGAGGGGAGCTTTATCCCGGCCATCATCAGGAAAGAGGGGGCGGGTATGCTCTCTGAAAGTGAGATTTACGGATTCAATTCGGGATTTTTTAACAGCCAGGCAGATATCATGAACAATATGCTGCTGTCCAGCGAGTATGCCCATCCCGGTGAGATTGACCTGTTCCAGCTTTTTTATAACGGCATGAACCGCGGCGAGGATCAGATTTCTCTGGAAGAAATAAGGCTTCTGGCGGAGATGGACAGTATGGCTCCGGAATTGGACGTCATGAAGATTACGGCGGATGAGATGGATGCCTTTCTGCGTAAGAAGCTGGGGATTGGGCTGGAGGAAACGGAAAAAAAGGGCCTGGAGCAGTTTTATTACCTGGAGGAATATGACAGCTATTATGTGGTCGCCGGGGATACGAATTATGAGCAGTGTGCGGTGGTCTCCGGCGTTTGGGAATCGGAGGATGTGCTCCGGCTGGAATATACCAGGGGGAGTGAGAACGGCAGGTGGGAGGTCACCCTGCGCTGGAACGGGGACGATTACCTGTTCATTTCCAATGTAAGAGTGCGCCCGGGCGCTGCGGAGGGGTGATTCAGACCTCCAGGCGGGACAGCCGCCATTCATGGGCAAAGTAATTGTACCAGAGCCGGAATGTCTTTGGCGCGCCGTACACCCGGGCGGAACAGGAAAAGCTGGCGCCTACGCGGTTTCCCTGCTGGGCGGAGGAGAGCACCTGATCTATGGTCACGGACACCAGCTCCCCTGTTTTATCACGGAAGCGGAATTTTAGGGGTGTGATTTTTCCATCCGTGTCGGTACAGGAAATCATCTGTACCGGAATATCGATGCATAATATACTTTGCAAATAAAATACTCCTTTCTGAAAGAGATAGGCAAACAATTGTTCCCGGTGACAGCTCCAGCATATCACCGGGAACATGTGTTTACAATCTGTAAATAATGGAAAAGGGGAAAAGTAATTGCTAAAGTCCGATGATTCCGATATAATGGGAATGACACTGCTAATATTTGGCAGGCAGTGAGATATCCATTGTGATAACCGATCTGAGATACGGAGGAAGAAAGAGATGAAGAGGACACTGGCAATCATACTGACAGCGGCGCTGACGCTCGGCGCGGGCCTGACGGCTTATGCCTCGGAGGCCGGGATGGGCATCCCGGGAAGGATAAAACAGGAGTATGGAATCGGCAGGGCCCGGAGTATGCCCGGACAGCAGATCATCGCCGGGCAGACCGGACAGGTGGACGTATCTGTGGGGGCGGCGCTGGTTCTGAAAAGCCCGGTTACTTTTACGGTGGAGCTGAAAGACGCCCAGGGCGTCTTTTTGGAAACAGATACGATCACCGTCGGAGGGGACAGGGCGCAGGAGAGCCGGGTGAGCTTTGAACAGCTGGCAGCCGGGGAATATACCCTGGCGGTGAGCGCAAAGGGCTTTGCCCCTTATACGCAGTCCATTTCCGTAAAGGGAAGGGCGTATGCCGTCAATCTGATGACCGGGTTTGTGGCCGGCGACCGCCTGCAATATACCGCGGGATCCATGCATCCCGGCGTGCTGCTGATCGGGGATGTGAACGGCGACGGCAAGATAGATGATACGGACAAAACGGCGCTCACGGACGCCATTAACAGTGCTGCAGCGGGGGCGGGCAGCCCCAATGCGGATCTGAACGGTGACGGCAAGGTGGATCTGGCCGACCTGGAATATTTTACAAAGGGCTATCAGGAGACAAGGGATACCCAGGCGGGAATTGAGCAATTCATCCCCGGCGCGGTCATCACGCCCGGTGCGGGAGCCAATACGGCGGTGGAAGGAGATCTGGATGAGATGCTGGGAGGCAGGGGGAATGTGACCCTCACTACGGCGTCAAAGAAGCCGATTTCGACGGAGGATCCTGTCTCTTTGGAATTCCTGTTTGCAGAGGCGGGGGATGTGGTGATGACGGACGGCATCATTATAGAGACGAACGGGGATAATCCCGTCAGCCACGGGGTCATCACTGTCGCCTACACAGAGAACGGGATGGAGTACGAGAAGGAGGTTCCTGTGGACGACGGCGTCCAGTATCTTCTGAATGACTCCCTGATCAGGGCCGAGAGGGACAGCCGCGGCAATATCCGGCTTCATCTGGGCTCCCAGATTGCTGTGAAAAAGGTGACTCTGACGATTACAGGGATGCGGAATAACAATGACCTTGCGGTGATCTCAAAGGTGGAATTTGTCAATGGGATGGAGGAGCGCATTCCGGAGCCGGAAATGGACATCCCTCTTAACTTAAAGGCTGCGGCGGGGAACAAGATCATCAGCCTGGCCTGGGATCCCTGTGTCAACATCACCGGATATGAGGTAATGATCACACAGGGCAGCCGGCAGGAGACAGTGATGGTGGCGGGCAATGCCCTTGATGTCACCTCCTTTGGCGGTAAAGAATTGACGAATTATCAGGAATACATGGTGCGTGTGCAGTCCGTCAACGGTCTCTGGCGCAGCGGGTACGGCGATGAGGTAACGGCGGTGCCAAAGCCGGACGGAAAGCCGGATAAGCCGGACAATGTGTCCGCCGTCGGAAAATATCAGAGTATTGTAGTGTCCTGGAAGCAGGTGAAGGATGCCCTGTCCTATAATCTGTATTATAAGGAGAGCGGGGCAGGGGACTACCAGAAGGTTGAGGGGATTACGGCAGGCAGTTACACCATTACCGGGTTGAAGGATCTGACAGAATACACCGTGTATGTGACGGCGGTCAACGAATTCGGCGAGAGCAGCCCTTCCCTGTCTGCGGCAGCTACGACTACAGACCTGAATCCAGCTGTGATGCCGAAGTACAATTTGATCAATGTAGGGAACGCGGGGGAGGCCGGCGCCCATATTATCAGTACCAAAATGGGTGCTACCATGCAGAACAGCCCTCTGGATACACAGGCCGGTACGGCATGGGGGACTGTGGATCATGATCCCGGCTCCTACTATTATGCCGAGACATGGGATGTGGGAGGATATAATCCCATGTATGCCAACCATGGGATCACATATGAATTTGACCAGGCTTACAGGATGGATACCATAGCTTTCCATGATATGACATCCCAGGATACCGGATACTTCTATGCAAAAGTGCGGTATTGGGATGAGAGCGGACAGCAGACGGACGTAGCAGGGGTTTCCCTGCAGAGGAAGACGGATGCGGATGGCAGGACATATTATGTGATCAAGCTTCCCCAGGCGGTGGATGCCAAAAAGATTCAATTCGGCATTGCACGCTACAATAAGGGTGGGACGATTTCTATTGCGGAGGTCTATTTCTACTACTATGACACTTTGATGGATGAAATCATGTCCCTGTATGAGGACGATCTCCATACTGTGCTGAGACCGGATGTGACCCAGGCTGTCATTGACGCGCTGCGGGAAAAGATCAATACCATGGATCCGGTGAGCGGGGAATACCACCCTGACCGTGAGCTGCTGGAGCGTGAATTGCAGACAGCGGAGGCCATCTTAAAGGACAGCGGGCTGAACGCCCCGGTAGAGATTCACGGCGGGATCACTACAAAGGATGCGGGCAGAGGGTTCGGCGGCCTGAACGCATGGCAGCCTCTGGGCATTACCGCCGCCGCTTCAGAAGAAATCATGGTCTATGTAGGGCACGGCAGCCGGAAGACCGGTGAGGCTGCGGAATTGCAGCTGGTGTCCACACAATACCATTCCGAGGCCGGAGGCGTGAGCAATGTGGTAGCCACATTAAAGGTCGGAGCCAACAAGATCACCGTTCCCAAAATCGGAAGCACCACAGGGATGGAAGCCGGAGGCGCCCTGTATGTCCAGTATACGGGGGACAGCCGGGACGACAGATATGCGGTTCGCGTCAGCGGGGGGACACAGGTGCCCACACTGGATCTGTACCGGGTGACGGACGATGGCGAACGACTGGCAAGGGCAAAGACTTATATAGAGGAGCTTGAGACATATGTAAGCCGGATGGCGGCTGTCCATGGTGAGGTTCATGAGAATTCACAGAACAGCCAGGTAAGATATGCTTACAGCGAGACGGACTGTATCCTTGGCGCTTCCGATATCCTCCTGGACACCATGCTGTTTTCCCTGCCGGCAAAGCAGCTTCTGGCCGGGGCAGGAAACGGCAGCGCGGAGCAGAAGGCACAGACACTCTTAAATTCCATGGATGCCATGGAGGATATGATGTATCTGTTCTATCAGCATAAGGGACTCAACAACAGTGCGCCGGACGCCCTGAACCAGATACCCGCAGGGCATCTGAATATCCGCTACCAGAGAATGTTCTCGGGAGCATTCATGTATGCGTCAGGTAACCACATTGGCATTGAATGGGGTTCCGTGCCCGGAATGGCCAGCGCGGTGCCCGTGACTGCTGACAGTGAGGGCCGATACCAGGCCGGCGCGTATTTCGGGTGGGGGATTGCCCATGAGATCGGTCATTGTATCAATCAGGGAGCCTATGCCGTTGCGGAAATCACAAACAATTATTATGCGGTATTGGCCCAGGCAAAAGATAATAACGGAAGCGTGCGTTTCCAGTATGACAATGTTTATAAAAAGGTGACATCGGGAACCCGGGGGATGGCATCCAATGTATTTACCCAGCTGGGCATGTACTGGCAGCTTCATCTGGCATATGATAAGGGATATAATTATAAGACTTATGCAGATTACAACGAGCAGCTTGCCAGCCTGTTCTTTGCCAGAGTGGATACCTATGCAAGGAATGCGGCTGCAGCCCCTGCCCCTGGAGGCGTTAAGCTGGCCCTGGCGGGAGACCGGGATCAGGATCTGATGCGTCTGGCCTGCGCGGCTGCGGAGAAGAACCTTCTGGAATTCTTTACACGCTGGGGAATGACGCCCAACCAGGACACGCTGAATTACGCGGGGCAGTTTGAGGAAGAAGCCAGGGCAATTTACTACGTGAATGACGACGCGAGAGTTTACAGCCTGCAGGGCGGAGCGAGCTCTTTAAACGGGACGAAGGAAGCCGTGGGGGACAGCACCGCTGCCACCGTACATGCTGGAAGGCCCAACCAGGTGGATATTGCGCTCAGCTGTAAGGGGATTCCGCAGGAGGATGTACTGGGGTATGAAATCGTAAGGTGCATGACCTCCGGCGGAGAGACGGTAAGAGAGACTGTAGGCTTTACCACAAAGGATTCCTTCAGCGACACGGTGACGGTAAATAACAGAGTGGTGTGGTATGAAGTTACTGTAATTGACAAGTACCTCAACCGCTCGGCTGTGAAGGTTCTGGAGCCCATAAAGATCGGGGATGACGGGAGCCTGGATAAGTCCTTCTGGACGGTCAGCACCCGGAATCTGACAGAGCCGGAACAGGCGCCGGGACAGGGGAATGAGACTTCTCCCTGTGAGCCGGAGGCGGAGAATACGGCGAACAGGATGATCGACAATGATACCGGCACGGTTTATACGGCATCTTCCGGCGGAAACGGGGAGATCGTCCTGGAATTTAACAGGGCGAACATGGTCACTGGGCTGAAATATGCAGGAAGCTCCGGCGGCGGGTATGAGGTGCAGGTATATTCCGGCGGGATATGGTCAAAGGTGGCGGAAGGCAGCTTTGCCGCATCCGGCACAGGTACTGTATATTTCTCCAACGGGGCACAGGAATACGTGAGCACATATATGGCAGATGCCGTGAAACTGATTTTGAACGCTCCGGCAGGCAGCCAGGTATCCATGGCGGAGCTGGATGTACTGGGAGCTACAGGAGATAATGTGGACTTCCGGCGGACGGCGGACGGCACGGCAGTGATCGGGCGGCTGACGGAGGATTATAAGTACGGGGATAAGGATACGGATGTGATCCCCGGGGGCTCCATAGTGTTCAGCGGCTCCTACAAGGGGAATCCGGCTTACAATGTACTGATACTATACGACCAGGACGGAAATATCGTAGGCGGTACGAACGAGGCGGGAGAGCTGAAAGCGCAGCAGATCCTGTTGGCAGAAGTGCCGGTGGAAGGAGAGCTTCAGAATGTATGGGACGGCACCTGGATCTACTGGATCGAGCCATCCTGGCAGGCGGATCTGTCGGGAATCTCAAAGGTGCGCGGAGAGCTGTACCGTGTCAATGACGCGTTGACCAATGAGGGACAGAGGCTTGTGAGCGATTCCCTGTTTGAAGATATGCCGACAGCGCTGCCCGATGTGGAGCTTGGCAGATAGCAGGGATGACGGGGAAATCCATCTGGAGGTAAGAGTGAATTGGCATGAAAAAGTATCTTATTAATATAATATCTGTTCTATTCCTTCTTGCCGCCCTTCCCCCCGCAGGGGTTCGGGCGGCAGGCAGGGACGGCTTCCGGGTGGACGAAAAGGGGACGGTCACTGTAGTCTCCCAGCACGCAGCCGGGGAAGGGATCTCGTCCCTGGGCTTTAGCCTGAACGTGGAACCAGAACAGGCGGCTTCCGTGGGTTTCCAGTTTGAGGGAAGCAGTGCGGAGGTACTGGAATACCGTTACGATAAGGAGACACAGAAACTGAATGTTTATATAGCGGGGACGGAAGCCCTGTTTGCGGAAGGGGCGGAGGCACTTACTATCGGAAGGGTAACGGTGCAGGATGAGAGCGGCGGGGAAGCCGCGGCAAAAGTCAGCGTAGTGGAAGGTTCCCTGCAGTATGTGTACGGGACGGAGGCAAGGATCATGCAGGGGATTGATCTGCCGGGGACAGTACAGATCGGTACGGCGGGCACGTCCCGGCCGCCGGTGCAGACACCGCAGCCGACTCAGGCTCCGGCACAGACACCGCAGCCGACCCAGGCACCGGTGCAGACGCCGCAACCGGCACAGACGCCCCAGCCGACCCAGGCACCGGTGCAGACGTCCCAGCCGACCCAGGCGCCGCCGGCTCAGGATCAGGAAGATCCGCCGGGGCAGGAGGGGCAGACGTCACAGCCACCGTCGGCAACCCGGACTCCCGCACCAATCCAGGCACAGAGGCCCTCTGCACAGCTCCCCGGGGCAACGCAGAGGCCCCGGCCTACCAGTGTGCCGGTGCGGCCGCTGACTGCCGGGGAGGTACTGGAGAGTGCACTGTCGAAGACTTTTGAGATTGGGATAAGGGATTTTGCAGGGAAACCTCCCGCAGGTACCCCTGATCAGGAGGACGGTTATATCTTCTCCCGGCCGTCTGATGATGCCGCGCCGAACCGGGAAGCAGGCTCCGGGGGATGGAATGCGCTGCTGGTGATAGCGATTATTGTGATCGTTGTTGTTGTGGCTGTGGAAATAGCGGCATTTATAGTGGTAAAGAAGAAGCCGAAAAAATAAAGTAAAGGATTAAGAAAAACAGGACTGAGAAAAATAGGAGCAGGAAGAATATGCTGGAAAAGGTAGCACACCTGTTTGGACAGGTAGATATGACTGAAGGGCGGCCTTGGGAGAAAATCGTGATGTTTACGATACCCATGCTGATCGGAAATATTGCTCAGCAGCTGTATAATACGGTGGACAGTATTGTGGTGGGAAAATACGAAGGCGATAATGCCCTGGCAGCGGTGGGAAGCGCAAGCCCCATCTTTAACCTTCTGCTGGTGCTGTTTGTGGGAATCTCCATGGGGGCAGGGATAATGGTTTCTCAGTACTATGGTTCCCGGGACAGAGAAAACCTGTCCCGGACCATCGGAAGTACGATTACCCTGACTGCCATAGCGTCTGTCCTCCTGATGATTGTGGGGACTCTGGCTATCCGCCCTCTGTTAGTGCTTCTGGACACCCCGGAGAGCATCATTGGCTGGTGCACTTCCTATCTGATGATCCTCCTGTGGGGGATTGCAGGGCTGGCCTACTATAATATTCTCTGCGGAATCCTGCGCGGGCTGGGGGATTCGCTGTCGGCGCTGGTATATCTTCTGATCGCTACGGTGATCAATATTGTGCTGGATATATGGTTTGTAGCAGGGCTTCATCTGGGAGTGGCGGGGGTGGCACTGGCAACAGTCATCGCCCAGCTGGTCTCCGCGGTGCTCTGTGTGCTGAAGCTGCGCCGGATGACGGAATTCTTTGATCTGAAGCCACAGTACCTTAAGCCGGATAAAAGCAGTATGGCCACTGTGATCCGGCTGGGGCTGCCGTCGGGGATTACACAGGCAATCTTCTCCCTGGCAATGGTAGTAGTTCAGTCACTGACTAACAGCTTCGGAGAGATGATCATCGCGGCCAACGTCATAATCATGAGAGTGGACGGCTTCGCTATGATGCCGAATTTTTCTTTCGGCACAGCGATGACGACCTATGCGGGACAGAATGTGGGGGCAAAACAGCTTGACAGGGTGAAACAGGGGGCAAAACAGGGAACGCTGATCGCTGTCTGTATCTCCGCTGTCATCACAGGGATGATTCTGCTGTTTGGCCCGCATCTGATGGGGATTTTTACGAATACGGAAGAATTGGCCCGGCTGAGCGCGGATATGATGAAGATTCTGGCGGTGGGGTACATTGCCATGGCAGTGACCCAGAGCCTGTCAGGGGTCATGCGCGGAGCAGGCGATACCGTGACACCTATGTGGATTTCGCTGGCCACTACGGTGGGAATCCGTGTCCCGCTGGTTTATGGGCTGGTGTATCTGACCAGGACGCCGCAGCTGCCCCAGGGACGTTACGAGAGCCTTTGGATATCCCTGCTGACTGCGTGGATACTGGGGGCTGTGATTACTTTTCTTTTCTACCGCCTGGGGAGATGGAAGAAGAAGGCGCTCTGAGCGGGAAACACATCTATATCCGGGCAGCAGGGGTTAGAATGTATTTCAGACATGTTCTGGAATTCCATACCTGTGTGCCCGGATTTTTTATGGCCGGAAGCCGTCTTTTCAAAAGAGATTCTCCAAATCTGTTTTCAATACCTTGCAAAAAGTCAGCAGCTCGTAATCAGCGACAAAACGCTCCTGCTTTTCGATACGGCTGATCACCTTCTGTGACAGTTCAACATTTTCCAGCTGCATCTTGATTGCCAGCTCCTCCTGGGTCATCTTCTGGCTGATGCGGAGCTGCTTTATCCTGGGGCCTACTATATTGGCTTTTCCCTCATAATTATAGATTTTCAAGCTGTGTACCTCCTGATTACATATATAAAAAGAATATGATAGATAAATCGCCAAAAAACCCTAAAGATGACTAACAGTGGATTTTACAAAAAACAGAAATATATTGGTAAGAATTATACCCATCTTTAGAGTAAGAATGCATCTGTTCTCAGTTATAATATTCTGAAGAGAGTCAGCGTACTATTTTCAGAGGGAGGAATTGAATGGATGTACTTTTGTAGAAATTGCGGGGAAGCATATCAGACCGATGAGGCAGTCATGTGTGTCAAATGCGGTGCCCGCAAGGGACAGGGGGCTAATTACTGCCGCAATTGTGGTAAGCCCATGAGTCCCGAGCAGATTGTCTGCTTAAACTGTGGTGTGGAGAATAAGCCTGTGGCTGGTCCAGGCGCGAGAAGCAAGATAGCGGCGGGGCTTTTGGGAATTTTCCTGGGTGCTTTTGGAGTACATAATTTTTATCTTGGATATACGTCGAAGGCCGTCATCCAGCTGGTGTGTACGATAGTAGGTATATTGCTGAGCTGTGTCGGAATCGGCGTTTTTGTCGTGATGGGAATTTCCATTTGGGGGCTGGTGGAGGGTATTATGATCCTCTGTGGCAGAATTGAAGTGGACGGCGAGGGCAATCCTCTGACGGATTAGGGGATGTTCCGGATCTGAAAATGTAGAAAAAGTTTGTAGAAGATTAAAGTTTGAGGAAAATCAAACGGAAATGAGGTTAAAATGGACGAACAGAATATGGGAAATGGTCAGAATAATCAGACATCCCAGTACAGTAATTATCAGGATAACACAGCAAATGTTCCTTATCAGCCTCCTGTGGATTCAGGGGATCCCGATAAGCCGAACACTCTCCAGATCGTAGGCCTGATTTGTGGTATTGCGGGCATCGTCTTTGGATGCTGCACCGGATATGTAGGAATTATCCTGGGTATCATTGGCCTGATCTGTGCCATCATGGGCAACAAGCAGGGCAAGACGGGAGTGGGCACAGGAGGATTGGTATGCTCCATCATTGCCATTGTGTTAAGCGTGATCATCCTGATCGTAAGCCTGATATTCGGTGCAGCGTTGATCGCCGCAATGCAGGAGGCAGGTTATTACTATTAAAGCGGGCAAAGGCAGGTCTTCTCTGGAAGACAGCCTTTTCAGGGCGGGATTGACTGCACTGGCAGCGGGAAGCGCGGCTGCTGCTGTATATTTCGGCGTAGTGCTGGAATATTTCAAAACCCTGCCCTGTGTTTTTTATACCTGTCTGGGGATATACTGTCCGGGATGCGGAGGTACAAGGGCGGTGGCGGCTTTGCTGCGGGGACGGTTTCTGGAGTCTGTGTGGTATCATCCCATTGTCCCGTATTCTGTGATTCTTTTTGGTGGTTTTATGCTGACTCAGGGACTGGCAAGGCTGGGCGTCAGGCAGATCAGGGGCTGGAAATTCCATAATTGGTATCTGTACGGTGCAGTGGTTGTGTTAGTCTGTAATTTCCTTATTAAGAACCTGCTGTTGTGGGTTTGGGGAATTACCATATAAATTTTATACACCTTTAGGTGTGGAAAGGACAAAAGAGATGGATAAGAAAGTGACGGGTATCGTAAGCTACATCACCTGGATTGGGCTGCTCATTGCATTCCTTGCAGGTGACAAGGAGGGAGCAAAATTTCATTTGAATCAGAGCCTGGTGCTTTGGCTTGCTGAAATCATAGTGGGAGTTATTGCAAGTGTTGCACAGTTTATTCCTGTGATAGGCTGGATTCTTTCCCTGGTAGTCGGAGTCCTCCAGATAGGCTGGATCGTACTCTGGGTTATGGGTCTGATCAGCGCATTCAAGGAAGAGGAGAAGCCCCTTCCTATCATCGGCGGTATCCAGATTTTAAAATAATTTGGGAATATCTTATGGTCAAAAGCGGTTCGGAAAGGCTTCCGAACCGCTTTTTAAATAGGATTACCACAGGTCATTCCATCTGCAAGTCTACATCTTCGGGAATCTCCCCATGTAGAAAAGTGATTATAATTTGAACGCGTTTGTATGCCCGGGAATAATTCTCACTGGCATAATCGGCAATATTTGTATCGTAGGAGTTGTCGCTGTATGCATCGTGATAGCTGGATACGGCTGTGGACATATAATCCCCCGCCTGATCGGCAATTTCTTCCAGATAGTCAAATTCTTCCGGAAAGTCAAGCTCTGCAAAGTCCTGAAAAGCCGCGTCCAGGTCGTCCAGACAGGAGAGCAGCTCTGCAACGGCATTTTCGGATGCAGCGTCTATACTGTTGATCGCAGTGTCAATCTGGGATATCTCGGTGCAGAAGCTTTCTATACTGCTGCGAAATTGTGTTAATTCAGGATCTTCGCCGCACGCCGTCAGAAGGGCAGAGGCAAGAAAGCCTGCAATAAGCAGCCGGATCTTGTTCTTCAATATTTTATCCTCCGTCATAAGTATATCGTCCATAAATTTTATCCTGATAAATTTGTTAACAGATGAACAATTATAATTTAGCATATTATGCATATTTGCGCAACTATTTCCCCGTAAATAGTTAAATCCTCCTCTTTACGATTAAAATAGAATTGTGGTATTATAAAAAGAAGTGCAAAAGAAAACTGGTAAAGGGTTGGATAATGACAAGAGAAGAATTCAGGGAAATTGCAAAGAAAATGATTTACCTGGACGGAGCCACCGGCTCCAACCTGGTAAGGGCGGGGATGCCCTCGGGAGTATGCCCGGAACAGTGGATCCTGGAGCATCCGCAGGTAATGTTAAAGCTCCAGGAGGAATATGTGGCGGCAGGGACGGATATTTTATACGCTCCTACTTTTACGGCAAACCGTGTCAAGCTGGCGGAATACGGCCTGGAGAAGGATCTGAAATCCATGGTCAGGGATCTGACGGCCATCTCCAAAAAGGCGGCGGGGACGGCGCAGGGCAGAAAAGTATATGTGGCGGGCGACCTTACCATGACGGGGGAGCCGTTAAAGCCCCTGGGAAATATGGAATTGGAAACGCTGATCGACGTCTATAAGGAGCAGATTCTCGCCCTGGTAGATTCCGGTGTGGACTTACTGGTGGTGGAGACCATGATGAGCCTGGCGGAGGCCAGGGCGGCATTGATTGCCGCTAAGGAGGTCTGTGAGCTTCCTGTGATGGTGTCCATGACCTTTGAGGCGGACGGCAGAACATTGTACGGCACAGACCCGGAGACGGCGGCAATCGTACTGGAAAGCCTTGGGGCCTGCGCCATCGGCGTAAACTGTTCCACAGGGCCAGCACATATGAAGGAGATCATTGCAAGGCTGGTGAGCCACACCCTGGAGATTCCGGTCATCGCCAAGCCCAACGCGGGGCTGCCTTACCTGGATGAGCAGGGGAATACCTGCTATAATATGGATGCGGAAGAATTTGTGGAGGAGATGAAGCTTCTGGTGGAGGCGGGGGCCACTGTCCTGGGAGGCTGCTGCGGGACGACGCCCGATTTCATCAGAGGACTGCATGATGCGTTTGGAAAGGAAATCGGGATAACGCCTGTGAGAAGGAATCCCGGCCTCCGGTATCTGGCCTCGGAGAGACAGACGCTGGCCTTTGGTTTGGAAGGCAATTTTATTGTGGTGGGCGAGCGCATCAATCCCACTGGCAAGAAGCAGCTGCAGGCACAGCTTCGAGAAGGGAATACGGACAAGGTGCTGCAGTTTGCCGAGGAGCAGGAGGAGTGCGGAGCGCAGATCCTTGACGTGAATATGGGTATGAGTGGCATCGACGAGAAGGCTATGATGCTGCGTGCCCTGGAGGAGGTCAGCGGCGTCACAAACCTGCCCCTTTCCCTGGATTCCAGCCATGTGGAGGTGCTGGAGGCGGCCCTGCGCCATTATCCGGGCCGGGCGCTGGTGAATTCTGTTTCCCTGGAGACGGAGAAGGTTGAAAAGCTGCTTCCCATCGTAAAAAAATACGGTGCCATGTTTATCCTTTTGCCCCTGTCGGACCGGGGCCTTCCGGAAAGCATGGAGGAAAAGAAGCAGATTATCGATAAAGTGCTGGAACGCGCTTATTCCCTGGGGATGATGCCCTGCGATGTGGTGGTGGACGGCCTGGTGGCCACGGTGGGCGCCAATAAGAGGGCGGCGTTGGAAACGCTGGAGACCATACGCTATTGTAAGGAAAAGGGACTGGCCACCATCTGCGGGCTGTCCAATATTTCCTTCGGTATGCCGGAGAGAAGCTTTGTAAATACCGCTTTTCTGGCCCTGGCCATCCGGGAGGGGCTTACCATGGCCATCGCAAATCCTTCCCAGGAGCTGTTGGTCAGCTGCGCCCTGGCAACAGATTTGCTGCTTGCCAAAGAGGATGCGGATATCCGCTATATCGAGTATGCAAATGCGGTAAAGGAAAACCGGGAGAAAAAGGAAGCGGATCTGAGAAAGAAGCTGGTGGAAGCCGGTTCCCGCGGGGACGGGTATATTCCGGCGGGAACGTCAAGGCAGGCGCAGGTCGGAACAGGGCCGCAGGGGCAGCTCCCGGCGTGGGCGTCAGGACAGGCGCAGAGCGGAACAGGGCCGCAGGGACAGCTCCCGGCGGGAACGTCAAGGCAGGCGCAGGTCGGAACAGGGCCGCAGGGACAAAATCTGGCCGGGGAGTCAATGCAAGATCAGGCCCTGCGCGGGGCCCGGGGGACAGGCTGTGGAGCCGGAGAAACCGGTACGGTTCCCGGATGCGAGGGGTTTGGCGGCGAGAGGGAAGCCAGGGCCGCGCTGCGCAATGCCGTCATGAAAGGAAACCGGAACGGGATTGCCGCTCTGACCAGGGACGCGCTGGCAAAGGGGGAAGAACCCTCCGGGCTTTTAAATGAAGTGCTGCTGCCCGCCATCAACGATGTAGGCGAGCTCTTTGACAAAGGGAAGTATTTCCTGCCCCAGCTCATAGGCAGTGCAGAGGCCATGAAAAATGCCATTGAGGTATTGGAACCTCTGCTCCTGAAGGAAACAGATGCGGAAAGTATGCCCACAGTGGTGATTGCCACGGTGGAGGGAGATATTCATGATATCGGGAAAAACCTGGTGGCCCTGATGCTGAAAAATTATGGTTTCCGGGTCATTGACCTGGGCAAGGACGTGCCCAGGGAGGAGATCATCCGCGCGGCCAGGGAAAACAACGCGCAGATCATTGCGCTGTCCGCCCTGATGACTACTACCATGCAGCGGATGCGGGAGGTGGTTCAGCTGGCAAGGCAGGAGGGACTGGGAGCAAAGATCATGATCGGCGGCGCCGTCATTACCCAGGATTACGCCGACGAGATCGGAGCCGACGGCTACTCCCGGGACGCTGCGGAGGCGGTGAAGCTGGCGCAGAGGCTGACAAAGGATTAGCCGCCAGGTGATGAGGCTGGCCGATTTTTATAAAATAGATTTGGAGAAGGCTTTTATTGAAGCCAGAGAAGATGAAGACAGGTATTTGAAATCAAGAAATGTTTAAAGTAAAGTAAGGAAAGAGACCGGAACAGGAGGAGACAGAAATGACAGGAGCAGACGCAGTGATCAAATGTCTGGAGGCGGAGGGAGTAACCACAGTGTTCGGTTATCCGGGAGTCGCCATTTGCCCTTTTTATAACAGTATTCTGGATTCGGAGATCAGGACCGTCCTGATCCGCACAGAGCAGAACGCGGCCCATGCCGCCAGCGGTATGGCCAGGATGACGGGAAGGCCTGGCGTGTGCGCCGTGACATCAGGCCCCGGCGCCACCAATGTGATTACCGGGATTGCCACGGCCTTTGCGGACAGCATTCCCCTGATCTGCATTACGGGCCAGGTGATCAGCGATCTGATCGGCAGCGACGTATTTCAGGAGGCGGATATCACGGGGGCGGTGGAATCCTTTGTAAAATACAGCTATCTGGTCAAGAATGTAAATGATATCCCCAGAGTATTCAAGGAAGCGTTTCACATTGCGAATACGGGGCGGAAGGGCCCTGTGCTGATCGATATTCCCATTGATATCCAGAATGCGGTCATCAGCAAATTTAAGTATCCGGAAGATGTTTTTTTAAGGACTTATAAGCCCACTGTAAAGGGACATGCCGTGCAGATTCACAAGGTGATCAAGGAGCTGGAGAAGGCGAAGCGGCCTCTGATCTGCGCCGGGGGCGGCGTGCTGCTCAGCGATGCCCAGGAGGAGCTGAGAACTTTTGCGGAAAAGCATCAGATCCCGGTGGTTTCCACCATGATGGGCATCGGCGTGCTGCCTACGGATCATCCTCTGTATTTCCGAATGGTGGGAAACAACGGAAAAGCGTATGCCAACCGTGCCATGAACGAATGCGACCTGCTGATCATGGTGGGGGCGAGAGTGGCTGACCGGGCGGTGAATCAGCCCGACCTGATCACGAAGAACAAGGTTCTGGTACATATCGACGTGGATCCTGCGGAGATCGGTAAGAACGCGGGCCCTACCATCCCTCTGGTGGGCGACGCCAAGCATATTTTTGAAGATTTTGAAAAGGAGGAATTCAGCGGGGATTACCAGGAATGGCTGGAATGCCTGAGAGGCTACCGCGTATCCATGTCAAAGAAGCGCAATCCCAATCCCGCCTATGTTGATCCCGCGGAATTCATTATGCGGCTTTCGGCGAAAATGGAGGACGACGGGATTTATGTGGCGGACGTGGGACAGAACCAGATCTGGTCCTGCGGTTACGTGAAGGTGCGCCAGGGCAAATTCCTGACCTCCGGCGGAATGGGAACCATGGGGTATTCCATCCCCGCCGCCATGGGAGCCAAGGCGGCTGCCCCTGACCGCCAGGTGGTGGCGGTCTGCGGGGACGGTTCCTTCCAGATGTCTATGATGGAATTAGCCACCATGTGTCAGCACAACATCCCGGTGAAGATTGTGGTCTTCAGGAATAACTACCTGGGAATGGTGAGGGAGTACCAGCACTTTACTTACAAAGAGAAATATTCCGTGGTGGACTTATCGGGAAGCCCCGACCTGGAGAAGCTGTCCGCCGCTTACGGGATACCTTTCCTGCGGCTGGAAAATATGGAGAAATGTGATGAGACCATAGACGCCTTCCTGAAAGAGGATGAGTCCATGCTCATGGAATGTATGATCGATCCTATGGATATTGTCCGCTGAAGGTGGTATGCCGGGAAGTGGGAAATATTTTCAAGACAGATGAGTGTTAGGAGGGTAACAATTTGAAAAAGAGAATTTATTCTGTGCTGGTGGAGAACCGTTCCGGTGTGCTTTGCAAGGTGGCGGGGCTGTTCTCCCGCAGATGCTTTAATATTGACAGTCTTGCAGTGGGAGAGACGGACGATTCCACCGTATCCTGCATGACCATTGTGAGCAGCGGTGACGAGCGCACGATTGAGCAGATTGAGAAACAGCTGAACAAGAAGCTGGACGTCATTAAGGTCAAGACATACGAGGAGCAGCAGTGTATCACAAGGGAGCTGATGCTGATCAAAATCAAATACAACAAGAGCAACCGCCGTGAGATCATGGAGCTGTGTGAGATCATGAAAGCCGAAATAGTGGATATGTCCAAACATTTCATGATGATCCAGATCTGTGATACCCCGGAGCGGATCCGGCTGATGATCAACCAGCTTCAGACCATCAGCATTGTGGAGGTGGCGCGTACCGGTGCGCTGGCGCTGGCAAAGTGTATGGAGAACGATTGATTTCGTTGGGATAAGACAATAAGAGAAGATGACAAAACAAGAACAGGAGGCAGCCATGAAAATAGCAGTTACTTATGAAAACGGAAATATTTTTCAGCATTTCGGACGTACAGAGCAGTTTAAGGTCTATGATGTGGAGGACGGGAAGGTTGTGGATTCCCGGGTGGTCGGCACGGACGGGCGGGGCCATGGCGCTCTGGCAGGTGTGCTGGCTGAGCTGAAGGCGGATACCCTGATCTGCGGCGGGATTGGTGCCGGCGCCCAGGCGGCTCTGGCCGAAGCGGGAATCCGGCTTTACGGCGGGGCGTCCGGAAACGCGGACGAGGCGGTGGAGGCCCTGCTGGCAGGAAAGCTTGGCTATGATCCGGAGGCTTGCTGTGACCATCACGAAAATCACGGAGAAGACCATCACTGCGGAGAAGAATCGCATTGTTGCGGGCATCATGAGGAATGATCGGGACGGGAAGGGAGGTATCTTCAATTGAAAAAGTATGAATATAAGGTAATAACAGTCCCCACAGCTTTTGCTGTGAGTACGCAGGCATATGAAAAGACTGCGCGGGAGTTTGAAACGCAATTAAATGAGTTAGGCGCGGAGGGCTGGGAGCTGGTTCAGCGCATGGATGGTTTTTTCTTTTTTAAAAGGGAAAGCAATTAAATTATTTCAGGTTTTCTGAAAAAGGTGATACATTTATTGACTTTATTATTTGATTGTTCTCTTAAAAGTTGACTTTACAGAATATTGGAACCGTTATAACGAAAATACTGTCAGGCTGGAAACCGTATCGTGATTTCCAGCCTGTTCTCTGTTGTGGGGTGCTGTGATGAGGAATCGGCCAGGGACGGCTGCTGCCTGCAGACAGCGGAAATCTCCCCGCCCAGCCGCCCGGTCAGCAGGCGTGCAATGGAGAGTACCAAGCCTGTGGAGCTCCCGGCATTGAGAGAGGAGATATTTTCCACCGTAAAAAACGGTCAAAGAGTTGCTCTACCAGGAGCGGATCCGGATGATGATCAACCAGCTTCAGACCATCAGCATTGTGGGGATGGCGAGAACCGGCGTTCTGGCAGGTGTGGTGGCTGAGCTGAAGGCGGATACTCTGATCTGCGGCGGGCATCATGAGGAGGGGCTGTTCATTTTATAAAGCCGCCATTCATGAACATACGTAAATGTCTCTACAGTAAGTTTTTCTTTCGCCATCGTGAGATGGCTTTCTCTATAATTCAGCTTTTATAAGCTAATCTTATTGATCCAGCCTTTATTTCTCCGTTTACTGATACATGATATAAACTACTACTTGAAGTAATTATGATTGACAAATTATGTTGGGGGGGGGGTAAAATTGTATTGATAATATGTTAAATGCTGTATAAGTGTTTGTTGATAGTGGGTATGCAAGGTCATAAATGACTTGTCACAAACTCGTAAGCCATGTATGGCTTTGCTCAAGAGGGGTGTTTACACATCCTCGTGAGCAGCGCAGAAATGAGGTTAAAAAATGATTCTTTTGAGGATAGGGGGAAAATATGGGGCTCACAGAAGAACAAATGATAAAAAGAGGGGCGATGACCCAGGGAATTCCTACTTTTGATTCAGTTGGAGAAGATGATTACATTTTCATCAGTTATAAAAGTGATGACTGGAAGACGGTGTTGGATAAAGTAGTCCGTCATATGGTTGAGATATATGGTTTGAGGGTTTATTTTGACAAAAACTTTGACCGCGATAATGACAGTTGGGTCAAAAACATGAAAAGGGCCATCAATACCCGAAAGTGTCGTGCGGTTCTTGCCTTTGTCAGCAAAAAATACATGGTAAGCTATGCCTGTGTAATGGAATTACTGACAGCTCGGAGTAAACTGGCATATATGAATTTTGATAAAGAGAGCGGATATAAAAAACTTCCCATCATACCAATTATTGTGGATCATAGCAGAAGTGTACAGGATGCCATGAGTAAATCGGGAAAAGAGGTAATAATTAAGGAGAAGAATGATTTTATTGAGCTGTTGGAAAATGTGAAAGAAAGTCCATGGGTATGCGACAATGAAGAATTAAAAAACTGGGTAGATGAGTTGGTGAAAAATCAGGAATTGACGGAGGAAGCTCTTTCCTGTGTAGCGGAAATAATTTTGAGGGAAGGACATGAGAGGTATTTTGCGGAAAATGAGCTTGAGACTAATTTTTACTGTAATTTAAGAGAGGCTATCAGGAAATCTTCGGAAGATGTATTTGACTCCAGTTTGATCAGAAAAAATATGACGACATCAACGAAATCAGATAACAGTGAAACAGTGAAAATTTTTCCCGAAGCAGCCAAGCTTCAGTATTGGCAGAATTTTTGTACCTATGTGGCAAAAGAACAGAGCGACGTCTCTCTGAGAATGTCAAAAGCGGCCGACAGAAATTGGTTTTTATTTCATTTGGACAAATCTGTATTTGGTATAGAGTGTTCATTTAATACTCATAGCAACAGTCTTCGTACAGCGTTTATTATCAGGGATAGTCCGGAGATATTTGAGAAGGCAGAACGGGAAAGACAGAATATTGACAGCGTTTTGAAGGAATTCGGTGCCCTGACGTGGGATGGTACGGTGCGTGCGGCAAAGGTATTTGTTGTAACCTCCAGAAAGGGAATGGGTATAGAAGAACAATATGAATGGTTTTGGAGGACTGCCAGGGCAATGTATAATGCAATCAGGCCATGTCTCTGATTTATGATCTGAGAGCTAAGTAATTCAGGTACATATTGAGATTACCAGATTCGAGAAAGGTGTGGGAGGATGAGGGACAAAGATCAGAGATGGTCGAAGCAGTTTGGAGATTTTGCCGAGTGCCTGACAATGTATGTGCTCGGGCAGCTTAAAGATATGTCAGTTGCATTAATTGACCATGTGGGGGCGGATGTGATTGCCACGAAAAGGAAAAATACATCAGTCCGTTATGCCATATCGGTAAAAGGACGGAACATTCCGCCTTCAGAAAGCAAGAGCTTTAATTTTTCACAAAATAATATTAATAAACTTACAGAAACGGCACGTATTTTCGGAATGATTCCCGCGGTGTCTTTTGTGTTTGTAGATGAGATGGAGGGACGGAAGAAAATACGTATGTTTGTGGCGAAGCTGGAGGATATTCTTCAGATGAGCAAGGATTCTGAAATTGGTTTCCTGAATGAAGCAAATGATGGAGTTACAATGCGTTATACGGAGAGCAAAGGAATCCATTGGTTGAGTGAGATAAAGGCCTGCAGAGAGATAGCGTATTTTGAAATGCAGTTTAACTGGTTAGAAAATGTCAGTGTATTTGCGAGTTGAGATTTCGGAAAATGAATGTGGAAACCGGAGAATACTAATGGCAATATCAGAAATGAAACTGAAAACACTATATATCATGAAGATATTATTGGAATTGTCGGATGAGGATCATTATATGACCGCCTCGGATATAGGCCGGGAATTGGCATCATATGGACTGAATGCTGACAGGCGGAGTATTTATAATGATCTGGAGGTGTTGGAGCATTTTGGGATTGATCTGGTCAAAGCGCCGGGTAATCGCGGATGGTATGTAGCTTCACGGGAATTTGAATTGCCAGAGTTAAAAATTTTAATAGACGCGGTACATGTGGCAAAATTTATTCCGCCGAAGAAGTCGGAAATATTGATCAAAAAGCTGCAGCAGTCTGTCAGCAAATATTCAGCCCAGGCGTTGCATAGACAGATTATCCTGAGTAATCCGGCAAAAAGTGAGTTTGATTTTGTTTATTATATTGTAGATGCACTACATGGGGCAATGAATATGAATTACAGGGTCAGATTTCAATACATGGAGTGGACGGATAAAAAACAGGTACGGCTGCGCCATGATGGGAAAGTGTATGAAGTCAGCCCATGGGGGCTTATATGGGATGATGAGTACTATTATCTTCTGGCATATGACCCATATATCAACGGCATCAAGCATTTTCGTGTGGACAGAATACGTAATTTACAGAAAGCAGAGTGGCTTGCAAGAGAGGGAAAGGAGGTGTATGAAAAGTATCGGAAGGGGTTCTCCGGAAAGACTTTTGGCATGTACGGCGGCAGAGACGTATCTGTGAAATTAAAGTGTACAAGCCGCATGGCAAATGTGATCATTGACCGCTTTGGCCTGGAAGTAATGATGGTGCCCAAAGAGGAAGGATATTTTACAGTCCTTGTAACGATTACAGTGAGCCCGCAGTTTTTTGGCTGGATGGCATCGAATGGGACAGATGTGGAAATTCTGGAACCGATGTCAGTCAGGGACGGTTACAGGGATTATATGAATAATATTTTAAAACAGTATGAACGATAAACCGAGTTAATTTATATATTTCCTTTTTGACTGTTTGTTGTACATACAAATGTACAAGGCGTCTGATATGATAGAGATAAAATAAAGACGCCCATTCAGGGCAGACGAGGAGGAAAATATGATAAGAGTAATGAGCCCTAACGGGAGATTGGTGCAGGTGAACAGGATTTGTCCTGTATGTGAAAAGCAGCTGTCTTTTAATGGCCATCGCATTACCATTATGCAATGTGCTAAGGATTGGTCCGTGAAACCGACTGCACTGGCAATGGAGCTTATTGATGATTGCGAGGCTCTGGTGGTGGGCAACCTGAAGCCGGAGATAACTCTGGAGATTGCTCGTACTGTTGGTGAGAAAGGATACTATGACTTCAGTCTTCTGGATTATCAGACAGTGGAGAAATTTGAGGATGTGGTTATGGATGAGGGCGAAAGCGCTGCATATAGCAATTGTTTCCCTGACATAGTGATAGAGAACTTTTACCCTTTCGGGTCATTAAACGGATTGGTCGGCGAACAACCTGTGTTTTACCCGGATACGGATATAAATTGGGATATGGTCAGAGCATAATTGCAGTACATTAAGCGATGAGTATCAATAGAATATAATACAAAGGAGAAGTGGATTATGGCAGCATGTCCGTACTGTAAAACGGTTGACGGAGGATTATTAAAAGGGGAATGCGTCAGGTGTACAAGCCCTTTGAATCCGGGAAATACAAAAAGAGGCGACCAGACCAAGAATGGGGTATCATATGCAAGATGCCGGGATGGCAAGGTTTACGAAGGGATGACATACAGGCAGTGTCCTTTTATGAAAAAGGCAAAACGTTAAAAATGAGATATGAGCTAAGCCTCCTGTTATGCGGGAGGCTTAATGCCTTTGAAAATTGAATCACCCGTTCGAGAAAGAGAAAAGGAGAACAGAGGGAAAAGTATGGTGGAAAAACGATATGGAAACAGGACACAGGGTACAGAGTGCTGGTTTAGTCTTGATGAAGAATGGAATGGAAGAGAAGAAGTGTTAACGCCCATTGATGATAAAGGGATACGTACATCGGTTTCCGGATACCATGATGGAACCGAACAGAGATTTTATTATGTAGAGCAGAATCATTTACTGTTATCCAATCTTGATCATACAGAAGTAAAATGCTTGTATGGGATACCGGGGAACGATCAAGAAATCTGTCTTTTGGCAGTAAATGACCAGGGAGTTTTTTTGTCTGAAAAAAAATACGGCTCTGAGGAAAAAGAAAGTATTGTCCTGTGGCTGACACATGACGGAAAACTGAAGAAAAAAATTCCGCTTAAGGGAAATATTGTGCAGGCGTATATTTGCGGGAGCCTGATTTTTTACCGACAGGCAGTGTATCTGAGGGAGGGAAAGCTGCGCAGCGGCGATGATAACTGTTGCAGCGCCTATTGGATAGATATGGACGCGGGAACAGGGAATGCAGTTTTTCTGGCGAGAGATGAAAGAGCACAAAAAGGGAAGCCTTATAATGAGCGCAGTAATTGCAGGCATTTAAGCATTGAGTATCTTATGGGAAATGATAAGGGAGCTGTTTTCAAATTATCTGCCCGGTATTATTACATAGATGATGACTATGATAATGTGATTGAGGAAGAAGGCGAGGGATGGTATTATTATGATTTCAAAAAAATATACTGCCTCAGTCATTCTAAGTGTTTGCCCCACTCTGTTTATGAGAAACCACAGGAGTACAGGCAGCAGCGGGAAGCTTATTCCGTAGAAAGCATGCAATGGCACAGGGATATAGTGGCATTTAACATGGAGAAAAATCTGATGTGGGTTTCCAAAAAGCAGAATAAAAGAAAATGCTGGATGCCAATGCTTATTTCGGGCAGATTGGAGAAACACATCAAAATAGACCAGCCAGCTTGGGAAATTCCTGACGATACATTACATGTAATAGGACGTTGGAAAGAAATCTTCTTTGACGGAGAGAGATTCTATTATTATGACGACAGGCAGATGTGCTCGCTCAATGAGGAAGGCAAAACGGAGAAATGGCAAATCGAGCATCTGCAGGCATACAAAGGTATTTTCAGGTTTAATGATTATGTTTTTGTACGTGGAGGTGATCATGGATATGATAAATGCTTTATTTGTCCTGCAGGTCATTGTTTTCAGACAATTTGTTCTGTATGGCCGTATATAGGTGGATGGGGAGATCGTGAGAAAGCGGAGGAGGACAGGCGGCTGATAGAGAATTTTGACAATGTTTACGAGACGGATGAAGATAAGCGACAGTATAAGAATGAATGGAAAGCTGCATCGTTTGTAAATGAAAAAGAAAAGGAAAAAGACAATACCGGAAATGGAAGTCGGCAGACAGTGCAGAATAAGGTTCCGACGTCGCAGCTGGAATATTGGGCAGGATTTCGGGATTACGCCTTGAAGCAGAATTTGGATAAAAAATTAAAACTTTCGGAGGCCGCGAATCATAACTGGTATGCCATTCGGCTGGGAAGTGCCACCTTTCGTATGGAATGCTCAGTAAATACGCGCAAGGGAACTCTCCGTGCGGCTTTTTTTGTAAAAAACGCCCCGGATATATTTGCGCAGTTAAAGCGCAATGAAGACATGGTCGGGTCTGGCTTGAGGCAGTTGGGTGAGGTTGTGTGGGACGGAGAATCGCAGGCTGCTAATGTGAGTATTATTACTTCCTGCAATGGATTGAACACGGAAGAACAGTATAACTGGTTTTTCCAAGCAGTGAATAGGCTGTATATGGCAGTATTCCCATATCTTGACTTATAGGTACAAATCAGGGAAGGGAGTGTGAATCAGGAGTTAGTGCCTGCATATGCAGAAGGCGAAAGGAGTGAAAATGGAAGACCAGAGAATAAATAATATTACCAAGCAAGATGCTTTGAATTATATGAAAGGCAAGGATAAATCTTATGTGATCAATGCGGTTATCAGGGCAACTCTGTATGGAGAAGAATACAAAGATAATTACAGGTATGGAGCTCTTGAAATGTCATATTTCTGCAGGGCCTTTAATATCACAGAGTTTAATGCCGGGAAAGGAAGAAATCGGATAAAGAACCGGTATAAAAAATTTTCTGAGAGAGAAGGGCTGGAAGAATATTACCGCAGTGTGCTTACGAAAAAGTGGCCGGGATTTGACAATGAAGAACCAAGCATGGATGACATATTAGCAAATTATGCAACGTCAGAGCCGGAAGATTATGAAGGATTCCGGCAACAGGGAAAAGGCGCCTCTGGCAGGTTGAGAACGATTTCAGGTAATACTGAATCCAGGGATTCCAAGGCTCAAGGGGGAATTGTGGCAGTGATCCTTGGCCTGGTGATTCTTGTGGCCGGTATTGTAGTGTTGCTAAAAACGATAGGTAAAGCATTGACAAAGTTGACCGGAGTGGCAGGTATAATAGGAGATATGCTTGGCAGTATGACTTTTTGGGAAATATTATCGTTTTTGGCATTTTATGGCGGAATCATTTATGCCATTGTCTTGCTGGTGCGTAAGAAGAATAAAAACAAACTGCTGTGGGCGGCATCAGTTTTTATGACGAGTTTTCTATTCGGCGCATTGGGGGAAGGAGATATGGGAGGAATCTTGTTATATAGTGGTGTAATATGTGTACTTATGGCGATTGGAAATCGGAAGAAACAATGAAAACAGTACGATCAACTTTATGTAAAGATTTATCAGGCTGGAAACCGTATCGTGATTTCCAGCCTGTTCTCTGTTGTGGGGTGCTGTGATGAGGAATCGGCCGGGGACGGCTGCTGCCTGCAGACAGCGGAAATCTCCCCACCCAGCCGTTCGGTCAGCAGGCGGGCGATGGAGAGCCCCAGGCCTGTGGAGCTCCCGGCATTGGGAGAGGAGATATTTTCCACCGTATAGTAGCGGTCGAAGAGCTGCTCCACCAGGAGCGGATCCAGATTTGGGGCGGTGTTGGAGCAGAGGATGGTACCGTCCTCATCCAGGCGGATTTCCAGGCCGCCGCTGCCGTACTTTACGGCATTGCCCAGGACGTTCTGAAGGATGCGCGACAGTGCCACGGGGTCTAAGGTTCGCATCACAGGCTCTGCAGGCATGGAGATAGCGGGTATGATCCCTTTTTTCCGAAATGATTCATAAAAGGACAGGATGCATTCCTCCAGGGCTCTGTTCAGGGACAGAACCCGGGGCGGCTCCTCCGGTACGGACAGCGCCAGAGAGTAGCGGAAGAGTTCTTCCGTCAGAAGCTTCATGTGCTCTGTGCGGCCGCGGATGATCTCCAGGCAATGCCTGGCATCTGCGGAAAGGGGATTCTGTCCCTGGTCTTTATCGGAAAAAGGCTCCTTTTTCAATGATTCCTTTTCCAGTAATTCAAGATAACCGCTTATGGCGGTCAGGGGCGTCCGCAGGTCATGGGAAAGGTTGGTGACAGCTTCCTTTAATTCCCGGTCGCCCTTTGTGTATCTCAGGCGGCTTTTCCGAAGCCGCTCCAGATGTATATTCAGCCGTGCGGCAAGGCGGCGGGCAGAGCGGTCACGGGTGGAGAGCGTGATCTGCCGGTTGGTATCCTGGCTCAGGATTTCCTCCAGGCTGCCGTCGATTTCCCGCAGGCCCTTCTGCAGCAGGTATATTTTGACAGACAGCACCGCTATGACGGCGCATAGAATTCCAAAGATAAGATATTCCATAGTTATATCCGTTCCTTTCGCATCGCTCAAGGCGCATAACGTTTTCCGGCTCCTTTTGCTCATACCGCATGTCTACTGCGGGTTCCTATTTTAAATCCTTCCTGCGAAAGGCCAGTACTCCGCCTGCCGTAGCGGCAGCCGTAATGAGCAGTGAATACAGCGGAAAAGTTATTTTCAGGGAAGGATACTCCCTGCCCAGCTGGAACCCCTGGCCTGAGGGAAGGAAATCATAGATGAATTCATAGAGTTCCCTTTTTGTGCCCTGAAGGTAATTGGGATTGGGGTGGGACTGCTCATAGGTTGCTTCGCCTCCTTCGCCTACGGACACATAGTCGGGCCAGATTTCCGGTTCGTCCAGCTTCATTCCCACGGACATGGCTCCGAAATACAGGGCCATACAGGTGACAAAACAGGCGACCACTGTAATGGGCTTACTGGTGATCAGCATGGAAAGCATGGTAAAGACAGCAGAGTAAGCAGCAACAATGAGCAGCCCCACACCGATCACAGCCAGGGTGTCTGTGAGGGGCCCGTCCAGCGGGCCGAACATGGGGATTCCCATAACACAGATCAGCACAATAGAGCTGAGACAGACGATTGCCGAGGAGACAAAGCAGACGATCAGGTTGGACAGATAGACTGCAGTCCTGCCGTGTCCCATGATCAGTTTATTGCGGATCGTACCGTCGCTGTATTCTGTTCCCAGAAACAGGGAAGCAAAGGCGGCGGTGAAGAAGCCGATGATCATGAAGCTTCCGGGGAACAGTGTATCCAGCCGGTAAGAAATCCCATAATTTCGAGTATCCTGATAATTTGCGCACATAACCGCGGTAAAAAAAAGCAGCATAAAGATAATTTCAAGCAGGAAGACTATATTTTTCCAGAGCCTTGCAAAGCAGGCAGTTAATAATTTACTCATATTTCCTCTCTTTCTGCCGCGCGGACGTTGGCGGCATTTTTATGTGCAGGCCCGTAAGACGTCCGGGCTATTCTCTCCCGATCAGCTTCATATAATAGCTTTCCAGTCCTTCCTCCCTGGAGGACGCGGAATACAGGATGCATTCCCTGCGGCCAAGTGCCTCCGCCAGCTCCGAAAGGATGATATCTCCGTAGATTTCTGCCTGTGTATCGGAGATGATCCGGTATTCCAGGTTCCTTTCCTCCATGACCAGAGACAGGGCTTTGCTGTCGGAGACAGTGACACTTACGGATTTGCGGCAGGAGGCTTCCAATTCGGCGGCGCTGATCTCCTGGATGACCCGGCCCTTGTGGATGAAACCGTAATGAGTGGCCAGCCGGGCCAGCTCGTCTAAAATATGGCTGGAGATGAGTATAGTAATGCCATGCTCCGTGTTCAGCTTCAGAATCAGTTCTCGCATCTCGATAATCCCCTGGGGATCCAGGCCGTTGACCGGTTCGTCCAACACCAGAAAATCAGGATTCCCCGCCAGGGCCAGGGCAATCCCCAGACGCTGGCGCATTCCCAGGGAAAAGTTTTTACTCTTTTTTGATCCGGTGTGTTCCAGGCCCACCAGCTTCAGCAGGCCGGGAATGCTTTCAAAGGAAGGGATACCCAAAAGACGGTATTGCTCCTTCAGATTATCCCCCGCCGACAGATTCAGATAAATAGACGGCGTCTCCACCATGGCTCCCATGCGGCCGCGGCTTTTTCGGATATTGGGATCCCGGAAGGAGAGGCCAAAAAGGGAATAATCTCCCTCGTCAGGCTTCTGCAATCCGCAGATCAGGCGTATCAGGGTGGTCTTCCCCGCGCCGTTTTCCCCCACGAAGCCGTAGATGGCTCCACGCGGGACGTGCATGTTCACATTGCTTAACGCTGTGAAATCACGGTACTTTTTCTTCAGTGAATTGGTAGTCATTACATATTCCATAGAATCCTCCATTCTGATAACGGTTCCGCCGGCAAACAAATTTCCGCTGACAAACAAAATTCCGCCGGCAGACAAATGATTCCTGCGGGCAATGCGTCAAAGTCCTGGAATGCTGTTCCAGCCGGCAGTCTCATTTTCCTTTGAGATGGAGTATATCATATCAGGGTTAAGATACCGGTTAAGAAAAAGGTAAAGAAAGTGTAAAGCCAATCCCCCATACGGCTTCGATATAATTTTCCCCGGAGACCTCCCGAAGCTTCTGCCGGAGATTGCTGATATGGACTTTCAGGGAGCTTTCCGTGCAGTCTGGGGTATCCAGGCTGAGGGAGTCCAGAAGGGCGGATTTGGAAATGACATGATTGGCATTTTCTGCCAGCAGTCTCAGAATGGCAAATTCCGTCCTGGTCAGGCGTACCGGACAGCCCGACAGGGTGCAGCTTCTGTCCCTGCTGTCCAGACACAGATTCCCAACCGTCAGCCGGGTGTCGCAGGGCGAGGGCTGTCTGCGCAGCTGTACCGTGATCCTGGCCAGAAGCTCCTTAATTTCAAAGGGCTTGGTGATATAATCGGCGGCGCCCTTCAGGAGAAGCTCCGCCTTATCGTTTACATCGGTTTTGGCACTGACGATGATGACGGGAATCTCTCTCAACAGAGGAAGTATTTCCTCCCCGGAGAGTCCCGGCAGCATGAGATCCAGCAGAATCAGGTTAGGCCGCTGCTTTTCCAGTAAAAGCAGGGCTTCCGTGCCGGAATAGGCCCTGAGCACGGAATAACCCTCCCCGGACAGCGCCTCCTGGAGCAGATTTCCAATATAAATATCGTCTTCAATGACCGCGATGGTCTTCATGGGATGCTTCCTCCTATAGGCTAAACATGTTCTGGAGACATTATAGGATATTCCGGGTGAAAATACAACTTTAAGGAATTTGCAGGGATACGTCGAGTAACAGTTCAGCCATACGGCACCGCGAAGTCAAAATTGCGTTCCTATGCAATTTTGCGAGGGTTTCGAG
>CATKXX010000007.1 GCA_949840935.1 uncultured Acetatifactor sp. | reverse complement strand
TTGAGAATTCTTCATAAAATCACCTGCCTTATGGGAAAAAACATCAGTTATCTACTTTCATTATACAACAAAGAGAGGAACCTTTTGCAATTCAATTGTAAAAGATTCCTTAAGTTAATGACATTGCCTCTCTACAGGGTTTTGGGGCTGATAAGGGGACAGAAGGGGAACGTTACGGATAAAATAAGAGTCGGTGGGAAGATGATTGCGGAAGCAGCTGCGTGAGAAGGTGCAAGGGACAATCCCCGGGGAGCGCATAAAGACGCTCCCCGGGATGCCGGCCTGGGGTCAGCCTACGCCGTAGACCACCAGATCCCAGAGATTGGTGGAGCCGCTGCATCCGCCTGCGAGGCTTTCCGCTGTGAAGGCATGGGCAAAGCTGTCTCCGCCCAGGGACAGCTCGAATTCGCCGGACACGTCGGCCCTCTGGATGATCACCTGTCCAGCGTATTCCTTATCGCAGGAATCCTGGAGCAACACGTCGATGTAGAGCTTTAATACCTTGCTGTACTTCTCGGAGTCGTTGGAGATTCTGGCCGCTTCCGTCTCTGTGTCGTAGAAGGCCACAAGCTCGGTACCGTCGGCGATCCCGGACAGGGTGATTTCCTTTGTGGCAGGGTCGTACCGGAAGCTTCCCTGGCCTGCTGCGGCATCCTGATCCAGTCTTGCGCCCAGGGAGCCGTCCGCGTTCTTTACATAGATTGTGCCGATCTCTGCGCCGGTGACGCCCATGGCGGTCTTGGCTGTCTTACAGGAATTGTCCTTTACGGTCATGATGTCGGTGATGCGGACGGGGAAGGAGCCCTGCTCCACCTCTGTACCGGTCTGTGCGGCCAGTGCGCCGCCTACAAGGACGCCGTTGGTGGCGGAGACGGTGACTGCCTTATTCTTCTTCAGGGAAGCAATCTTGCGTCCGTTCCTGCCGGTGATGTCGGCTTTCTCCTGGGTGTTCTGGATGGAGCCGCTCTGAACCTCGTCCATGATGAATTCCAGCTCCCCGGCGTTGTTAAAGGCCGTGATCCTTGCGATTTCAGTGATGATCAGTCTGCTTGTGTCAATAGTCATTTTGTTACCTCCGTTTTCTTTTTTTGTTTTGGGGTCATTTCCCTTATACGCACAGTGTGCCGCCCGTAATTTACGGCTTTTTCAGTCCGGGGCGGAAATTATCGTCCGTAAAATACGGGTGGGAAATTGATGTTAAAAATGGGGACAGAAAAGATCAGGTGCTGCCGGGATGCCATATTTTTTTCCGGTAGGCGTCATTGATCAATTCCATGGAAATTTCCACTTCGCCGTTCTCAAGCCCGTTTTCCTCCAGTATTTTCTCGTATTTCTCATAGATGCGGATGCAGTGGGTGAAGCTGTCCTTGTTGCAGGGGCGGCCTTCGGAGACCTTGGTGGCGAAATTGTTGATCTCCCAGCGCATATCGTCAATCTCTTTCTCCACGAACATCCGCGTAAGCTTTTTGATGTCGTTTGAAATCTCCTCATCCCGGCTGTCGGAGCGTTCCACATCTTTTTCTCGCTGCCTTTGCAGTGCGGCGAGGCTTTGGGAGGTGCGGGTCAGCAGGTCATGTTCTTCGCGCCTTTTCTTCATCCATCCGGTTTCCAGGCCAAGCTTTCCCACCGCCCATTCCAGGAGGGACAGGGCAGCCCTGGCTCC
Source organism: uncultured Acetatifactor sp. (assembly GCA_949840935.1). Classification (GTDB taxonomy): domain Bacteria; phylum Bacillota; class Clostridia; order Lachnospirales; family Lachnospiraceae; genus Acetatifactor. The sequence continues at coordinate 97,919 of CATKXX010000007.1, read as the reverse complement.
CGCGAGAAGGACAAAGAAGGAGGCCAGCATGTAAGGAAGGTTCACTGAGGTCAATTCTCTGATTTCATTCATTGCCTGTCGCCCCCGCAGCCATCCGTAAACTGTCCGATGGTCTGCCGTACCTTATCGAAGCCGACCATGGATACCAGGCCGCTTGCCAGTCCCATCAGGAACATCTGGACGATATGCTCCGCCGTAAAGGGAACGGAGCATAAGAAGTAATAGAGGGCGGTGCCTCCGCCGCCGACGGCCAACGCGGCGGCAAGGGCCACAAGGTTGCCGGGAAGCTTTGCTTTATCGGCGGTGAGTGTTTTGACGCATTCGGTTACAAGGCTGCTGACCGCGGAAAAGGCGGAGAGCAGGGTGAGAAATGTGGTGGTGTTCATAGACGGTTCCTCCTTGTCTGATTGTTATTTTTGTACTTTACTGACATACCTTTCGGATACGCTGATCCACCCGGCGCCGGATTTTAAGCGTCCCCAGCTTCCCTGTGTCTCTACGATCGTGTAGATAAAACCTTTCTTTGCACCGCCCGGCTGCGAGACTGCGCCGCCGGGCGTCTTCCGGATATTGAGATTGTCAAGAAGCCTGACCTGATAAGGCGCCGGGGCGGGAGAGCTGTTGCCGGGGGCGGGGCCGCATGTCCCGGAGGAGCTGCCGCCGGGAGCGGAGCCGTTTGCCCCGGAGGAGCTGCTGTTGCCGGGAGCGGAGCCGATTGTCCCGGGAGAGCTGCCGCCGGGAGCGGAGCCGATTGTTCCTGAGGTGCCGGGCCTGTCAGGGCTGTCCAACGGCTGTACAGCCTTTTCCAGCCTTTGCTTCAGGTCAGTCCATTTGGGGGAGTCCGGCCCGTACCAGCCTTCCCAACCGGGGCAGTGTTTGCCGTTTACGTCAAAGTGGCGGTATACATGGGAGATGGGGATGTGGTATTTCTCCATAAGCTTCCTCCCAAGGCTCACGGCATTTTCCAGGGTGTCCTCCGCAATCGCCCCGCCCACGGAGCACATTTCGATGGAAATGCTGTTAGCGTTGGTGATCTTCCCATACATGGAGCCGCCTTTGGTGGCGCCGCAGTCCGACCATTTTGCGCCGCCTACGGAGTATGCAATCCGCAGGTCTTCCACAGACCGGTATATGTCATGCCTGTCCACAAAGTAATGGGCGGATGCCTTGACGACATTGTTTCTGAAATAACTGGCGTTTGCCCGTGCCGTGTCTGTCCGGTTGGCGGTATAGTGGAAGACGAGATACCGGATGGAGGAAGCACTCCTGGGCCCGCCGTAATTGGAAGGGTTTGCGGGGAGCTTCTGAATGATGGGGTTCATGGGGATGGATCCCTCCTTTTCACTGTCGTACTTTGTCAGATTATATTTCCGTATGACGTTCATCAGATCCGGTACGTAATCCAGGCTTGTGGCGTATCCGTCCTTTTTGATATATTCCAGATATGTTTCAGGGTCTGTGACGCCTTTCAGGTTGGCATAAGCGGGAATGCTGATGAAGTCAAAATATCCCCGCACCCCGCTTTCCATGTCGGGAAACTTCATCCAAAGCATGGGGGAGGAGGTGAGGGAACCATCGGGGTTCTGTTCGGATCCCGTCTTGCGGTAAGTTCCGCAGGCGGTGGGGCATCTGCCGGGCCTGTATTTCAACCCGAAATAATTCTTTGCTTTTACGGCCAGTTCGGAGGTTCCACAGGCGGATTCCAGCACCGCCTGCGCCAGGATGGGAGAGCATACCCGGATTCCGTACTGGGGCGCGTATTTCTGTATGTAGGCTGCGATCTGTTCTGTAAATTCCATGGGAAACTCCTCCTGTTGTGATATTTTCAGGTGTTCAGGCTCCGCAGGAGCCCGACACAGCGTTCCAGCGTTTCGCATACATAATCCAGTTCTTCTTTTGTCTCCTGCCCGCTGAAGCTGAGACGGATGCAGCTGTGGATATCCTCCTTTTTCATCCCGATCGCGGTAAGCACGGCGGAGGCGGAGCGCTCCCTGCTGTTGCAGGCCGAGCCGGTGGATACCTGGATGCCGTTTTTGTCCAGAAGGAGCATCAGCGAATCGCCATCCACTTCCGGAAAGCAGATATAGAGGTTATGGGGAAGCCTGTCCCCGGATTCCATGGGAGCGCCTACCAGATAGCTTCCGGGGATATGCTGCCGGATGTATTCGTGGACATAATCCCGGTTGTGCGGGGAGACGAGGGAGTAATCGTATTCTTCCACGGCCTTTCCCAGGGAAGCGATCCCGGTCACATTTTCGGTACCGGATACGATGCCGTCCTGCTGGCTCCCGTAGATCAGGGGCTTCAGGGAGAGGGATTTCCTTTTCCACAGGACTCCGACGCCTTTCAGGGCATGGAGCTTATGGCCGCTGAAGGTCAGGATGTCCACATAGTTTCCCCAGCTGTCCATGTCAACCTGACGATAAGGAATATAGCCGGTGGCGTCAACCGCCAGGAGCCCTCCATGCCTGCCCACGGCCAGGCCGATTCCGGCGATGTCATTGACTGTGCCAATCTCTGAGTTGGCGGCTTCCACACAGACGAGCGGTCTTCTGGAAGATTGCCGCGAGAGAATGTCCTCCAGCCGGGGGATGTTGATTTTTCCCGTGGAATCCACCTCCAGAAGGGTATGGCCCAGGCAGGATTCACATGCTTTCAGCATGGATTTGTGGGCGGTGGGGGAGCAGAACACGTCATAGCGGTTTCCCGAAGGATTTTCCGAGGCCAGCCCTTTGACTGCCAGGGTGTTGGAAGCCGATCCCGACGGGGTGAAATAAATCTCCTCCGGTTTCCCGCGGATAAATGCCGCAACGGACTGTCTGGCGGCGTCTATGATCCATCCGGCGGCCTTCCCCCTCGAATGGAGGGAGGAGGGGTTGCCGTACTGATCCAGGGTCTGGATGACATAATCCTTTACGGCCGGGCTTAAAGGCGTGGTGCCCGCATGATCAAGATAAATCTGCATGATGATGCCTCCTTTCCGGCGTTCGTATCAAAAAAGCACCCCATAATGGGATGCCTTTCATGGTTGGCGGGTGACTCATTTCAGAAAAGGCGATCGCATAGGTACGGCGGAAAACAGGATGGGTGAAAAAGGGGACAATCACCTGGGAAGCCAGCTTAGGCAGGAGCGGTCCCCGATCCTGGATACGTCAATGTTTCCCGAATAGATGCCGGCCATGGTATTTTCATAGTTGATGCTGACCTGGATTTGCTCAAGGCTCTTGTGAAACTGGCAGATGGTCAGCCGCTGGGCCTGCTCGTAATTGTATTTGAATTCCGGCCGGTTGACCAGCGCCACTACCAGCTTTTCCAGATAAGGCTCGTAAGGCTTGTTTGTGCTCCGCCGCTGCCTTTTCCGTTCCAGGCTAATGAGGAATTTCCTCGCCTCCTCATTTCCGGGCCTGCGGTTCTCCCTTTTCAGGCCATTGATCTCCCGCAGCAGCCCTGCCAGCCTGCCGTAAGCCAGCTCGTCGATGGTGAGGCTGTTCTTTGGGCTGTACAGGGAGGGTGCGCCGTTTTCCGGGTTATGGCGTTGCGCAATATCCGACAGGTCGATTTCGCCGAAGAGGATTCTGATATCTTCCCTGGCAGCTGCCGGGAACAGCATCCTGAAGAGTTCAAAGTCGCTGATCTGTGTGAAGTCAATCCCGTGATCCTCCAGCTGTACCATACATTGATACGGTGTGGCGGTGAGGCAGGAGACGAGATGATAGTAGTGCTGCTCGTCCTCCAGGATTTCTCCTACAGTGGGAATCCGCAGGCACAGGCCGGGAAGGATATCCACAGAGGAGCATTTGATAAGGCTTCTTTTATTTTCCATTTTTCATCCCGTTGCTGAAATCTCTTGTGGTGAATTTCAGCAGCCTTCCTTTCCATTTGCTTTCAGGGCAGTAGGGCTCCCCGGAGGCCAGGATTGTCCTGCCGACGCCCAGTATGTTTTCCTCGCAGAGGATATGTTCCAGAGCGCATACGACTCTGTCGTACCAGAGGTATGACCTGCTGTCATCCGTGTACCTGGCGGCCGCTTCATGACAGAGAATGTAGAAACGGACGGTGATGTTTCGGAAGGTACGGTTGGACGGGTCGGAGGCTTCCTCCAGATCGAAATTGATATACCGCTCCGTTCCCGTGCAGGCTTCGGGTATGTATTCGTAGGGATGGACGAGCCTGTAGGGGATGACGTCCTCCGGATGCTCCTCCTGCCCGCATCCAAGCAGCTTGATCAGCTCCGGGGAATGGCAGAGGGCGTCCATGATTTTGTCCCTGTATTCTATGATTTCGTAGCTTCTTGCTTTGCCGATGATAAACACCTCCTTGTTGTCGGGCCGTGAATCAGGAATATCCCTGTTTCATGTCCATTAATTTTAATACCTCCGGTTCTTTCTTCAGAAACGCAAGGTCGGGATTGTAGGCGAAGAAATTGTCAAACTGTCTCTTGAAGTTGGGGTCGGAGGTTCCGCGCTTCATCTTATCCGTCCATTCCTCGAAGGAGCGGGTAATGTAGTGGCGGATTTTTCCGTATCTGTAGAGATCCGGGTGTTCCTTTCTCGATTCCAGGTACAGCTCATGGTAGCTGTCAAGGTGGTCTGCATGGCCTGCGTTGACTACCCGCTCGCATTCGTCCAGGCCCACGCCCAGGTGGACGTACATGAAATGGGTCCTGGAAGGCTGGAGGAAGACTTTTCCCCACAGTCCGTAGGGGTCGGGGCAGGGGGTCAGGAAGGTTTCCTGTACCGGAGTGCCGCGCCGGCTGATATGTCCGTCCGCATTGTACAGCTCCCAGGGAAACCAGACGCAGAAATCATCTTCGTATTCTCGCAGGAATTCCCGGATGTCACGGCCTGTGTCCAGGAATTCATCAGTGTCGAAGAAGCCGATCCACCGGGATTCTTCCCCGTAGTGGGAGAGACAGTGCTCATAGCATTCGTACTGCATGTTCTTGCGGTATTCTGTAAAGGGGATCACGGTGCAGAGGGAATCGAACCTGCCGCCGTCAATCCCGTGAACCGTATCCGCTATGGGGATCCTGGATTTATTGTCATAGAGATAGAAATGTTCCACCCCGATGGATTCATAGTGCTTCAGCCATTCTTCCAGATAGGCGTTTTCATCCCGGATCAGCAGGCAGACGGCGGCGTAATATTTGTAGCGGTGGCCTGCAAGGTACTGTCTCCTGTTCTGAAGGTAGTTATGCCTTTTCACGCTGCGGATGCGATCCTGAATCTGCCGCAGCCGGCGGGCCAGCTCTCCGATCCTTTTCTGCTTCTCCCGAAGGAGCCTCCGCACCTTCCACAGAGGACAGAGCTTTTCATAGAGCATATGCTCCACAGCCCATCTGGAGGTGCTGACCTGCAGGCTTCTCAGCTCCTCCAGGCCGGATTTCAGGCGTTGCAGCCTCCGGTATGCCGGGTCTGTCTCATCCACCGGCAGGAGGGCGCCGTCCCGGTAGCGGAAGCGCTGGATCAGGCTTTGCAGGGAACCGCCCAGATTTTCCTGGTAAGGGGCCAGGTCATGATTGTACAGGACGATTTGGTTGTGCCTGGTAAAGAGGATATCTTCCTGTGTCACCAGCCCGGTTATCACGCCGGTATAGCGGTCTATGATGAGCTGGGTGCAGGGTTCTTTTACCGTTTCCCGTTGTACCGTTTCCTTTAAGAAGCCGCCGTACACCCCGGACAGGCAGCAGGGGATAAAGCGGTACCGGAAGCCGTCGAACACGGCGCAGGAAGTGTCCGTGTCCAGGCAGCTGTAGGCGTCGTATATTTTCAGGGACTGGTTTACGTGATCCACAGTCACATGGAGGCCGAAGACGTATTTCCGTCCGTCCGGCTGGCTTATCTTTGATGTGATGACCGGGAAATCCGCATCATGGCCCAGGACATTGCCGGCGGCGTCCAGCAGCAGGAAGGTCTTATCGATCAGCCCGAAATGAAACGTCGCACCGACGCCCTCCGAGGGGTTAAAGAGTTCCGTTTCCAGGTCGATGGTTCCTTTCACGGGATCGGAATATTTGTAAAAAACGGGGAAGGGGATTGCGGCAAGCAATCCCGTTTCGTCGCCCGTCACCGTTCTTGAAAGAATCACTTCGCGGTTATATGCGCTCATTATTTTCCCTCCGGTTATTTATAGAAGATTTCTATGATGTTGTCTGAGACCCGTTTCATCACCTTGTAGACGGGGGCCAGGAAGGAGCCTTCCCCGGGCAGGGCGGCGGTGGCGGCGCCGTAGTCCGCTGCCTTGCAGAAGCCGTCCTCCCTGCAGGTGCCGTCGTCGTATACCCGCATTACACCCACAAGCCCCACGGCGTCCCATTCGGGCCTTCTGCTTCTGGGGAGATAGGTGAGGCTTTCGTCGTACAGGGGGTTGCTCTGGGGCTGGTTATGGAGGCGGATTTCGGAGCCGGTACCGGGCTCCAATGTGGTGACGTCTCCCAGGATCAGCCGTCCGAAGTCGTCCCGGAGGTATCTTCCGGCCCAGGTGTGGAAGTCATCGTTGCCGATGACGGAGGGGTTACCGCTGACGATACCGATGATGAAGTCGCCTTTCCTGGCAATGGCGATTTTGTCCCCGATGAGTGTGACGAATCTGCCCACACGATCCTCCTGTTCCGTGTTCCTGTCCTTCCATTCCAGGTATTCGGCGTAATCCGCGCCGTTTACGTACTGAGCGCCGGCAAGGTGGGAATTGCCGCCGTAGTCCACATACATGGCGTTGGAACGTCTTTCCCCGGTGCCGTTTCCTATGAGGAAGGCCACGCCGTTGGTCCCTCCTGCGGGGTCGCCGCCGACGCAGGAGGAGTTGTAATGTCCGGTCACTACCTGGTTGGTGATCCGGCGGCTGTCCGGGCCGTCATACCCCTCGAGGCTTCTGCCGATGCCTGCGCCGAAGGTATTGTCCTTGAAGTAGAGTGCTACGTTGGTGCCGCCTGCTTCAGCGAAATCCCCGGAGGTTCCCAGCCGGAGCTGTGTGCCGGAGTGGTCGGCGCCGGAGATTTCATCGGCTTCAGCCCGTCTGGCGCAGATACGGTTCCAGCGCATGGAGGGTGTACCCAGGGAGTAGAGGGCGTCGTCGGCGGGGGTGTTGTCGGCGTCCCGTTTCAGGCAGGCGTCGAAGAAGGAGGTGGCCAGGGCGTTGGTCATGGCCCCGTCCACAGCGTGAGGATCCGCATAGCCGTAGAGCTTTGTGAGTCCCAGCCGGTTCCAGGCTCCTCTGCCGGAATCCTCGATGATCAGATCTGTAAATTTCCCGCTGAAGGCCACCGCCTTCAGGTCGGAAAACCATTTGCCGATCTTGCCGAAGATCACGGATGCGGTCTCCCCGCTTGCAATGTTTGACCTTGTGTCGGCCTGTGAGAAGGTCTGGGTAGGGGTCAGGTATTTTTTGCTTAACACGTTTCTGTCAAATCCCTTTAAGGAAGAGATGAGATATTTTCTGTCGATTGGTTTCTGTCGGTCTGCCATGTGATTTCCTCCGTTTCTCAATGATGAAATGTGTTCAGATCCACCCTTCTGAAAAGTCGATGGGCGCGGCCTCGAAGTCTATAAAGGTCTGCTCCAGCGCAAACAGCCTGCTTTCCACGTCCACGAACCAGTTCTTATAGGGAGGTTCGGGTTCCTCGTCGGGCAGGTCGAAGTCCATGTCCAGGGAGGCTTCGACCCTTATGGTGAAGGGCAGGGTCTTCAGGGCGTACTTGTATCCATCCTCCGCGCCGATGAATGCGATGGCGGCTGTGACATTGCCGCTCTTACAGGTGACGGAATCGGACAGGATCCAGGAGAACCGCAGGAGCTCGCTGTTGTACTGCAGGTTCACCGCGTTCTCCGTAAATATGCCGAGCTCATTGCTGACGATGATCTTGATCAGCTTGGTATACAGATCCACGCCGTCGTAGTAGCGGTTGATCTCAAAGGTCAGGATGTTTGAATTGGTGTCGCCGGAGACAATCCTGCCTATGTCTTTTAACACAGGAGCCTTCCCGGCGATCTTGATAAGCTGGTGTTCATCTTTCATGGGCGAATTTCTCACAATATGCCCGTTTGAATCTGTAAAAACTGTGTTGTCCATTTGTTTTCCTCCTGTCTGTTGATTCCCGCGGGCAATGAGTCAAAGTCCGAAGGATCTTGACGAATGCCGCGAGGGTCAACACCCCTGTTGCTTGCAGAGGGGGTGTTGACTGGTTGGCTTTCCGGAATCGCAGGGCGTTACCGCCCGAACAGCCTCCGGTTTACCTGCCCGTTGTAGTGTTTGGACAGGGAAGCTTTTGTGTTGACGTGTTCCGGGCAGTCCAGATCCTGGAACATTCCTTTGGTGTATTTCTTTTCCTTTATGTAGCTGCGCCGGATCCGGATGCCGTTAAAGAGTTTGATGGTGACTTCCTCGGCTGCGGCGGTGGAAGATAAGTAGTCGAAGATAATGTCTTCCGCCGCCGCAAACAGTCTCTGGACTGTCGCGGTATTGATGTCTTCCCTGTCCGCGATCTGCTTTATCAGTATATCCTGTGTGATGTTCATTTCCCGCCTCCGTTCCTTCCCCTATATGCACAAAGCATTTTCCGTTATTTACGGCCATTTCCCTCCGGGCGGGAATATTCCGCCCGCAGATAACGGCTGAATTTCCACTGTGTAAAATGGGGACAGTCATTTGTTCCTCTGCTGCCGCTTTTTATTTTTTTCGTATTCCCTGCGGTAGAGTTCCCTGCAGCTGCCGCATCTGCAGGTGCGCCTGTCCGTCCTGCTGATTTCAATCCATTCCCCGCAGTCCCGGCATTGAATGCATTTCGTCCCGGGCAGCCCCACATTTCTTTCCAGATTGTTTACGATGTACTGCCCGTAACAGAGCCAAAGTAGCTGCTTGTATCTCTTGTTCCGGCCGTATAAGTATTCTACCAGCATGTCTGTGATGACCGGTTCCGGGTATCCGGTACGGGCAAATTCTGCGCGGAGTTTACAGGCGATATAATGGAGGTTATCCGTATATTCCTCCCTTATGTTCATGGAATAGCGGTATTGCCGGTTCAGGCTGTCGTACAGGCGGGCTGTCTCCCGGCTGCATATTATGGTGCTGTCCCGCATCATTTTGCGGTAATCGATGCTTTCCAGGTCTGTCCCGCGGGTGCTGACGGGCGTGTTGGGGATCCTGCTGTATATCCGGTTCACTGTGCTCTGGTTACGCTCTGCAAGCTGTGACGCTTCCTTATCCTTTGCGTGTTCAAAGAAAGCCGGGAGCCTGCAGCGGGTGTATTTTGATACCAGCGTCCGGAACCATTCCGGGCGTCTGGGCATATACAGGGTCTTGGCGGCATCGATGCAGAAATTATTTTCCATGCACAGCAGCTTGATGACATCCACAGCTTCTTTTTTCTCCTGTTCGGAACCGTTAATGAAGCAGTCATGGTTCCATATTTTGGAGATATCGTTGCTGTATTTCCCGATATTCCCACAGGCGAAGGCCTGCTTCAGCCCGGCATGGATGGTTCTGGCATTCAGCTGGGTCGGTTCAGCCTTGCGCATGTTATAGTAGAGGGGAACGATATCTTTCATATTGCGCTCTGCCAGCCTGATAAAATCCGGATCCGCAACCACAAGGGATTTATCCCCGTCCACATCGAATTGGAGGAGCTTGCTGATCAGGTCATGGGGGCTTGTGTACAGGGCATTGGTGGGAAACCATTTACCGATCTCATCGGCCCGTCTGCTGCAGGCGGGGCCAGCAGTATTTATCCGGATGGCATGTTCCCTGTACAGATGGGGGCTTCTCAGGCAGTCAAGCCTGTCGTACTGCCGGTACAGCCGGCAGTATACCTCCTGATCCTTCAGTAATCCCGTGGGATTTTCAATATGGCCGAACCAGTATTCGCAGGCGGCGTAAAAATCCGGGAGCAGGAAGGTGTATTTCCCGGTCACTTCCAGCTTCCCGCTGCGGTATTTTCTGACCAGGCTGTTCTTGATGTCGCGGAGCAGATCTTTGGTGAAGGAATCCTTCAGCAGGGCGGGATATATTTTGACAGCCTTCTGGAAGGGATTCATATCGCTGTTATAGGCTGTGATCCCGAGAGCTTCCAGCATGGTGTCTTTGGAAGAACAGAGCTTTCGGATCCGCTCTGAGGATCTGTGGGTAAGCAGGTCGAGCTCGTCGTCGGATATGTCCGTGAGCGTCTGCAGCATCTGGTAATTCAACCTGGCATTTTTGATTCTGTCCTCCTCCATATTGCACCTGCCGGCCCTGCAGTGATATTTTTTGAAACACTCCCTGTATTCCTCCCAGGAATCATAATATTTGTGCATTTTAAACTGGCTTTTGGTGAAGATGATCTGGATGTCTTCCCGGATGATGTCATGCTCCTTTCCGTATATGTCTGTGATAACCGGGGAGCAGCCGTTTGCTTCCACGAATTTCCGAAAATCAAAGACTCCCAGCAGCCCCTTGATCCAGGGGGCGCGGAACATAAAGTTTTTGGCGGATACGGAGGGCAGGATCATGCCTGCGCCGTCTGTGTGGGGAACAGGGACAAACCCTGTCTTCCTTGTGACCGTATAGTCTGTCTCATCCACATAGTCGAAGGTACCGTACACATCTGTCTCAAAGTCATTTATGACGATAGCCCGGTCTATGTCGAATCCATCCCATTCTTCTGTTGCGGTGCATGTGAGGGCCATGTAGGCCAGATGCTTGTTCACATTATTCCCGCCCCTGGCATTGATCTTGTCCACGGTGAGGCCGCACAGGATGGTCTTCATGAGCCTGTTCCATACAGTCTCTTTCAGGAAGACGGCTTTCTTGTGGCGGATTTGCCCGGCCGAGGATGTAAAATACCTGTACTGCTCCTTTCGGAAGGTAAAGCCGTAAAAGGATATATCCTTAAAAATTTCAAAATGATAAATCTGTACTATGATCAGGTCGCCTGTCAGCTCGTCCTGCTTTATGCCGATTGCCCTGCTCAGCGAGGATGAAAATGCAGATATGATATTGGTATCGTGTATACGCTCCTCCCTGAGAGTACGGATATGATCCCTGCCTTCTGATATTTCATTCTGCCTGGTCTTATTGGAAAGCAGCGTGGCCAGACGCTGTCTTGCCTGCCTGGCTTTCCCTCTTTTATGGGCGTACAGCCGCTTTAACTCCTGCCCGGTAAACGTATCCTGCATTGCCTTGCATTCTCTGCGGTATTTGCAGTACATGTCAAAGAAATATTTCTCGCGGCTGCTGTAAAAATGTCCGGTATCAACGGAATAGAGATGATATTGAATGTTGGGCAATTGCGCTGCCTCCTTTCAGTTCAGATAATTCCCTTTTCAGGTTCGCTGCCGGTCTCATCTGGTGCTGCTTCGCTGCCGTGTTCATCTAACGTTGTTTTGCTGCCGTGTTCATCTAACGTTGTTTTGCTGCCGTGTTCATCTGACGCTGCTTCGTTGTCCGGGCTGTTCTTCCTGCATTGCCTGTCAAATCGCATGTCCGCCATGATTCTTGCGGCAGCCTCGGATAATGTGGTTTTTCTGTTGAAGTCGGAGGCACAGATCCTACCTCCGAATGTGGAGAAATCCCTTCTGAAGGCTCCCGTTCTGTAAAATGTTTCTGTCATCGGTATCTTCCTTTCTTTTCAGATTCTTTGCAAGAGGGGCTCCTGACTGCTCCCTGTACTATATACTTCTGCATTTGAATGACGGAAACGGGCAAATTTGTAATGCATGGGATGATTTCATTTCTGAAAGGCATTACAAGTACGGAAAATAGGACTTAAAACCTTTTATACTTTTTGAATGGTTCAAAAGGCCTGTAGAACTTACAGAAAATAAAATAACGAACGCTTGTTCGCAAAAACTATTGACAAACAAGAACATACATTCTATACTAATAATTATCAACGACAATTAAATACAAAAAGCCTGTTTACAGAACAGAACGATCAGAAGGAGAACGGCGATATGGAACAGATACTGGAGATGTATTATGCGGACAATGCAAGAAAGCTCCGCGGGCTTGTGGATAAGCTTATACAGAAATTTGGAGGTATTCCGGATAAGGATATTGAGGATTTCTACTCGCTTGCAAATGAGGTGTTTACAGACGTAATCAGTCGATATGACAGCTCACAGCCTTTTGAAGCTTTTTTGTATTCCTGCCTGTCGAAAAGGATCAAGACGGAAATGACGAGAAGGAACAGGGAGAAGCGCAGGGCGGACAGAATATCCGTATCCATCGACATACCTGTGGGCGACGGGGAGGATGTTACTCTGGGAGAAACGATTGCAGACACCTTTACGATTGAGAGGGAGCTGTTTGAGAACCGGGAGGAGGGCTTCAGCAGAAGGATGCGTTCGTATCTTAACCGGCTTTCAGGGCTTCAGAGAAAGGTGCTGTGGATGCTTTCTGACGGTTATCTCCCAAAGGAGATAAGGGCGGAATTACATATAAGCGGAAAGCAATACGCCGAGTGCTGTGAAGCGATTCATTCCTACAGAAATGTTTCAGTACTGTAAGCATAAAGAGATTCAATGGAGGGGTATATAATGGCAAGACCACGGAAACAGACTTATACTTTAGATATGTATCTGAATAAGAACAGGAAGGGCGATATTGATAATAATGCCGACGTACAGAGGAATTTTGCCTGGAATAATGAGCAGATCAACGAATTGATCGTCACCGTCCTGACAGATGACTATATTCCTCCCGTTATTCTCGGGGAGGAGGAAAATACCAGGCTGCATATTGTTGACGGCGGCTGCAGGACGGCGGCCCTGAGAAAATTCAGGGACATGAATTATAAGATTACGTCTTCCGTTGAGAACCCTTTGATTCCTTATAAGAAAAGGGTGACGGATAAGGACGGCAATATCACATATGAAGATGCCGTATTTAATATTAAGAATAAGACATATGAAAAACTCCCCGAGGAATTAAAGGAAAAATTTGATGAATATCAGATTGAGACAGTCATACATGAGCGCTGTGACAGTGCCAGGATTTCAAGGTATATCAAGCGTTACAATAACCATGTTGCCATGAATACGGATCAGAGGGCGTTTACTTATATTGACAGATTTGCGAGCCGGATCAGAAGGATACTGAACAGCAGGTTTTTTGTGGAATGCACCGGTTATTCCGAAAAGGATAAGACCAGGGGGGCCGCTGAGAGAATGGTTGTTGAGACTATAATGTGCATGAACCACTTTGAAAGCTGGAAGACACAGCCCAGGGCGGCCTGCAAATATCTTAATGATCATGCGTCAGAGGAGGAATTTGACAGGTTTGCTGAAAATATATGCAGGCTGGAGAAGGTTATAACAACTGATATCAGGGACATATTTAATAAGAAGGATTCCTTTCTCTTCCTGACGCTTTTTGACAGGTTTACCAGAATGGGAACCGATGAAAAAGCGGATGACAGGAAGTTTGCGGAATTCCTCCGGATATTCCATAAGACGCTCCGCAGTACCAGGAGAAATGAAAAAGGCCAGCTGTTTGATGAGATTGGCAGGGAAATGAGCACGAAGGACAGACAGGTCATCACAGACAAGCTGAATATGCTTCAGGGACTGCTGGAGGAGTTTGTGAAGCCTGTTACTGCAAAGGCGATCATCGAGGAATATGTAGACGGGAAAGTCGATGATGAGGACATGGAGTTGTATGAGCTTATGGCGAACGATGCGTCGGAAGCGGTCGAAGATATTGACTCCAGGATCCTGTCGGATGAGAACAGACCTTCCTTCGTTGCACTGGTGAGCTATGCTGTAAAGGAGGAAAAGGAGCTTTTATTAAAGGAATGGCTGACTGTTTTTGAAAAGCGGGGAAAGCTGATTCCGGGGCAGAAAAGAAATTTCCTGCACATGAAGGCAGAGTTTGATAAGTTCCTGAAAGGCTGTGCGTAGCGTGCCGCATAACCGTTTACGATTATAAATACAGGTATGCGTTCATTTACAAAAATAAATGTATGTGGTATACTTGGCTTGCGGAAAAGATGGGAAAACTTTACATGATAATATTGCATAAGCTTTGAGGAGAGTATCCGGAGGTAATATTATGGCCATAGCAGAATTTCTCAATGGTGAATCAAAGAACGTGGAATTTAAAGTAAGGCGTCCGGACAAAAGTATTAAATATATGAAGTCGGTTGTTGCCTTTGCAAATGGAAAGGGCGGCCGGATCATTTTTGGGATTGATGACGAAACGGGAGCCGTAACCGGCATACCGGAGGAGCTTGTTTTTCATGAGATGGATGCTATCACAAATGCAATATCGGACAGCTGTGAGCCTGTGATTGTCCCGGATGTATACCTGCAGACGGTAGAGGGCAGGACCATAATCATTGTGGAGATCAGCGCCGGGAAGCAGAAACCGTATTACATCAGGTCGGATGGGATTACGAATGGTGTCTATATAAGGGTGTCCGGAACCACCAGAAAGGCTGACCGTTCGATGACACAGGAGATGTACTATGGATCGGAGGGCCGGTCTTACGATACAGTCATCCGCAGGGATCTGGGCATTTCCGATGAAGAGATCTCACAGCTCTGTACGGACATGAAGGAAATTGCGCTTGCAAATTGCAGGAATGAGGCACAGAGGCAGGCCGTCAAAAATGTGACAAAGAATATTCTGTTGAATTGGGGGATTCTTGCTGAGGATGAGGATGGAGTCATTCATCCTACAAACGCTTATGTATTTCTCACAGGACAGGATGTCTTTTTATCAAAGATTCAGTGCGGTATGTTTAAGGGAAGGACGAGAGGCATTTTTGTAGATAAAAGAGATTATGAGGGGCCGCTGTGGAGCCAGGTGGAGGAAGCCTTTCAGTTTGTGCTCCGCAATATACGCCTTGGCGCCAGGATTGAGGGAATATACCGGCAGGATATCTATGAATTGCCCCCGGACAGTATCCGTGAGCTGATCATCAACGCAGTGATGAACTGCAGCTTCCTGCAGCCGTCCCATATCCAGGTGGCTGTCTACGACAATCGTCTGGAGATTACTTCCCCGGGCGGGCTGATGCCGGGAGTGACCATAGGGCGGATGAAGGAGGGATACTCTCAGATCAGGAATCATGCGCTGGCTCATGCGTTTTCTTATATGAATCTGGTGGAAGGATGGGGAACGGGCATCCCGAAGCTGATGCGCGAGATGAAAGAGTATGGATTACCAGAGCCGGAGTTTGTAGATATGGAAATCGCGTTGAGGATAAATCTGTACCGGGCAGAAGATACAATGGCCTGGAACCTGGAGGATATTCCAGAGTGTACCGGAAGAGTGCAGGAGGAAGTGTTCTGCTTTTTCAATGGCGGCGGAATGCGCTCAAAATGCGCTCAAAATGCGCTCAAAGACGAAATGAGCACACAGGAAGCAGCTGTGGTAAAGTATATTGTGGAGAATGGCAGGATTACGTCAGGGCAATTAGTGACACTGCTGGATGTGGGGAAAAGAAGGGCGCAGGTGATCCTCAATAAGCTTGTCTGTGACAGCCTTATCTGTAAAAAGGGAGCGTCCAGAGGCACATACTATGTTTTGAATGACATGCGAAGATAAGGAGGGTGTAATGTCAGAGATTGAATTATATCAGCAGAAGACTAAGGAATGTGAACAGGAGATTGGGAAGGGAATCATCGGGCAGAAGGAGATTATCCGCCAGGTCATGCTGGCACTCCTCTCCGGCGGAAATGTCCTGCTGGAGGGTATGCCGGGGCTGGGAAAGACCATGCTGGTACGCACCATTGGCCAGGTGTTTCAGCTTTCTTTTAAGCGGATTCAGTTTACTCCGGATCTGATGCCCAGTGATGTGACAGGCACTAACATTATGGTTAAGGATGAAGGAAGGAGCAGCTTCCGGTTTGAAAAGGGCCCCGTCTTTGCTAATCTGGTGCTTGCGGATGAGATTAACCGGGCTACCCCGAAGACTCAGTCCGCCCTGCTGGAGGCCATGCAGGAGCATACGGTGACAGTGGGGAATGAGAGCCATATACTGGAGGAGCCCTTTCTGGTGCTTGCCACTCAGAACCCGATTGAGCAGGAGGGCACCTATCCTCTGCCGGAAGCGCAGTTAGATCGTTTTATGCTTAAGCTTCTGGTCAGATTTCCGGGAAAGGAAGAGCTGAGGGAAATCGTGGAGCTTACCGAAGGGCAGGAGCCGCCGGAAATTCGCAGTATTATGAGTGGAGAGGAGCTTCTGAAGGCGCGGAAGCTGATCTCCCGGATTCCCATTGCGGATGCGGTGATGAATTATGTGCTGGAGCTTGTGCTGTCCACCCATGAGGAGAATCCGTATATCAGGGAGGGAGCCAGCCCCCGTGCCGCCCAGGCAATGATTCGAACGGCCAGGGCGAGAGCCTTTATGGAAGGCAGGCTGAACGTGTCTTTTGAAGATGTGCAGAGCGTGGCGTATCCGGTGCTGCGTCACCGTGTGCTGTTAAGCTTTGACGCTGTTTCAGAAGGCATTGCTGAGGATGATGTGATTCGGCAGATACTTAAGGCAAAGGAAAAAAATCTGTATGCTTGATTCTACATTTTATGACACCCTGTCCAGACTGCAGCTACGCATGTCCCATAAGAGCAGCCTGAATATGTCCGGCAACCGTAAGTCGATTCAGAAGGGCAACTCGGCGGAGTTTTCCGACTTTCGGGAATATATGCCGGGGGATGACCTGCGCCGGATGGACTGGAACGTTTACGCCAGGCTGGATAAGCTGTATGTCCGCGAATATATGGAGGAGAAGGAAGCAATAGTCTCCGTCCTCATAGACACCAGTGCGTCTATGGACTATGGCGCCGTAAGCAAGGCGGAGCTTGCAAAGGATCTGGCGTCGTCAGTGAGCTTTCTGGCGTTGAATAATATGGACAGGCTTCTGCTTTATGATATGAAGGATATGGGAAGGGGACTTTCCGTGAGCGGCGGAAGAAATGCCTTTCCAAGGGTTCTGCACTGGCTGGATAAGCTATCTTTTTCCGGGCAGGCGGATATGCTATCCTCGGTAAAGAAGATACAGCGCAGAGGGCCGGGGGTGACAGTGCTGATCAGTGACTTCCTGCATCCTGAAATGTTGGAGAAGGGTAAGAGCAGTTATGAAAAGCTGCTTCAGTACCTGGACTATTGTAAGCAGCGTCCAGTCATTCTGCATACGCTGGCCTCGGAGGAGCTTCACGTTACCCTGACAGGAGCGTACCGGCTGATCGATTCCGAGACGGAGGAAAAGCTGAGGCTGACGATGGATGCCAGGACGATAGGCCTTTATGAGGAGGAATTGGGGCATCTTAAGGAGCGGATGAGAAAGGGCTGCGCCGGGGGCAGGGGAGCTTACGTGCTCTGCGATACGGGCAGGGACAGAAGACAGCTGATATTTCAGGATTTAAGGGTGATTTATGATATTTGAGAGCTTGTGGCCGCTGGCGCTGCTTCTGTCGGTGCCGGTTGTGATTATTTTATATTTGTTAAAGCCAAAGGGGAAGGACTACAGGATTTCTTCCAACCTGTTGTGGGAGAGACTATTCAGGAACCATCAGTCGAAGACATTTCTGGAGAAGTTTATTCATAATATCCTGATGTATCTCCAGATATTAATACTGCTGCTGCTTGTGTTTGGGCTGATGTCTCCTTATTTTCACGGTGAAGGCAGGGGCAGGGGGAATGTGATCCTTGTGCTGGACACCAGCGGGAGTATGCAGCATGACGCGGGAAATGGAAGAAGCCGTATGGATGAGGCTATGGCACAGGTGCGTAACCTGATCGCTTCCTCAGAGGAGACAGCCTTTTCCATTGTCACAAATGACTGCATGGGGACAGAATTGCTGGCGGCCGGCGTAAGGGACAAGAGCATCCTTTACGAAGCCCTGAAGCAGGTGGAGTGCTGTGACGGGGGAGGAAAGCTGGAAGATGTGGAGAGTGTGGTGGAGACACTTCGGGGTGCAGGTGCGGAGTCTGAAGACGGCATTTCTGCAGCGGAGGTGATTGTGTTCACGGATGGCAGCGGTGCCAGGGACGCCATGAGCCTGTCACAGTATTTTGATGCCCGTATTATGGTGATGGGGAGTGCAGTGAGCAATGTGTCTAATAATTTTCTCTCCTATGTGCAGCAGGAGGAAATGTCTGATGTTACCTGTGCATCCAGTATTACCAATTACAGTGACTCTCCGGCTTCCATGGAGGTAAGCCTGTATGAAGGCGACAGGCTGCTGGAAATCCGGCAGCTTAACATGGATGCCGGGGAGACGTCATTATGCTATTTTGCTCCTTTTGAATGGGGCGGAGAGCCTCTCCGCAGTGAGATCGGTTCCGTGAAATTTGGGGGAAGCGGGGAGGAGGACTCGCTTCCCGGGGACAATACGGCTTATGCCGTTCTGCCCCGGACAGGCCCGATGGACGCAATCCTTGTAGGAGACGGAAACACTTATATAGAAAAGGCCTATCAGGCGGTGGCAGGAACCAGCCTTGCAAGGGTTGCGGATGATGGTGCCCTGTCGGAGGATACCCCGGTAATCCGTATTTACGATGCCGGTATGGCGGAAAACCTGCCGGAGGATGCAGGCGGCCTGATATTTGAGGACGCCAGGAACACGGCCGGCACGGCGGAGAGGGTAATGCTCACGGCGGCCGGCTGTGACCTGACGGCGGGGCTGCCCTCCTTCCTGATCGGCGTCAACGAGACAAAGGTGTATGAGGTGCCCTCCTGGGGTACGGGATTTTTGTGGGCGGGAGAGCAGTGTGCAGGCTATTACGGTGAACATGACGGGATTAAGACAGTGGTGGTGGGCTTTGATATTCGGGAGTCTGATTTCCCCCTGAAAGCGGAATTCCCTGTTTTCATGGCTAACACGATTGGATATCTGGGTGATACATCACTTCTGGCGAGCCACATTTATGAGGCGGGTGAGGCAGCAGTTTTTCATCCCCGGCCGGAATTTGAAACCGCCGCGCTGACAGCGGAGACGGGGAAGGCAGGATTATATTATGCTACAGCCGGCGATATCACGGAAGCCTATGTAGTGCGCTTTGCCACAGCAGGCGAATCGGACGGGAGAATCGTGTCGGAGGGGGTTCCCGGCCCGGACATTGAAGGAGGCCGGCTTGTTAAAAAGCGTCTTCGCAATGTCCTGTTGGCGGCAGCCCTGCTTCTGCTGGCGCTGGAATGGGTTCTGTATGTCAGGCAGACGCGTTACAGGGGGCGTTTCTATCTTGTGGTCAGAGGGGTGAGTGCACTCTTGATCCTTCTGGCTTTGCTGGGGGTTTCCATAAATAAACGGAGCGGGGTAAATACCACAGTCTTTCTGGTGGATATCTCGAACAGCAACGAACAGAATCTTCCGGAGATGGAGCGGTATCTGGACGATGCTCTCAGTATTATGCCGGGGAATAACCAGTATGGGATTGTCACCTTTGGAAAGGATTCCCTAGTGGAGCAGTTCCTGACACAGGAAGATCACTTTTCCCGGATCATGTCGCTGCCTGACAAGACGGCGACAAGCTTTGAAGAGGCAGTGTCCCGGGCACTGGCCATGCTTCCGTCAGAGGGGGCCGGGCGGATTGTAATTCTGACCGACGGCCGGGAGACCAGAGGGGATCTGGCGGGAACGGCGTCTGCGCTGGCGGCCAGACAGGTGGAGCTTCTTGCGATGGTCTACGAGACAGTACAGGGGCAGGATGCCTATGTGGAGCAGGTAGTGCTTCCGGGATATCTGTATCAGGGAGATATGTATTCCATGACCGTGACGGTGGAAAGTAATTATGAAACCGATGCACAGCTTCAGATTTGGATGGGGACAATGCAGACGGAAAGCTATGATGTACACCTTAACAGGGGGACGAACCAGTTCCGGCTCCGGCAGCAGGTGACAGGGGAGAGCGTGGAAAGCTTCGAGGTAAGGGTAGCGGCTCCGGGAGACACCTGCGGGGAGAACGACAGCTATCACGCTTACTCTGTGGTTGACTCAGTGCCCAAGGTGCTTCTGATCTCCGGCATGGAGGAGGACAGCCGCCAGTATGAGGAGGTACTCCGCAGCGCAGGCAGTAATTACAGCGTGGTTTCCGCAATCAATGCGCCGGAAACCCTGGAAGGCCTTTTGGCGTATAAGAGTATTTTGCTGGAGAATGTGTATCTGCCGGATCTTCCGGAGGGATTTCTGGATAATATAGAGACTTATGTGAAGGATTATGGCTGTGGGCTGGTCTGCATGGGCGGAGAGGACAGCTTTGCGCTGGGCGGTTACCGAGAGAGTGTGCTGGAGACGGTGCTTCCTGTGGATATGCTGCTCAGGGGAGTGGATGAAATCCCTTCCACGGCAATGATCATGGTCATCGACCATTCAGGAAGTATGGGGGCGGCAACAGGCACAGGAGCTACCAGCCTGGATCTGGCCATCACCGCAGCGGAGACGGCTGTGGATCAGATGCGCAGTACGGATTATGTCGGTGTGCTCACCTTTGATGATACTTACAGCTGGGTAGTGGAGCCGGTGCAGGCTTCCGACAAGGAGACCATCAAAGCACAGATTGAGACCATAGCGGAAGGGGGAGGAACCACCATACAACCCGCCCTGTTGGCTGCACTTGAGGGTGCGGCGGGCTGTGATGCGGGCATACGGCATGTAATTCTCCTGACGGACGGCCAGGGGGAGAGCCGTAATTACAATGATGTAATAGAGGCATATACAGGCGGAAATGTAACATTATCCACAGTGGCGGTGGGAGACGGATCGGACATGAGGCTTCTGCAGAGGCTTGCGGATAATTGCGGAGGACGCTATTATTATTCGGATATAGCTTCTGAGATACCCAAAATCTTTGCCCAGGAGGTGTTTCTGAGTGGAGATACTTATCTGCAGAACGGGGAATTCAGTCTTGCGGTAAACAGCAGTCATGAAATCACAAGGGAGCTGTTTGAGGGCGGGTGGCCAAGTATCTACGGATACGTAAGCGCTACACCAAAGAATGCGTCCAGCGTGCTGATCGCTTCCGAGAAAGATGATCCGGTGCTCACCGTCATGCAGTACGGCCTGGGGCATACGGCTGCCTGGAATACGGATGTGACGAATCAGTGGACGGCGGCTTATGCGGGCGAGAATGACTATGTGCAGCTCTGGAGGCGTATCATTGATTTCAGCGTGGGCAATACTGCCATCGGCGAAGACACCATGGATGTACTGACCGCGGGAGGGGTGACGAGCATCGTTTACAACGCCCTGGACTTCAGTGAACAGACCAAGGTGGAAGCGGTATACACTGATCCTGAGGGAAATACACAGACAGCGCCCCTGCATGCCACCGCGCCGGGTCGTTATGAGGCAAAGCTCGATACGGATTTATCAGGGCTCTACAGTTTGAGTGTGAGGCGTCTGGAGGACGGAAGCATTGCAAATACTGTGACCACTGCTACAGCGGTACAATACTCGGATGAATATAAATTTGATGTGGGCAGCGAGGCCTTTATCGGCTTTGTGGAGCACTATGGAAGGCTGCTTGCTCCTGGGGACAATTTCTGGCAGCAGAGAAGGAGTCAGTCAAAGGAGCGGTATGAGCTGACGAAATGGCTGATCCTGTTGGCAGTAGTATGGTTTGTGCTGGACATCGCATTCCGCAGGTTCCATTTCCTGCCTTGGGAAACGGGACTGTACCGTTTGGTCCGGCGTCGCCTGTTACAACGCAGGCGGGGGGATGCCAGTATAGTTTCAGGTGCCGGTACAGCGATCGTTAAGGGAATGAATGCATCCGACGGAAGGAAAGGCGCTCTTGAAGGGGAAGGAACGGAGCCGCCCGTCGGAGGGACGCCCACCGGCAGAGCGGGAATGGAGCCGCCCGGCGGAGAAAGGAAGCCGGGGAAATCAAAAAAGGCAGGCAGGAAACAGGAGCCCCAGGCCCTGGACACTTCTGCGCTGTTGAAAAAGAAAGATCAGAGAAACCAGTAAAAGGAAAAAGCGGAGGTAAAAGATATGCAATCATCGAGAGATTTACAGAACCAGCTCAGGAGCATCGACCACAAGAGCTATCCTGCATACAAGGCGCTGCGGGGGAGCTATCAGTTCAACGGTTATCAGCTCAATATTGACCATGTGCAGGGAGACCCTTTTGCGGCGCCCTCCCATGTCAGTGTAATTGTACCCATGAAGGCAGCGGCTTTCCCGGATTTCTGTCTGAAAGACAGCCTGACGAAAAATGCTCTGGCGGATCATCTTACCCGGCAGTTTGGCGCACAGGTGAACCATTTTACCTTTAAGGCGAAAGGCTCCGGAAAGAGCGGCCTGATCTCTGTGACACACTGTGGACAGGAGGTCCTTCGCCGCACTGCCTGCGAGGTCAGCGGAAACGGGGTCACAGCGCGTTTTTCCGTGGGCTTTCCCGCCAACGGCAGAACTATTAATGCAGGAGAGCTGGAGAAGATTCTGTTTGAATACCTTCCGGTATGTGTGGAGAAGGCTCTTTATTACAAAAATCTGGACGCCCGCGCCGTAAAGGCTGTTATTGAGCTGGCGGAGGATCAGGCTTATATCCGGGGACAGCTCCGTGAGCGGAGGCTGGCTGCCTTTGTGGCAGACCAGGCAGTACTTCCCAGAGAGAGTGGTATTTCCTCGCGGCCCATGAAGGATTCCGTGAAGTTTACATCGCCGGATTCCCTGCGGGTGAGCATGGAGCTGCCTCACAGGGGAACCATTACCGGGATGGGGATCCCGGAGGGTATTACGCTCATCGTTGGCGGAGGTTACCACGGGAAATCCACACTGCTCAACGCCCTGGAGCTTGGCGTATATGATCATATCGCCGGCGACGGAAGGGAATATGTGATCACGGAGGAAAGTGCTTTGAAGCTGCGGTCCGAGGACGGACGTTTTATTAAGGATGTGGATATATCCCTGTTTATAAATGACCTGCCGAATAAAAAGGACACCCGTAGTTTTTCCACTGTGGATGCCAGCGGGAGCACTTCCCAGGCAGCAGGGATTGTGGAGGGCATGGAGGCAGGCAGCCGTACTTTCCTGCTGGACGAGGATACCTCAGCTACTAACTTTATGGTGCGGGACGCCTTTATGCAGAGTGTGGTCAGTCCTGACAAGGAGCCAATCACACCATTCCTGTCCAGGGCAAGGGATCTGTACGAGAAAGCAGGAATCTCAACTATCCTGGTGGCAGGAAGCTCCGGCGCCTTTTTCCACATCGCGGACACGGTCATCCAGATGGACAATTACCGTCCTCTGGACATAACGGAAAAGGCAAAATCGCTCTGCGAGAGTTTTCCCCTTCATGACACGGAGGCCGTATCGGCGTTCAAAATGCCTCAAAGCCGCCGGATCATGACAAAGGACGCGGAAGGTGCGCCGAAGCGGAGGGACTACAGAACCGGAGAAGTACGGCAGGACGGGCAGGAGCGTCTGAAGGTAAAGGTTATGGGCCGGGACGGATTTACCCTGGGCAGGCAGAATGTGGATCTGCGTTACATCGAGCAGATCACGGACAGCGAACAGACTGCTTCCCTGGGCCTGGTGCTAAAATATGCCGTGGAGAAACTGATTGACGGAAAGCGCACCCTGCCGGAGATTGCCGGATACATCATCGGCCAGCTGGAGAAGAAGGGACTGGAATTTTTTGCGGAAGGCAGCTATATTCCCGGCGGCTATGCCATGCCCAGGCCCCAGGAAATCTACTCCTGTCTGAACCGGTACAGGAGAGTGTAACTATACTGCTGCAGCCTTTAGAGCGTGTTTGAAAAATGCTTTAGCGCGCATCGGAATTCCGCCTGAAAGAAATATCTTGATTTTTACCAAGGTGTTTAGTATAGTTAATGTAGTATTGCGGAAAGGACAAAATAAATGGCTGAGATAGTGAATGTGGCAGTGGATGCCATGGGTGGGGACAATGCCCCCGGAGAGCTTGTCAAAGGCGCGGTGGAGGCTGTCAATGAGGACAAGCGTATCCGGGTATTTCTCACAGGCAGGGAGCCTGTCATCCGGGAGGAGCTGAAGAAATATACTTATGATGCTTCCCGGATAGAGCTTATCCATGCGGAGGAAGTGATTGAGACTGCAGAGCCGCCGGTCATGGCAATCCGGAAGAAAAAGGATTCTTCCATTGTGAAATGCATGAACCTGGTGAAGGACGGGGAGTGCGATGCTCTCGTTTCTGCGGGAAGCACGGGAGCCGTCCTGGTAGGCGGACAGGTCATTGTGGGACGAATCAGGGGAGTGGAGAGGCCGCCCCTGGCCCCCATCATACCTAATATAAAGGGTGTCAGCCTGCTGTTGGACTGCGGCGCCAATGTGGATGCCAGGCCTTCACAGCTTGTACAGTTTGCCAAGATGGGAAGCGTCTATATGGAAAGCGTTATCGGTGTCAAAAACCCCAGAATCGGCCTGGTGAATATCGGTGTGGAGGAGGAAAAGGGAAATGCCCTGACCAAGGAAACCTACCCTCTGCTGCAGAATTGCCCGGAAATTAACTTTATCGGCAATGTGGAGGCCAGGGACATTGCCTTTGGCGTGGCGGATGTGCTGGTCTGTGAAGCCTTTGTGGGAAATGTGGTATTAAAGATGCTGGAGGGCGTCAGCGCGGCCCTGGTGGACAAGATCAAAGAGGGTATGATGGATTCTGCCAGGAGTAAGATTGGCGGCCTGCTGGTAAAGCCTGCGCTGAAGAAGACCTTAAAAGGGTTCAGCACCGAAGAATATGGGGGCGCCCCGCTGCTGGGGCTCAACGGCCTGGTGGTCAAGACCCACGGGAGCAGCAAGGCCATTGAAATTAAAAATTCTATCCTTCAATGCATAGCGTTTAAGGAACAGAATATAAATGAAAAAATTAAAGAAAAAATAGTTCTGGAAGACTAAAAAGGA
The DNA here is from genome assembly GCA_949840935.1 of uncultured Acetatifactor sp. Lineage (GTDB taxonomy): Bacteria > Bacillota > Clostridia > Lachnospirales > Lachnospiraceae > Acetatifactor. The sequence goes on along the minus strand of CATKXX010000007.1, from coordinate 73,121 downwards.
AAGAAAGAAGGAGTTGTTATGGAATTTGAAAAGCTGAAAAAGGTAATTGCAGAGGTACTGAATGTGGATCCTGAGGAGATTACAATGGAAACTACTTTCATGGATGACCTTGGAGCTGATTCTCTGGATGTATTCCAGATCATCATGGGGATTGAGGAAGTGTTTGATATTGAAATCCCCGCAGAAAAAGCAGAAAAGATTACTACTGTGGAGGAAGCAGTGGAGCTGATCAAGGGAGCTCTGAACTAAAGCTGCGTCAGGCTTATCATTACAATCGTTGCTTTCAATAAGAGCAGTCCGCTATGCGTGAGTCCGCCGTGCGTACTGCTCCTTTCCTTTGAATGGAGGTAGAAGAAGTGCAGAAGGAATTTACCCTGGAAAAGCTGGAAGAACAGATAGGATATTGCTTTGGGGATAAGAAGCTGCTGCAGCAGGCATTGACCCACACTTCCTATGCAAATGAACGGAAGATCAACAAGATTGCCAGCTATGAAAGGCTGGAATTTTTGGGGGATGCAGTGCTGGAGCTTGTGTCCAGCGAGAGCCTTTTCAGGCAGAATCCCGACATGTCAGAGGGGGAGCTGACGAAGCTGAGGGCAGCTATGGTCTGTGAGCCATCCCTTGCTTTCTGTGCCAGGGATCTGCATCTGGTGCCATATATCAGGCTGGGAAAGGGCGAGCGGTACACCGGGGGCAGGGGGCGTGATAGCATAGCTGCCGATGTGATGGAGGCGCTGATAGGGGCAATATACCTGGACGGAGGAATGGAACAGGCCAAGGCCTTCATTGAGAAATACATTATGGCGGACTTGGAGGACAAGCAGCTGTTCTATGACAGCAAAAGTACCCTGCAGGAGCTGATGCAGGGCAGGCTGAGAAAAGAATTCTGCTATGAATTGCTGGAGGAGAGCGGGCCGGAGCACAATAAATGCTTCCGCGTGCGCGTGCGCATGGAGGATGAGATTCTGGGAGAAGGAACAGGAAGATCAAAGAAAGCGGCAGAGCAGCAGGCATCTTATGAGACGCTGCTGCTGCTGAGGGATAGAGGAATATGTATTTAAAAAGCATTGAAGTACTTGGATTTAAGTCCTTTGCGAACAAGATAACGTTTCAGTTTCATAATGGTATCACAGGAATTGTGGGCCCCAACGGCAGCGGAAAAAGTAATGTTGCCGATGCGGTCCGATGGGTGCTTGGCGAGCAGCGTGTAAAGCAGCTGCGCGGAGCCAGCATGCAGGATGTCATTTTCTCGGGAACAGAGAACAGGAAGCCCCTGAGTTATGCCTATGTGGCTATCACACTGGACAATGCGGATCATCAGCTTGCCATAGATTTTGACGAGGTGACGGTAGCGCGTCGGATTTACCGTTCCGGAGAAAGTGAATATCTGATCAACGGCAGTCCCTGCAGATTGAAGGATGTAAATGAGCTCTTTTATGATACCGGTATTGGTAAAGAGGGATATTCCATTATCGGGCAGGGGCAGATTGACAAGATACTGAGCGGTAAGCCGGAGGAGCGCCGGGAGCTTTTTGATGAAGCGGCAGGGATTGTGAAATTCAAGCGCCGTAAGGCATCAGCACAGACCAAGCTGGAAAATGAAAAGCAGAATCTTGTCCGTGTCAATGATATTTTGTCAGAATTGGAGAAGCAGATTGAGCCCTTGGAAAGACAGTCGGAGAAGGCAAGGATATATCTGAAGAAGAAGGAAGAATTAAAAAAGCTGGATATCAATGCTTTTCTGCTGGAAAATGCTAATTTGAAGGAACAGCTCGAGGCGGTCGAAGAAAAATTCGGCATAGCCAGCGCAGACCTTTCGGAAGTCAGCGAAAAGTATGAGGGCATCAGGGAAGAATACGAGCGGATTCAGGAGGAAATAGAAGGCCTGGACGAGGCTATTGAACAGGCCAGGGGTACGCTGACCGACACAGGGCTGATGAGGGGAAAGCTGGAGGGTGAGCTGAATGTCCTGAAGGAGCAGATTAACTCTGCAAGGGGAAATGAAGCCCATCTCACCAGCCGGCGCAATACCCTGCAGGAGGAGATTGCTGCCAGGGAGAAGGACAAGGAGAGCATTCTCCGGGAAAAGGGTGAGACCGATGAGGAAGTCTGCCGGATTACGGAGACAGCCAATGAGCTGAAGGAGAAGCTGTCACAGATTCAGGACAGGATCACAGAATTAAACAGTCAGATTGAAAATGGGAAAAATACGATTATTGGCGAATTGAACCAGCGTGCTACCATCAAGTCCAAGATAGGCCGTTTTGACACCATGCTGGAACAGATAAATATCCGAAGGGCCGAATTGAATTCCAGGCTGCTCCGCGCCAAGACTGACGAGGCGGCGAGAGAGGAAAATATGAAAAAGCTGGAGGATGAATTCGCAGCCATCACAGAGGAAATCCGCGTGATGAATGAGCAGGAGGCCTCCATGGAGCTGGAGCTGGGGGACATGCGTGAGCTGCTGGCCAGTACGGATGCAAGGCTCAGGGATACCCAGGCGGCATATCATATGGAGAAGTCCAAGCTGGAAGCCCTCACAAATCTGACGGAGCGCTATGAGGGCTATGGCGGCAGCGTCAAGAAAGTTATGGAGCAGAAGGAAAAGACGAAGGGTATTATCGGCGTCGTAGCGGATATCATTAAGGTAGAGAAGAAGTATGAGACGGCTATCGAGACGGCGTTGGGCGGCAATATCCAGAATATTGTCACAGACAATGAGGACACGGCGAAAAAGATGATCCGCTACCTGAAGGATAATAAGCTGGGCCGTGCAACCTTTCTGCCTCTCACAAGCATTACCAGGCCGCAGGAATTCAAAAATCAGGAGGCGTTGTCCGAAAACGGCATTATCGGCATGGCCGATGAGCTGGTACAGATTGAGGGGAAGTACAGGAATGTGGCGAAATCCCTGTTGGGCCGTATTGTGGTGGTGGACAATGTGGACAATGCGGTAAAAATAGCACGGAAATTCGGCTACAGTGTCCGTATGGTCACATTGGAGGGAGAGCTGCTGGTTCCCGGCGGGGCCATCAGCGGGGGCGCATTCAAGAACAGCAGTAATCTCCTGGGAAGGCGCCGGGAAATCGATGAGCTGGAGAAACATGTGAAGCAGCTGCTTGCCTCAGTGGATAAGATCAACCGGGAGATTGATGACACAAAGTCCAGGCGCAATAAGCTGCGTATGGACGTGGAAACCGTAAAGACGGCCATCCAGCGAAAGTCCATCGAGCAGAATACCGCCAGATTAAATATCAGCCAGGCAAGAGAACGGATGGAGGAGGAGGAGGAGGGAGTTACCTCCCTGAAGCTGGAGGAAAAGGAAATCGAAAGCAGGATTTTCGGAATCCGGAATGATAAAGAATCCATCCAGAAGGAGCTGGCTGACAGTGAGACACTGGAAAAAAATACACAGGAGCAGATACTGCAGTTCCAGAAGGAGCTGGAGGAGCAGCGCCTACTGGAAACAGAGGCGGCAGCGCAGGTTTCAGAGTGGGATCTTAAGGTGGAAAAGATGCGCCAGACCCAGGGCTTCAAGCAGGCCAATGTGGATCGCATTAACGGCGAGATCAGGCGTTCCCAGTCGGAGCTTGATGAGATCCTTGAGGCTTTGGAGGAAAACGGGCGTCAGGTTGAGCAGAAGGAACAGAACATCCTGGAGATTGAGAAGACTATTTCCGCCTCCTATGATGCACAGAACGAATCCGAGAAGAAATTAAAGGAACAGATTGCCCGAAAGGAGGAGCTGTCTGCTAAACAGAAGAATTTCTTTCAGAGACGGGAGGAGCTGTCGGAACAAATGACGGGCCTGGACAAGGAGGTATACCGCCTGGGCAGCCAGAAGGAGAAGCTGGAGGAGAATCTGGAATCCCATATCAACTATATGTGGGATGAGTATGAGATCACCTTAAGCGATGCGGCGGCTATCCGTGATGAGTGCCTGACAGACCTGGCAGTCATGAAGAAGGATATATCTTCCCTGAAGGAACAGATCAAACGTCTGGGTGATGTAAATGTAAATGCTATCGAAGATTACAAAAACCTGATGGATCGCTTTACCTTTATGAAGACGCAGCATGACGATCTGGTGGAGGCCGAGAAGACATTGGAGGGCATCATCGAGGAGCTGGATACCGCTATGAGAAAGCAGTTTGCGGAAAAATTTGCGGAGATCACCAGAGAATTCGACAAGGTGTTCAAGGAGCTTTTCGGCGGCGGGAAAGGTACGCTGGAATTGATGGAGGACGAGGATCTTCTGGAGGCAGGTATACGCATCATTGCGCAGCCACCCGGGAAGAAACTGCAGAATATGATGCAGCTTTCGGGCGGAGAGAAGGCGTTGACGGCGATTTCCCTGCTTTTTGCCATCCAGAATCTGAAGCCTTCGCCCTTCTGTCTGCTGGATGAGATTGAGGCGGCTTTGGATGATTCCAATGTAGGCCGCTTTGCGAAATATTTACATAAGCTGACAAAGAACACTCAGTTTATTGTTATCACGCACAGGAGAGGGACTATGGAACAGGTGGACAGGCTGTATGGCATTACCATGCAGGAGAAAGGCGTGTCCACGCTTGTCAGTGTCAATCTGATCGACAAGGAGTTGGAAGATTAGCACAAAGAAATGAGGGTTAGTATGAGCGAGGAAAAGAAAGGATTTTTCGCCAGATTGAAGGCTGGCCTTACCAAGACGAGGAATAACATTGTCCGGGGGATTGATTCGCTGTTCAGCGGATTCTCCGCCATAGACGGTGATTTCTATGAGGAATTGGAAGAAGTCCTGCTGATGGGGGATATCGGGGTCAATGCCACAAACGCTATTGTGGAGCGGCTGAAAGAGCAGGTGAGGGAGCAGCGCATCAAGGAACCTTCGGAATGTAAGCACCTGCTGATCGAGAGCATCAAGGAACAGATGCGGGTGGATGAGACGGCATATTCCTTCGAGCAGGAGCAGTCCATCATCATGGTGATCGGCGTCAACGGGGTGGGCAAGACCACCACAGTGGGGAAACTCGCCGGGAAGCTGAAGGCACAGGGCAGGAGGGTGCTGATCGCGGCGGCGGATACCTTCCGCGCGGCGGCGGGAGAACAGCTTGCGGAGTGGGCAAGGAGAGCCGACGTGCCAATGATCGGAGGCAGGGAGGGAGCGGATCCTGCCAGCGTGGTCTTTGACGCGGTAAACGCTGCAAAGGCCAGAGGGGTGGATGTCCTTCTGATCGACACGGCGGGGCGGCTCCATAATAAGAAGAACCTGATGGAAGAACTGCGCAAGATGAACCGCATTATCGATAAGGAATACCCCAATGCCCACCGGGAGAACCTGATCGTGCTGGACGGTACCACAGGACAGAACGCCATGGTGCAGGCCAGGGAATTCGGCCAGGTAGCGGAACTTACGGGCATAGTGCTGACCAAGATGGACGGCACGGCCAAGGGAGGTATCGCAGTGGCCATCCAGTCGGAGCTGAAGGTGCCCGTGAAGTATATCGGTGTGGGTGAGACCATTGAGGATTTGCAAAAGTTTGACTCTGATGAATTTGTAAACGCGTTGTTTGATGTAAAGCCCGAGGCTCTGGAGGATGGGAAGGAAAGCTGAGCGTTGGCCTTGAAGGGAAAACGCCGCCATACAGCGTAAAGGATCCGTGAATCTGTGGGATGAAATAAAATAGGGAATTCTGGACAATGAAATCAGATAAGGCAAAAGGATAAACAGTGAAGGATGATAGAAAGAAGGATGGAAGCTATGGAAGAACAAATGCTGACACTGGAGAAATTTGAGGAGGCCTCCGAGGTCGTAAAGAAGGTGACTCTGGAGACCAAGCTGATCTACAGCGATTTCCTCAGCGCCCAGACCGGGAACAGGGTATTCCTGAAGCCGGAAAACATGCAGTTTACCGGGGCCTACAAGCTCAGGGGAGCATATTACAAGATGAGCACCCTGACGGAGGAGGAGAGGGCAAAAGGATTGATCACCGCTTCCGCCGGGAATCATGCCCAGGGCGTCGCATACGCGGCACAGCGCTACGGCGCGAAGGCAACCATTGTGATGCCTACCACCACGCCCCTGATCAAGGTAAACCGTACCAAGGGCTATGGCGCGGAGGTGGTGCTTCACGGAGATGTCTACGACGAGGCCTGCGCCAGGGCGTATGAGCTGGCCCAGGAGCACGGCTATACCTTTATCCATCCCTTTGACGATCTGGCGGTTGCCACAGGGCAGGGTACCATCGCCATGGAGATTGTCAAGGAGCTGCCGCTGGTGGATTATATCCTGGTTCCCATCGGCGGAGGCGGGCTGGCCACCGGCGTGTCCACCCTGGCCAAGCTTCTGAACCCCAAGATTAAGGTGATTGGCGTGGAGCCCGCAGGGGCAAGCTGTATGCAGGCATCCTTAAAAGAAGGAAAGGTGACTACGCTGCCCAGGGTGAGCACCATTGCCGATGGCACCGCGGTAAAGACTCCCGGGGAAAAACTTTTTCCCTATATTCAACAGAACCTGGACGATATCATTACGGTGGAGGACGAGGAGCTGGTAGTGGCGTTCCTGGATATGGTGGAAAATCATAAGATGGTGGTGGAAAATTCCGGCCTTTTGACAGTGGCGGCGCTGAAACACCTGAATGTGAGGGACAAAAAGATCGTTTCCATCTTAAGCGGCGGCAATATGGACGTGATCACCATGTCCTCTGTGGTGCAGCAGGGCCTGATCATGAGGGACAGGATCTTTACCGTATCCGTGCTGCTTCCCGACAAGCCGGGGGAGCTGTGCCGGGTGTCCGGTATTATTGCAGAGGTGAACGGGAACGTGATCAAGCTGGAGCATAACCAGTTTGTATCCATCAACAGGAACGCTGCCGTGGAGCTCCGCATTACGCTGGAGGCCTACGGTACGGAGCACAAGAAACAGATTATGGAAGCTCTGGAAAAAGAAGGCTACAAGCCCAAGCAGGTGAGGACAAATATTTAGTAATATGTGTTTTCCGGTTTAAATCCGCATATATTATATTACATTGACTAGAGCACTGGTTCGATGTGGTTTTTATGCGGATTTATTCTATGCGCAGGCCCGCATATGGAAGTTTGCTGTTTCACGGCATGCGGGCCGCGCGGCGAGCAGAGGAAAACCTTTTCTGCCCGATCGATGATGCGCCCGATTGTATGCCCCAGGAGGAGTGGACTGATATGACGATGAGTAAGGAACAGGAGAAGGAAATCCTGTATGAAAAGAGAAAGAAAGGAAAGAGGATTTTGTGGGATTACGCGGTCATCACGGCTGCATCATTTCTCTACGCGGCGGCGGTGAGCCTGCTGCTGGATCCCAATTCGCTGGCGCCGGGAGGAGTGACCGGTATTGCGGTGATTCTGAACCGGGTTACAAATGTAGCCACCGGTACCTGGATTTTCCTGATCAATGTCCCTATTCTGGCAATCGGCATGTGGAAATTCGGAATCCGTTTCATCCTGTCCACCGCCTATGCTACCTTTGCCATTTCTTCTTTTACAAACCTGTTAAATCGGATCGGGGCCGTTACGGAGGATCTGTTCCTGGCGTCCGTGGCGGGCGGCGCACTGATGGCACTGTCCCTGGGACTGGTATTCAAGGCGGGGGCTACTACCGGGGGGATGGATATTGTCATCAAGCTGCTGAGGCTGAGATTCCCTCACATGAAGACCGGCTCCCTGTTTTTGATTACGGACGCAGCGGTGGTGCTCCTCTCGGCCTTTGCTTTTCAGGACATAGAGGTGGCCATGTACGCGGGGATTGTGGTGGTGATCAATTCCGTACTTCTGGACGTGGTGCTCTATGGACGTGACGGTGCGAAGCTGATCTTTATTATCAGTGACCGCCACGAGGCGATCACAAAGCGCATCCTGGAGGAGATGGACATCGGGGTGACTTATATTTCCGGGCAGGGGGCCTACAGCGGCAGGGAGAAAAACGTGATCATGTGCGTGATGAAGAAGCCCCTCTCGCCCAAGGCGGAGGAGATTGTGAAGGAGGAGGATCCCCTGGCCTTCCTGATCGTCACCAGCGCCACGGAAATCTTTGGGGAGGGCTATAAGAGCATTTTCAGCGAGAAGCTGTAATCGGTGCGCCGCTTCATCTTTCCTCCACCACCGGGAATGCGATCTGCATTTCAAAGCCCTCGCCCCAACGGGAGCTGGCGTGCAGGGTCAGGTTCAGATCCTTCGCCATTTCTTTCGCAAGATACAGTCCCATGCCAGTTGCTTTTTTCTTGTTTTCCCCAGAATCCCCGGTAAATCCTTTTTCAAAAATATAGGGAAGGTCGCAGCTGCGCACTCCCATGCCGTTGTCCCTGACATGCAGAAGACAGCGGCCCTCGTCCCAGGAGGAAAGGAAACACAGTTCGGGCTCCCGGCCGCAGTATTTTACGGCGTTGCTGATCAGCTGTCCCAGAAGGAAGCGCAGGCCCCTTCTGTCGGAGTAGACCATGTCCCCGGACAGGCTGAGCCGGATCCGGAAATCCTTTTCCTCCAGCAGGGGCCCATAGTCCTCCAGCAGCTCCCCGATGCAGGAGCGGAGATTCACATACTCGAACAGATAGTCCTTTACCGGGCTTTTCAACCGGGCGTAGAACAACATCTGATCGATGGACTCCCAGGTGCGGTTTCGTACATAGTCCAGCTTTACGACCAGGGCGGCGGGCAGCTCCTCCCGGTGGTTGTCTAAGAGGAGGGTCAGCAGGGAGAGAGGGATTTTTGTCTCGTGGGCCCATGTCTCCACGTATTCTTCATAGTCCTCCCACTGTTCTTTAAGCCCGGTGTAAGCGGCCTGTTTCCCGCGCAGGCTGGCAGCCAGGGAGAGCACAGATTCTTTCCGGAAGGGGCCGGCGGCCTTCAACAGCATTTCTTCGTGATATTCGTCCGCATGATACAGAAAATCCAGAAAGGCCTCCTCCTTTTTCCGTTCTGACCGGGCCAGCACACAGCAGACGGCGCCGAACAGGAGAACCGTAAAAAGCAGGATTACGGTTATCATGGAAGAAAAGGCCCGTACGTCTGCAAGCCATAAGAGCAGCGCCGCAAAAGCGTCCACTGCTAAGAGGAGCAGGAGCCATGGGGCGTGCCGTAAAAGATATTTCATAAGGATCCTCTACTTTCAAATACGTTTTGTAGACATTTCTCCGCAGGCCACAAGCCGGTAGCCTGTCCCGCGCACGGGCATAAGCTGCTGGCACATGGACAGTTCCGCCATGGTTTTTTTCAGCCGGGTCAGGTTCACCTGGAGGGCGTTTTCGTCTACAAATTCCGTGGTTCCCCAGAGGGCAAGGCAGAGCTCCTCCTTTGGGACGACTTCCTTCCCATGAAGGAGGAAAGTCTCCAGAAGCTTCCCCTGGTTCTTTGGCAGGATGACGGAGGTATCATGGATATACAGCGTGTAGCTGATCCGATCCAGCAGATACCCCGGCCCCTCCAGCAGGTTGGAGCGTCCCTCGTACCGCTTTAGTACATTGGAAATCCTTGCAAGCAGCCGTTCCTTCCTGCAGGGCTTTGTGAGAAATTCATCCGCCCCCAGATCCAGCGCGTGCAGTTCGTCCCGCAGCTGATCCCGGGAGGTGAGCACAAGTACGGGAATGGAGCTTTTCTGCTTGATTTCCCTGCAAATATGGAACCCTCCGGCACCCGGCAGGTTTAAATCCAGCAGGATCAGATCGGGGGAGAGGTCAAGAAGCGCTTCCGCCGCATTTTCAAAATCACGGATTTCGCTGACCTCATAACCCGCCCTGCGCAGGAGATCCGACAACTCCTCCCGCATAAAATCTTCATCTTCCACAACTGCAAGCTTTTTCAATAATTATCGTTCCTCTCGTTTCTCTCTTTTACAGACAATTGCGAAACTTCCATCCGGCAAACAGACTTTGTGCGGATTGTACAAAGTCGTCACTGTGAATCGGACTTTCGCAATTATCTGATCTCTTTCATTTCATTCTTCCCGCTGCGGCGGCATCAGCGACAGAAGACAGCGGTCACTGGAGCGTTTTACCGCCTCGACATAAATACATTCTATCACACAGAGCACGAAAATCATAGCGGCGGAAACCATCATCATCTCGGGAAGGTCGCCCTTTGCCCGGGCGGATAAAATCCCGGTGAGCAGCGAGCGGATCCCAAACAGGCTGCTGAAGGAGGCCACCCCGATGGGAATGCCGAAATACCAGCTGATCTGTTTCCGAGCGGAGTGGCACAGTGTTTTGTAAGATGCTCCCAGGCGGCTTAAGATTCGGTAGCGCCGTCCGGATTTCTGCTGTCCCATGAGGAACTGTACGCCGATAACCGTGTTGGCAATGATCAGAAAAATGATGGCAAGGTAAATGGTGATGTAGCCGGCGGCCACCTGATAGAAAAGCTGCCGCCCCATATTCTGCAGATAACTTTCGTAGGACAGGCCGGTTTCATTCAGCTTCCGGTTCATCTCCGAAATGGCGGACATCAGGCCCGCGTCCCCGGCAGCCTCCCCCGTCAGCACCGCGTCGAGGTAGACGCTGTAATTTCCCCGGGTATAATGTTCAAACGCTTCGTCCGGCAGGATGAGGGCGAAGGAGAGGGTGATGGAACGGTCTGTGACCAGGTTTGTGGTCTGCACGGCCCCGGTGAGGGAAAGGGGATTGCCGTCCAGCACAGCCTCCGGACAGGTGTTTAAAATTTCGTTCATCAGGTCGATCCTTCCCGGTGTGGAAAAGTCCATATCCATATAGACGGCGGCCTCCCCGCTGCTCAGCTCCAGACCGGGCAGGCCCGCGGCGGCCAGCAGCTGGTTATAGCTGCCCAGGGAGATTACATATGGGCAGGTTGCGTATTGCAGGTTGTTCAGGAGCACATCCCTGTCCTCTGACGGCTCCATTTTCTCCAGGGTGTCCATCACAAGCTCCATCTGAAAGACATCCCGGGTACCGTCTGTGGTCTGGACATGCCCTGTTTTCATCTCAAACAGATGGGAAAAGCAGGTGTCCAGGCCGTGATCGGAGAGAGTGCGGCGTATGACATCCGGGCCGTCGGCCGATTCGGAGACCGGGAAGGTATAGTCCAGGACATGCTGCCCGGGATCGCCGTAGGACCGGAAGATGGCAGTGCCTGCCCCGAAGCAGCACAGGGCGGCCAGAATCAGCAGGGAGCACAGGGCCAGAGTGTTGGAACGGCGGGTCACAGTCTCCTGTATCTGGCGGAAATTAAATACATGGAGACGGCGGTCCCTTTTTCCCCGCCGGGCCGCCAGCCCGATCAAAAAGCCCAGCCCCCAAAAGAGGGAAAAGGTTCCGAAAAGCCCCAGCAGGACGGCCAGGGCCATGACCCGGATGTCCCACCACGCATCCCCCCGGATAGCCAGGCTGTAGGCCAGGGCCAGGCAGAGGATGCCGGCCAGGGAGGCGGCTCTGTAGCAGAGAGAGGGAAGCTGCCTTTTTGTGCCCTCCGGTGTTTCCGCCAGCAGGGAGCCGATTTCCTGCTGGCTGATCCGGCTGCTTAAGAGCAGGAACGCCGCAAGCTTGATGAGAAGGAAGCCTGCCGCCGTCCAAAGGACGGCGTGGAGAGAGAAGGACACCTGATGTCCCACAATGCCAATGCCCACCAGCCGGGCGGTGACCAGGCTGACCAGCTCGGACAGCAGCACCGCTACAGGAAGCCCTACGGCCAGAGAAAGGACGCTGTTTCCAAAGTCCTCTGCCAACAGCAGGGCGAACAGCTTAACACGGCGCATTCCCATCATCAGATAGACGCCGAATTCATGCCCCCGCCGCTCCAGCTGGAACCGGCTGGCGTAATAGATCAGAAAAAACAGTATAAACAAGGCCAGGGCGTAAAAGACAGAGATAATGTCCATCAGCCGGTTTATGGCATCGCTTTCCATCTTTTTCAAAAAGATCATGACATCCTGGCAGGGCAGCGCCAAAATGATATAAAAGGCTATGATAGAGATCAGCAGGGAGCTGAACAGGAGGCCGTTTTCCTTCCGGCTGCGCCTGCTGTTTCGGGAAATCAATTTAAAGAACATTTGCACTGCCACCTCCTGTCTGCGCCATGATCCTGAGAATCCGCCCGTAAAAATCCTGCCTGGATTCTTCGGGGAAATTCCGCCTGAGCTCATGGAAGAGGGTACCGTCCTGAATGAACAGGATGCGCCGGCAGTAGCTGGCCGCATTGCAGTCATGGGTCACCATAAGGATGGTGGCGCCGGAGTCTGCGTTCAGCCCCGAGAGCTTGTTCATCAGGGTCTTTGCGTTTCTGGAATCCAGCGCCCCGGTGGGTTCGTCGGCGAGAATGATCTCCGGGTTCAGGATCAGGGCCCTGGCCGCCGCAACCCGCTGTTTCTGGCCGCCTGACATCTGGACGGGGAATTTGTGCAGGACATCCTGGATTTCCAGATAACCGGCCAGCTGTTCCAGCCGTTCCCTGCTTTCCTTCTCGGGTACATTGTGGAGGGAGAGGGGAAGCAGGATATTTTCATATCCGGTGAGATTGTCCAGCAGCTCGAAGCTTTGGAACAGGTATCCGATCTTCTTTCCGCGATATCCGGCCAGCTCGGCTCCTTTCAGGGACTGCACCGGCCTGCCGTTTATTTTAATGCTGCCGCTGCCGGGGCGGATCACGGTGGCGATACAGTTTAACAGCGTGGATTTCCCGGAGCCGCTGCTGCCCATGATCCCCAGGAATTCCCCCGGCATCACCTGGAATGTGATGCCGTCCAACGCCTTCGTCCGGGAGCCGGATTTACCGTAATATTTTTTCAGGGATTCGATTTCAAGAACAGGTTCCATTTGATTACCTCCTTATCTATGGGTCTATCATAGCACAGCAGGCGTTGGAAAAACACTTACAGATGATGTAAGGTTTTTGATTGTAATTCCCGATGCAGGTGTGTATAATGAAGCTTAATCTATCAGGAAAGAGGAGGAGAGTATGCGTATTTTACAGGAGGAGGACAGGGAGGAGATTCTCTGTTATGTGAAAAGGGAGCCGGAAATGAATCTGTTCCTGATCGGGGATCTGGAGAATTTCGGCGTGAATAATGAGACGGTAAATTTCTATCTCCACGAGGAGCGTGACAGATGGGATTTCCTGATCCTGAGGTTCCATCAGTTTTTCATACTGTACAGCCAGTATGAGGATTACAACGTGGAGGAGGCCGTCCGGTTCCTGAAGGGGCAGGCACCGGACTGTATCAGCGGGAAGACAGTGCTCTTAGAGAAGCTTGCTCCGGCTTTCCCCCAATGGAAACTGGACTCTACTTATATGAGCCGCTGTAATAGCCAGGGGGACGATGCGCCTCTGCCGGAAGGATTGGAAATCCGCAGGCTGGAAAAGCAGGATGTGGCGGAGGCCGTCGATCTGTTGTCCGATATCGAGGAGTTCAGCAAGACATATAAAAAGACGGAGCGGGAGGAGCAGATCCGGCGGATGGAGGAGGAAATGGCTCTGGGCAGCAAGGCGGCTGTGGGCGGATTCCTGAAGGGGCGCATGGTGTCCACCGCCTCCACCAGCGCGGAAAATTCGGAGAGCGCTATGATCGTAGGTGTGGCTACGGATAAGGATTTCCGGGGTAAGGGCTATGCTTCCGCGGTGGTTTCAGCGCTGTGCCGGGACTGTTTCGGACGGGGAAAGAAGTATCTCTGCCTGTTCTATGACAATCCTGTAGCGGGCAGGATATATAACAGGATCGGGTTTCAGGAGCTGGGAGAGTATGGAATGCTCCGATGATACAAAACCGCGCAGGGGGAGACCTTAGCCTTTGCCTGTGGGCAGGGATTGGTAAATATGTGGAGGATAGCGCAATGGAAATGGAAGAAAAAGACAGGGGACGTTATACCAGGGAAAGCGTACTGGAGAAGGAGTTTAGTTTGGAAAAGTGCCGGGAGGCAGCAGAGCAGGGGAATGCCGACGCCCAGGATCTGCTGGGGGACTGCTGCCAGTATGGCTGGAAGGTGCAGAGAGACTATGAGGCTGCCGCAGCATGGTACGGGAAGGCAGCCGCCCAGGGGCACGCCGCGGCACAGCGGAGCCTGGGATGGTGTTACCAGAACGGTTATGGTGTGGAGCAGAGCGGGGAAAAAGCCGTGTACTGGTACCGGAAGGGCGCAGAAGGCGGAGATGCGGACGCACAACATAATCTGGGAACCTGTTATGATTATGGCAAGGGTGTGGCGGAGGATAAGAGCGAGGCGTTGAAATGGTACAGGAGAGCGGCGGAGCAGGGGCATGAATGGGCCCAGTATAATCTGGGCGTCTTCTGCGAACGCGGCTATGCGGTGGATCCGGATCAGGAGGAGGCCGTGAAATGGTACACAAAGTCAGCGCAGCAGGGCTTCCCGGATGCCCAGTTTAATCTGGGGAATTGCTATTTTAATGGAAGGGGTATTCCACAGGATTATAAGAAGGCCGTGGAATGGTATGAAAAGGCGGCTGCCCAGGATGATCTAAGCGCTTTCAGCCAGCTTGGCGTATGTTATGAGGAGGGCTGCGGCGTAGAGCAGGACTGCGGCGCGGCTTTTCAGTGGTATCGGAAAGCAGCGGAGGGAGGCCACAGGACTGGCCAGTACAATCTGGCCGGATGTTATTTCTATGGAACCGGTGTGTCACAGGATTACAGGAAGGCTGTGGAATGGTATGAAAAGGCGGCCAGACAGGGTGATGTGGACGCCTGGTACCAGCTGGGGCTCTGCTGTGAAGAAGGCCTGGGTGTGGGGCAGGATTATGAGAAGGCTGTGGAATGGTATGAGAAGGCGGCTTCCCGGGGCCATGCGGACGCCCAGTACAGCCTTGCCTGCTGTTATAAGGACGGAGACGGTGTGAGCCAGGATTACGAAAAGGCTGTGGAATGGTATCGGAGGGCGGCGGAACAGGGCTGTGTGGATGCCTGTACAGATCTGGGCTGGTGTTACGAAAAAGGTATGGGAGTGGAAAAGGATCTCGCCGCCGCTGTGGAATTATGCCGGAAAGCCGCGGAGCAGGGGGCTGTCCAGGCGCAGTATAATCTTGCCATATACTATGAACAGGGGAAGGGCGTGGAACAGGATGAGGAGAAAGCTGCTCAATGGTATGAGAAGGCAGCCAGGCAGGGATATGCCGATGCCCAGTATGATATTGGATATATGTACAAGAACGGCGTAGGAGTGGAGCAGGACAGCGAGAAAGCCGTGAAGTGGTATAAAAAGGCGGCCAAACAGGGACATATGGAGGCCCAGAACGGCCTGGGTTATTTCTACAAGAATGGTGAGGGAGTGGAACAGGACATCAAGAAGTCCTTTCAATGGTATAAGAAGGCGGCCGAACAGGGACATATGTCCGCTCAGCTGAACGTGGGTTTCTGTTATATTACGGGAAAAGGCGTGAAGCAGGATGATGCCAGGGCAGTCATGTGGTTTACAAAATCCGCCATGCAGGGATCCGATTCCGCCCAGGTGAATCTGGGAATCTGCTATGAATCCGGCAGAGGCGTTGCCCCGGATACCGATCTGGCTGTGGAATGGTATGAAAAGGCGGCTGCCCAGGGAAACAAAAAAGCCCAGGCGGCGCTGGAAAGGTTTGGCTGCTGAGTGTGGTCTTTCATGGTTATTGTATGTGGTTATGGTGGAAATATCCTCCGAGCAACACAAACATAGGTTCGTAAAGAAAAAATACTTGACACCCCCATGCAACTGTAGTAAAATACACAAAGTCGGGAAAGCGTGCAGGTGGTTTCGGTGAAAATGGATAAGATATATGAACAGACAATGCTGTTTGACTTTTATGGGGAGCTGTTGACGGAGCACCAGCGCAGGATTTATGAGGATGTAGTGTACAACGATCTGTCGCTGGCCGAGATTGCCGGGGAACAGGGAATCAGCAGGCAGGGCGTCCACGATCTGGTCAAAAGGTGTGACAGGATCCTCCAGGGCTATGAAGACAGGCTCCATCTTGTGGAGCGGTTTGTCCGGGCCAGGGAAACGGTCAGGCAGATCGAACAGCTGACAATGGACAGCGAGGCGGAGAGCCCCCGGGTGGGTGAAAACCTGATCCGCATCAGGGAGCTGTCCCGGTCGCTCCTTGAGGAGCTGTAAAGCCTTATACAGCGGATTCTCCGGCAGGGGTGTATGGAATCAGAGCAATCAGAAAACAGGAATCGTAAGGAGTCGCAGGTGGCGTTTGAGAGTTTAACAGACAAACTACAGAATGTATTTAAAAATCTCAGGAGCAAGGGCCGGCTTACCGAGGAGGACGTCAAAACCGCATTAAAAGAGGTAAAGATGGCGCTCCTGGAGGCGGATGTCAATTTCAGGGTGGTAAAGCAGTTCATTAAGACCGTGGAGGAAAGAGCCATCGGCCAGGATGTGATGAACGGCTTAAATCCCGGGCAGATGGTCATCAAGATCGTAAACGAGGAGATGATCTCCCTTATGGGCAGTGAGACGACGGAAATCGCCTTCCAGCCCGGCAAGGCCGTCACTGTCATTATGATGGCAGGGCTTCAGGGTGCAGGTAAGACAACTGCTACGGCCAAGATAGCCGGACGGCTGAAGCAGAAGGGAAAGAAGTCCCTTCTTGTGGCCTGTGATATTTATCGTCCTGCAGCCGTGGAGCAGCTGCAGATCAACGGGAAGAAGCAGGAGGTGGACGTGTTCTCCATGGGCACGGAACACAGGCCTGTGGAAATCGCAAGAGAGGCTGTGGCTTTTGCGGAAAAGAACGGCCACAATGTCGTCATACTGGATACGGCAGGCCGTCTTCATATTGACCAGGACATGATGGCGGAGCTTCAGGAGATCAAGGATGAACTGACGGTGCACCAGACGCTGCTTGTAGTGGATGCCATGACCGGCCAGGATGCGGTCAATGTGGCGAAGGAATTTGACGACAGGGTCGGCATCGACGGGGTGGTACTCACCAAGCTGGACGGCGATACCCGGGGCGGTGCGGCGCTTTCCATCAAGGCCGTGACCGGGAAGCCTATCCTGTATGTGGGCATGGGAGAGAAGCTTTCCGATATGGAACAGTTTTATCCCGACCGTATGGCTAACCGTATCCTGGGCATGGGCGATGTGCTCTCACTGATCGAAAAGGCCCAGGAGAGCATTGATATAGATGAGGATAAGGGCCGCGAGATGGCGGGCCGTATGAAGAAAGGCAAGTTCGATTTTGAGGACTACCTCGAGAGTATGAAGCAGATGCGTAACATGGGCGGCCTGTCCAGTATCCTGAGCATGCTGCCCGGCATGGGCATCAAGGGGGCCGATCTGGAATCCATGGTGGACGAGAAGCAGCTGAAGCATATGGAGGCCATCGTTCTCTCCATGACGAAGGAGGAGCGGCGTAACCCCAAGCTCCTGAACCCTCAGAGAAAACATCGTATCGCCAGGGGCGCGGGAGTGGACATCGCAGTGGTCAACCGATTTATCAAGCAATTCGAGCAGAGCCAGAAGCTGATGAAGCAGTTTGGAGGAGGAGGAAAGCGCGGCAGGGGCCTGATGGGAGGCTTCCCCGGAATGGGCGGCAGGTTCCCCTTTTAAGCGGCTGCGGGCGGAGGCAGCCTGCGGGGCCTGACAGGTGCCGGCGTGAAGGACTTATGATGGAAACGGATGTGGGAAAAGCAGCATCCTTTTCATAGATAAAACAAAGAACAGAAAGCCGCAGAGCGGCAGAAAGAGGTAAGAAAATGGTTAAGATCAGATTGAAAAGAATGGGACAGAAGAAGGCTCCTTTTTATAGAATTGTCGTAGCTGATTCCCGTTCTCCCAGAGACGGCAGATTTATCGAGGAGATTGGCACCTATGATCCCAGCACGGATCCCAGCACCTTTAAGATCAACGAAGAGCTGGCAAAGAAGTGGCTGGCAAACGGTGCACAGCCCACAGAGCAGGTCAGCAAGCTCTTTAAGGTAGCCGGCATCGGGAAATAAGCAGTTCAGGAGGTGGCTTATGAAGGAACTAGTGGAAGTAGTTGCAAAAGCACTTGTTGATAATCCGGATGAAGTTGTTGTAACTGAGAAAAATGAGGGTAGGAATACAGTCATCGAACTTCATGTAGCTGCATCTGACATGGGTAAGGTTATCGGCAAACAGGGAAGAATTGCAAAAGCAATCCGTTCTGTTGTTAAGGCGGCATCCTCTAAAGAAAACAGAAGGGTGGATGTGGAAATCGTATAAACTGCGCGCAGCGGAAAAAGGCTTGCATTCACACAAAATATATGCTAAAATCTGACTGTTGCGAAAAATGGGATGGTCCTCTGCTGCGGAAGGCATTAAGAACATCTATTATATGAAGGAGGCTCAATATGAGTGACATTATCAGGGAAATCGAAGCAGAACAGTTAAAAGAGACCGTAGATGATTTTAACGTCGGGGATACCGTTAAGGTATACGGTAAGATTAAAGAGGGAAACCGCGAGAGAATCCAGGTTTTTGAGGGTGTTGTCCTGAAGAGACAGGGAGGAAGCAACAGGGAGACTTTCACTGTGAGGAAAACCTCTAACGGCATCGGCGTTGAGAAGACATGGCCTCTGCACTCCCCCAATGTGGAGAAGATTGAGGTAGTCAGAAGGGGTAAGGTCAGACGTGCAAAGCTGAATTATCTGAGAGGCCGTGTGGGCAAGAAGGCCAAGGTAAAAGAGCTTGTGAGATAATCTGCAGAGACAGGGACAATTACTTGTGTAGTTGTCCTTTTCTATTTGCCGGATATGTGTTATACTGTCTTTAAATGTGCAATCAGTAAATTCAGGAGCAGAAGATGGCGAAAAACAAGGGCCTCAGTTTTTATAAGAAAAAGAAAACCATAAGCTCCGCCATGATCAGGGAAATATTCAGCTGGATATTCGGGATTGTTGCTGCCGTATTTATTGCTGCGGTGCTGGTCTATTTTTTGGGTATGGCTACGAACGTGGTGGGGGTATCCATGGAGCCGACCCTGTATAACGGGCAGAAAGTATATGTGAACCGGTTCCTCTATATTCTGTCCTCTCCCCAGGCGGGAGACGTGGTGGTGTTTCTTCCGAACGGCAATGAAAACGCCCACTATTATGTGAAAAGGGTGGTTGCGGTGCCCGGCGACCGACTGGTGGTAAAAGGAGGGGTACTGTATGTCAACGGGCTGGAGAGTCCCTGGGTCACAGAAAAGCTGCTGGAGGCCGGTATAGCGGAAAACGAGTACACGCTGGAGAACGGCGAGTACTTCTGTATCGGGGACAATCCGGGGAACAGCGAGGACAGCCGTTCTGCCAACATCGGCCCGGTGAAGGAGACGGATATAGTGGGCAAGGTATGGTTCAGAGGGAGCTGCGCGGAACAGGGAATGGGATTTGTGAAGTGAGAGGGGAAATATTTCCCCTGAATGAAATGGAGACAATATGAATTATCAATGGTATCCTGGCCATATGACAAAGGCAATGCGTATGATGCAGGAAAATATTAAGCTCATAGATCTGCTCATAGAGCTGGTGGACGCGAGGATTCCACAGAGCAGCCGTAATCCTGATATTGACAGTCTGGCCGGGAACAGGTCGAGAATAGTGCTCTTAAACAAATCGGATCTGGCCGATCCTGTCTATAACAGGCAGTGGGTCACATATTTCAGGGAGCAGGGCGCTTATGTGCTGGAGGTCAATTCCAGATCGGGCGCGGGACTGAAGGGCATTCAGGGCCTGGTACAGGAGGCCTGCCGGGAAAAGCTGGAGAGGGACAGGAAAAGGGGCATTGTAAACAGGCCCGTCAGGGCCATGGTAGTGGGAATCCCCAATGTGGGCAAATCCACTTTCATCAATTCCTACGCCGGAAGGGCCTGCACCAAAACGGGAAATAAGCCCGGGGTCACGAAGGGAAAACAATGGATACGTCTGGACAAAAATCTGGAGCTGCTGGATACGCCGGGTATCCTGTGGCCTAAATTTGAGGATCAGCAGGCGGGGATGCATCTTGCCTTTATCGGTTCCATGAATGATGAGGTCATTATCCTGGAGGAGCTTGCGTGCGATCTGCTGGGCTGCCTGGCGGGGCTGTATCCGGAGGCGGTGCCGGGGCGTTATGGTGTGGAAAGGAAAAGCTCACCGGCAGAAATGCTGGAAGACATTGCGAGGGCAAGGGGATGTATCCGGAAGGGAGAGACCCCTGATCTGAAAAAGGCCGCCTCAATCCTGTTGGAGGACTTCAGAAGCGGAAAGCTGGGAAGAATTACAATAGAATACCCGATGTCGGAGAGAGGTTGAAATATTATGGTGAAGGGCATGAATGAAAGTATGAAGAAAGGGATTGACAAAGGAGCTGCCAGAGGAAAGGGAAGGCCCCTGAACAGGGTGCTGAGGGAGATGATCAGTACTCTGCTGTACCTGCTGATCGTGCTGTGCATCACATATGTTGTGATCCATTATGTGGGGCAGAGGACGGAGGTGCAGGGAGCTTCCATGGAAGCAACCCTCAGCCACGGGGATAATCTGATCGTGGATAAGGTTACATACCGTTTTCGGGATCCCCAGAGATTTGATATCATTGTATTTCCCTTCCAGCATGAGGAGGAAACGTATTTTATAAAGAGGATCATCGGCCTGCCGGGGGAAACAGTGCAGATCGATCTGGACGGAACCATCTATATCGATGGCGAGGCGCTGGAGGAAAGCTATGGCAGGGAGATCATCAGGCCGGAGAATATAGGCCTTGCCATCAAGCCGGTGGTACTGGGCGAGGATGAGTACTTTGTCATGGGTGACAATCGGAATAACAGCAGCGACAGCAGGACGGAGGCTGTGGGTAATATTCACCGGGATGACATAATAGGGAGGGCCTGGATGCGCATTTGGCCGCTTTCTGAGATAGGCATCTTGAAGCATCAGTAGGAGCGGGGCTTCTGTTATGGAGGATTGGCATGAAGAATACAGGTGAGATAAAGGCAGAGTTACAGGCAGCTTCTATGGATGGGCTGCCTGAATTTGTACAGACATATGAGAACGACGGACGGGCCGGCGTACAGAAGCTGGTGGAAGCTGCCAGAAAGCGCATGGGCCTTTTGGAGAAGGAGAAGCAGCGCATCGAGCGGCTGCGGGTTTACGAGGAACAGTACGGTGAGTGCGGGCTGATCTGCGGGATTGACGAGGCAGGGAGAGGGCCTCTGGCGGGGCCGGTTGTTGCGGGTGCCGTGATCCTTCCCAGGGACTGCAGGATTTTATATATAAATGATTCCAAGAAACTCTCCGAAAAAAAGAGAGAGGAGCTGTACGAGATCATAATGGAGCAGGCGGTTTCCTGTGCGGTGGGATATGCTACCCCGGAGCGGATCGACCAGATCAATATCCTGCAGGCGACCTATGAGGCCATGAGGGAGGCTGTGGGTAAGCTGAAGCCCCAGCCGGATATCCTGCTGAACGACGCCGTGAGGATTCCGGGGATTGTCATACGGCAGGTTCCCATTATCAAGGGAGATGCCAAGAGCATTACCATCGGCGCCGCCAGTATCCTTGCAAAGGTTACAAGGGACAGGCTTATGCTGGAATATGACAGGATCTACCCGGAATATGATTTCAGGGGAAACAAGGGCTATGGCAGCGCAGCGCATATTACGGCGCTGAAAAAATACGGCCCTACGCCGATACATCGTAAAAGCTTTCTTAAAAATTTTGAGAATGTAAAGGAATCGACATGAAACTGACGGATATTTTTGCTGGAAGGACAAAGAATGA
Source organism: uncultured Acetatifactor sp. (assembly GCA_949840935.1). Classification (GTDB taxonomy): domain Bacteria; phylum Bacillota; class Clostridia; order Lachnospirales; family Lachnospiraceae; genus Acetatifactor. The sequence continues at coordinate 51,475 of CATKXX010000007.1, read as the reverse complement.
GGATATCGGCAGACTGCAAAAGCCGGCTGCACCTGTTTCTCCGAATATGGCGGCCGTAAACCGGCAGATCAGATCCATGGTGCCCGGGCAGACCATCCAGGGGGAGATTGTATCCAGGAATGGCGGGGAGGTTCAGATCCGGACCGCAGACGACCTGCTGTTGAATGCAAGGGTGGATCAGAGTATGAATATGGAAGTGGGGAGCAGCATGACCTTTGAGGTGAAGAGCAATGGCAGCGCCCTTACCCTGACTCCATTGTTCGCAAATCTGTCCACGGATATTAATGTACTGAAGGCGCTGGATATGGCAGGGATTTCGGTGAATCAGACCTCCGTGGCCATGACGGAGCAGATGATGGAAGCGGGGCTTCCCATTGACAGGAATTCCGTCCAGCAGCTGTACCGGGAGGTCAATGCGTTTCCCAATGCGGAGATATCCGATATTGTAAGCCTCCATAAGCTGGGGCTGCCGGTGAATGAGGAGAATATAAACCAGATGGCATCTTACCGCAATCTGAACCATCAGCTGCTGCAGGGGATGGAGACAGTCCTGGACGCCCTTCCAAATGTGGTGGAGGAGCTTGTCACGGAGAGAAATATGGCCGGTGCGGTGCGCCTGTACCAGGAGCTGCTGCATATGGTTCAGGAGAATGCTTCCGCGGGGGGTGCTCCTGCGGAAAATATCCCGGGAGAAGATATCCCGGGGGGAAATACCCTGGCAGGAGAAATCCTCCGGGAGGCAGTGGAGGGAGCTGCGGAGGGCGGTATACCCGGCAGCAGTGGCACACAGGAGGAAGCGGCGGTGCAGGCGGGCCGGGGGCCGGAGGCAGCAAAAGCGCAGCAGGCCCTGGAAGCGGCAGTGAAGCTGGCGGCGGATGCCGACGGGATGGAGCTGGCCGGTAAGGGTACACAGATACAGAAGGACGGCGGCGCGCAGCCCGGGGAGATTCCTTTGGAGGTGCGGGCGGCGGTTTCCCGGGAGCTTGGGCAGGTACTTTCCCGGCTTGGCCTGACTCCCCAGGAAGGTGCGCAGCTGGCAGGACAGATCGAACAATTTGCAAAAGGCGCCTCGGATGCGGGAGAATTGTTCCATACGCTGGGACAGATGTTGGAAAGGGCCCGCGGCGCCGGGGCGGAGGGAAGGGAGGCGCTGCAGCTTCTGGCGTCGCAGAAGGGGGTCAGGACGCTGCTTGCGGATACCCTGAAGAATTCCTGGACGCTCCGGCCTCAGGAGGTAGCTGAGCCGGATAAGGTGGAGGAAATGTACAGGAGGCTGGACCGTCAGCTCAGGGGCCTGACGCAGACCCTGGAGACTGTGGGGCAGAGCGGCTCCGAGGCATATAAGGCGGCGTCCAATCTGTCACAGAATATCGATTTTCTGCAGCAGCTGAACCAGATGTATACTTATGTGCAGCTTCCGCTCCGTCTGCAGCAGGGGAACGCCCACGGTGACCTCTATGTCTACACCAATAAGAAAAATCTTGCCGGAAGGGACGGTTCCGTCAGTGCGCTGCTTCATCTGGATATGGAACAGCTGGGCCCGGTGGATGTATATGTGGCCATGCAGAACAACAGGGTCAGCACGAAATTTTATGTGGTGGATGACGAAATGCTGGATTTCCTGGAAGCTCATATGGACATCCTCACAGACAGGCTGCAGAAGCGGGGTTATGACTGCAGCCTGTCCATGGAGGTACGCGGGGAAGGGGAGAATGTATCTTCCAGGGGCGGCCTGGAGCCGATCCTGGGCAGGGAAAAGGGCGTGGCGCTGGCGCAGTATGCCTTTGATGTCAGGACGTAAGGGGGATTGGAATGTCGCAGAAGGATGAAAAACAGAAATTAAAGCAGGCCATAGCTCTGGAGTACAACCCGGAGGAGGATGCGCCCAGGGTCATAGCCAGCGGCCGCGGTGTGCTGGCGGAGCGTATCATTGAAAAGGCGCAGGAGAGCGATGTTCCCATCCACAGGGATGACAAGCTGGCAGACACCCTCTCCAGGCTGGATATCGGTGATATGATTCCCCCGGAGCTCTATGAGGTGGTGGCGGAAATCCTTATATTTGTGGATTCCATGGATAAATTAAAGAGCAAGATCAGCAAGGTACAGAGGTAATTCATTGAATAACAGAGAGACAGGAGCGGACAGGGAGACGCTGGCGGCGGAATATCTCGCATCCCGGGGAATGAACATTCGGGAGCGCAATTTCCGGTGCAGGCAGGGTGAGATCGACATTATCGGGTATCATGAAGGCTATCTGGTGTTTACGGAGGTAAAATACCGCCGCACGGCGGAATCCGGCAGCGCGCCGGAGGCGGTGGATTTCCGGAAACAGCACAGGATCTGCAGGGTTGCGGATTATTACAGATATTTGCACCGCCTGGGGGATGACTGCCCTGTGCGCTATGATGTGGTGGCAGTACAGGGGACAGAGCTTTGCTGGATACAAAATGCGTTTCAGCATATCTATTCCTGATGCGGGTTTGGACGAAGGGAGACAATGTATGTATCAGATCGTACGCACGGGGAAAAGCAGGGTGGTAAGGCAGCACTGTGTCACTCTGGGGGAAAGCGGGCAGGAGCTGGAATATCTCACCTTTCCTTCCTTTGAGGCGAGCGGCCTGGTGGAGCATTTGATCACCACCCGCCTGGGAGGTGTCAGCGAGGGGGAGCTGGCCTCCATGAATCTCAGCTTTACGCGGGGTGACAGGGAAGAAAATGTATTGGAAAATTTCCGCCGGATCGGAAGGGTGCTGGGCTGCGGGCCGGAGGACATGGCGGCGTCCCATCAGACGCATACGGTAAATATCCGCCGTGTCACGGCGGCAGACCGGGGAAAGGGCGTAGTGCTGCCGCGGAATTATGAGGATATTGACGGGCTGATGACCGACGAAAGTGGGATCGCGCTGGTGACATTCTACGCGGACTGTGTGCCCCTGCTCTTTCTGGATCCGGTACATAGGGCCATCGGGCTTGCCCATTCCGGCTGGAGGGGCACGGTAAACCGTATGGGGGAACGTATGATGGAGGCTATGGCGGATGCGTTTGGCAGCAGGCCCCCGGAAATGATCGCTGCCATAGGCCCTTCTATCTGCCGGGACTGCTATGAGGTTGGCCTTGAGGTGGCGGAACAGTTCTGGCAGGGATTCGGCGGAAGGGAACGATGCGGCGGGATTGTGACGCAGGGGAAGGCTGAGGGGAAATATCAGCTGGATCTGTGGCTTGCCAACCGGCGGATCCTGGAGGAAGCGGGGATTCCGGCGGGAAATATATCTGTCACGGACGTCTGTACCTGCCATAACAGCGCCTATCTGTTTTCCCACAGGGGCAGCGGCGGGCGCAGGGGAAATCTGGGGGTATTCCTTATGCTGAAAGCAGTTTAAGGAAATATTCATAAAAATCCCCTTGAACTATTAAAAAAGTTTTGATTTAATGTATCTGTGGCTGGGGCCGGTCAGAGTAAATGCAGACAGGAGATGGGAAAACAGTTATGGCAAATATTCTGGTTTGTGATGATGATAAGGAAATAGTGGATGCCATTGAAATATATCTGAGCCAGGACGGATATCGGATTTTTAAGGCATACGACGGAGAGCAGGCCATAGAGCTGATGAAGAAGGAGGATATCCAGCTTCTGATCATGGACATCATGATGCCGAAGCTGGACGGCATACGCGCCACCCTGAAGATAAGGGAATACAGCAGCATCCCCATTATCATCCTGTCGGCGAAATCCGAGGATACGGACAAGATACTGGGGCTGAACATCGGTGCGGATGATTATATCACAAAGCCCTTTAATCCTCTGGAGCTGGCAGCCAGGGTGAAATCCAACCTGCGCCGCTATACCTCCCTGGGCAGTCTTAACATGGATAATAAGGCTGTCTATCAGGTGGGGGGGCTTGTGATCAATGACGAGACGAAGCAGGTGACGGTGGATGACGAGCCGGTAAAGATGACGCCCATCGAGTACAATATCCTGTTACTGCTGGTCAAGAACCAGGGAAGGGTGTTTTCCATCGACCAGATTTATGAGAGCATCTGGAACGAAAATGCCATAGGCGCGGACAATACGGTGGCCGTCCATATCAGGCATATCAGGGAGAAGATAGAGATCAACCCCAAGGAGCCCCGATACTTAAAGGTGGTCTGGGGAGTGGGATATAAGATAGACAAGCAGTAGAAATCGGAGGAATATGAAGAAGACCACATTAAAGAGATGCTGCATCAGCCTGCTGCAGCATTTCCTGGCGGCTGTCATCCTGACAGCGGTGGCAGGCATCCTGCTGAATTCCTATGTGGAAGTAGAATCCATCAACGGAACCCGGATATATAAGATTTTCCCTTTTGAGTCAGATCAGGAGTTCGAGGAGTCGGAGGTCTTCCACGATCTGTTCCGCAGCGCGGTGTCGGACATTACCCAGCTGGTGATGATCAAGGGACAGCTGGAGACGGAGGGCTTCTTTGATCCCTCCAAGAAGGTGGACGTGACCGCATACGCGGCACAGGTGGGCGAGGACAACGGATGCCCGCTTACAGCCGTCTATGAGCTGGACGATCTGATCAAATGGGGAAAATACGGTGTGGAATACAGCGACCGTATCATGGGGATGACGGAATTCGTCAATTATTTCGGCAATGTGATCTTTGTGGAAAATTTCGGGCTCGACCAGTTCGGGCAGCTCCGCTTTGAGGGCTTTCACAAGGTGGTGAAAGAGAACGAGGAGGACGCGGCGGGGGAGGAAGGAACTGCTGCGGAGAACGGAGCAGGCGGGACGGACGGGGAGAGGACGGACATTGGCCCCGAAAGCAGTGCGGAGCAGGAACAGCTCCAGATGGAGTTCGACCGGTATTCGGAGGCCGAGCTGGAGGATATGGTATTCGCTTATATCGTGGCCCAGGATATCGACGGGATCCGGACGTCCAGGGAGGACGATGGGAAACAGTCCATCTCCTTAAGCCTCTTAAACTGCCGATATGAAACCACGGACGGGGAAAAGCTGCTTCTGTCCTGTGCGGATAACTGGGTGGACTATCTGAAGCTCCAGGACAATGTGGTGGCGTCCGTACAGCAGCTTACACTGAATTATCAGCGCTATCAGGTATGCAATGCCGCCTATAAGGAAGGGAACAGCAATATAAAATACATGATTCGCATGATGACGGACGAGGGCATGTGTACTTACACCAATGTGTCAGAGCTTGCGGAAATGGAGGACAATACGGTAACGGAATTCTTCTCCGAGTACAGGCGGTATCTGATTTATTATCCTGACGACCTCGTATTTATGGGAAATACGATCCTCAGCGAGGAGGAGATCGATGAGTATATCAGTGTCTATGATTACGCTTATCCTGATACCACCCATATCTGGCTGGGCATCGATACCGGCTATGGTGTGAGCGGGGACGCCTTCTACAATGCGGGAGCGGTCTATAACAGAGTGGTGCCCAATGTGGGCAGGGTCATCGCAGGCATCATTGTGCTGGCAGCGGTCTGGCTGTGCCTTGGCCTTTATCTGACGGTTACGGACGGCGTCTCTGTAAACGGGGAGGGCGAGAGGATTCAGACATTGAACCGGTTTGACCGGCTGTGGACGGAAGTGAGCCTCCTGCTGGCGTCAGGGCTGGCCTTCTGCGGCTGGCTGGGATACCGGACACTCAAGGGGATGAGCGGGACGGAGGGAGTGATTCCCTCGGAAATGTGGGGGATACAGCTGACCAGGCTGTACCGCTACGGAGTGTTTGCGGTGTACGGGTTCTATGTCAGCGCGGCCTTCAGCCTGATCTGGCACAGCCTGGTCAGGAGGTTAAGATACGGGAACCTGTGGACGGACAGCCTGCTGCATCGCCTGTGCGTGGGAATCCGCAATACGACAATATTCGTTTTCCGTCACAGAAATTCTGTGATCAGCACCCTGATCCCTTATAACCTCTTTCTGTTTGCCAACCTGATCGGAGTGATTTCCGTTTACAGTTTCCGCACTGACCGGGTGGCGGCAGGGCTGATTCTGGCAGGCATCATCCTGTTTGACGGCATTGTGGGAGTGGTGATGTTCAAGCGCAGCGCGGAGCAGGTGGAGATCGAGGAGGGGATCAGACGGATCCGCGACGGCGAGGTGGACTTTAAGCTGACCACGGATAACCTGCATGGCGCCAGCAGGGAGATGGCGGATGCCGTGAACAATATTGGCGAGGGCATCCGGAAAGCGGTGAAGACAAGCATGAAGGACGAGCAGATGAAGACGGATCTGATCACCAATGTCTCTCATGATATCAAGACGCCGCTGACTTCCATCATCAATTATGTAGACCTGCTGAAACGGCTGAAGATAGAGCAGGAGCCTGCAAAGAGTTATATCGGTATCCTGGACAACAAGGCCCAGCGGCTGAAACAGCTGACGGATGACCTGGTGGAGGCGTCCAAGATATCCTCCGGCAATATTGTGCTGAACAGGGAGAAGCTGAATCTGACAGAGCTGATCAACCAGAGCCTCGGCGAATTTTCCGAGAAGCTGGAGGAACAGAAGCTGCAGGTGATATTTGAGAATGACAGCGCCCCCGCTTATATCTATGCGGACAGCCGCAGGATGTGGCGGGTAGTGGAGAATCTGTTTAACAATATCTGTAAATATGCTCTGGAGGGAACCAGGGTATATGTGGATCTCAGGGTGGAGGACGGACGGATAGAGGTTTCGGTCAAGAATATTTCCAAGCAGCAGATGAACATCCGCCCGGAGGAATTGACGGAACGCTTTATTCGGGGAGATTCTGCCAGATCCACGGAGGGCAGCGGGCTGGGGCTTTCCATCGCCCAGAGCCTGGTGCAGGTACAGGGAGGGAGCTTCCAGATATTCCTGGACGGGGATCTGTTTAAGGTAGTGCTGGAATTCCCGGAGTATGTGGAGGAAGAAGACGGTCCGGCAGACCCGGAGAGTACGGAGACAGGCTGATCCCGAAATGCAGGCCCCGCGTGTGAGCGCGGGGCCTTTTCATTATTCTGCCCCTGTCAGAGCGGCAGCATTATCCTGTTATTGTATGCCTCTACGATATCCTGAATCTTTTCCGTGGTAGCCAGCGCATTGTTGAGCGATACGTCGTGATTCATGAAGTCGATCAGGGAGGCAATGAATTTGCTCATATCAGCCTCGATGAAGTACGGCCTGCTGTATAATTCCGGGGGGAGATAAGTCAGGTCGGTGGTGACGACCTTATCAAAATACCCCTGCTCGTACGCCGCGTCAAAGGCTCCCAGCCCGTCGGTAAAGAGCCCGAAGGTACAGCAGATGAACACCCTGCGCGCGTTCATTTCCTTCAGCTGCCTGGCTGTGTCCAGCATACTTCCCCCGGAGGAGATCATATCGTCAATGATGATGATATCCTTGCCGTCGATATTGTCCCCCAGAAATTCATGCGCCACAATGGGGTTCTTCCCGTTTACCATGGTGGAATAGTCGCGGCGTTTATAGAACATCCCGGTGTCAACACCCAGGACTGTGGCAAAGTAGATTGCCCGGTCCAGCGCGCCCTCATCGGGGCTGATCACAAGGAGATGCTCCTTGTCCACAATCAGGTCGTCCTCGCTGTTGAGGAGCGACTTGATGAATTGGTAGGGAGGGGTAAAATTATCAAAGCCGTTCAGGGGGACGGCATTCTGTACCCTGGGGTCATGGGCGTCAAAGGTTATAAAATTGCTGATTCCCATATCCCGCAGTTCCTCCAGCGCATAAGCGCAGTCCAGGGATTCCCTGCCGTTCCTCTTGTGCTGCCTCCCCTCGTATAAAAAGGGCATGATCACATTGATGCGGTGGGCCTTGCCGTTACATGCGGAAATGACGCGCTTTAAATCCTGGTAATGGTCGTCAGGGGACATATGGTTGATATAGCCGTTGAGCTCATAGGTAATACTGTGATTGCAGACATCCACCAGCAGGAACAGGTCTTTGCCTCGTATGGATTCCCCCAGGACAGCCTTCGCCTCCCCTGTCCCGAAGCGGGGGGTGGAAATGTTTACCAGATAATCATCTTCGATGTACCCGTGGAAAGCCGGGTCGCTCTTTACTTTATCATTGTGGACGTTCTTGCGGAATTCCACCATGTATCTGTTGACCCGGCGCCCCATATTTGCCGCTGAGGGCAGGACTACGATCTTTAACGGGGCCACAGGCATGGCGTTTTCCAATTCGCGTAAATTAGGCATAGTAACCTCCAGATGTAATGGAATGCGTTTGACTACATTTATTTTATAACATTATGCTAGTGACACGTCAAGAAATTTATGGTTAAATTAAAATATAGGTAAGAATATAAAAGGTATTCGGAATGGAGTGTGGTTATGCAGAAGGAGCATGTTATTAAGTCAGTCTTCCCCGGCAGTATTGCGGAAGAGATGAGAATGGAGCCGGGGGACAGGCTGATCGCCATCAACGATACGGAGATAGAGGATATCTTTGATTATCAGTTCCTGGTACAGGACTCCTATATTGAGATGCTTGTGAGGAAGCCGGACGGGGAACAGTGGCTCCTGGAGGTGGACAAGGAGGCTGACGAGGACATCGGGATCGAGTTTGAGAACGGCCTTATGGACGAGTACCGCCACTGCCGTAACAAGTGTGTATTCTGCTTTATAGACCAGATGCCGCCGGGCATGAGGGATACGCTGTATTTTAAGGATGATGATTCCAGGCTGTCCTTCCTGCAGGGGAATTATGTGACGCTCACCAATATGTCAGAGCATGACATTGACAGGATATGCCGGTATCATCTTTCGCCTATCAATATATCATTTCATACCATGAATCCCGAGCTCCGCTGTAAGATGCTGAACAATCGGTTCGCGGGTGAGGCGCTGAAAAAGGTGGACAGGCTGATGGAAGCGGGAATCCGCATGAACGGCCAGATCGTCCTCTGCAGGGGGCTGAACGACGGAAAGGAGCTGGAGTACAGCATCACGGAGCTGATGAAATATATCCCGAACCTGGAGAGCGTGTCCGTGGTGCCGGTGGGGCTTTCAAAATACCGGGAGGGGTTATACCCTCTTAAGCCCTTCGAGAGGGAGGACGCGGAAGAAGTCATCGCGCTGATTGAAAGATATCAGAGGGAGTGCTATGATAAATACGGGATACACTTTGTCCATGCAAGCGATGAATGGTACATTCTGGCGGGTATGGAGATGCCGGAGGAGGAAAGGTACGACGGATACCTGCAGCTGGAAAACGGTGTGGGGATGCTCCGGCTCCTGATAAATGAATTTACGGATGCCATGGAGCGCAGAAGGGTGGAAGAAGGCTTTCCCAACCCTGGCCCCCGGGGGGAAATGTCCCTGGCTACAGGGCTGCTTGCGTATCCATATATAAAGAGGATGGCGGAGGAGATGAGATTGGCTTACCCCAATATCAGGGTGCATGTGTATCCGGTCGTCAATCATTTTTTCGGGGAGAGGATCACGGTATCGGGATTGATCACCGGCCGGGATCTCGTAGCCCAGTTAAAAGGGAAACAGCTGGGCAGCAGGCTGCTTCTGCCGGAGAATATCCTGCGCAGCGGGGAGGATGTATTCCTGGACGACCTTCATGTGGGGGACGTGGAAAATGCTTTACAAGTACCGGTTAATATTGTAAAATCAAGCGGATATGACTTTGTGGACGCGATATTAGGACGTCGTCCGCACAATCAGCAGGAAAAGGAACAGACAGGAGGAAGGAATGGCTGAAAAGAAAAATAAGCCCATTGTAGCAGTGGTGGGAAGGCCCAATGTGGGGAAGTCCACTCTGTTCAATGCGCTGGCGGGAGAGAGGATCTCCATTGTAAAGGATACACCCGGCATCACCAGGGATCGCATTTACGCGGATGTGTCCTGGCTGGACAGGGATTTCACCCTGATCGACACAGGGGGCATTGAGCCGGACAGCAAGGATGTTATCCTGTCCCAGATGAGGGAGCAGGCGGAGATTGCCATGGAGACGGCAGATGTCATCATTTTCCTGGTGGACGTGAAGCAGGGGCTGGTGGACGCGGATTCCAAGGTGGCGGACATGCTGCGCCGTTCCCGTAAGCCTGTGGTGCTGGCAGTCAACAAGGTGGACAGCTTTGACAAATATATGGCGGATGTCTATGAATTCTATAACCTGGGGATAGGAGAGCCGCATCCCATCTCCGCAGTGAACCGAATGGGGCTGGGGGATATGCTGGATGAGGTGATCACCTATTTCGGGGATGCAGAGGCCGGCGATGAGGAGGATGACCGCCCCAGGGTAGCCATCGTGGGAAAGCCCAATGTAGGCAAATCTTCCCTGATCAACAAGCTTCTGGGGGAAAACCGCCTGATCGTCTCGGACATTGCGGGAACTACCAGGGATGCGGTGGACACGGAGATTACCTGGAACGGAAAGGAATATGTGTTCATTGACACCGCGGGCCTGCGCCGCAAGAATAAGGTAAAAGAGGAATTGGAGCGGTATATGATCATCCGTACCGTCAGCGCTGTGGAGCGTGCGGAGGTGGTGGTGCTGGTAATCGACGCGTTGGAGGGCGTCACGGAGCAGGATGCCAAGATTGCAGGGATTGCCCATGACAGGGGAAAGGCCGTCATCATTGCCGTAAATAAATGGGATGCGGTGGAAAAAGACGACAAGACGATCTACCGCTTTACCGAGAAGGTGAGGACTGTCCTTTCCTATATGCCTTATGCGGAGATCCTCTTTGTGTCGGCGCTGACGGGACAGCGTCTTAAGAAGCTCTTCGAGACCATTGACATGGTGAGCGAGAACCATGCCATGCGCGTGGCAACGGGGGTGCTGAATGAGATCATGGCGGAGGCGGTGATGATGCAGCAGCCTCCCTCCGACAAGGGAAAGCGCCTGCGCCTGTATTACATTACACAGGTGTCCGTAAAGCCGCCTACTTTTGTTATTTTCGTGAATGACAGGGAGCTGATGCACTTTTCCTATACGAGATATATTGAAAACCAGATCAGGGAAACCTTCGGTTTCAGGGGAACGCCTCTCCGGTTTATCATCAGGGAACGAAAGGAGAAGGAGCAGTGATGGAAAGAATCATTTGTCTGTTGATCGGCTATGCCTTTGGATTGTTTCAGACAGCGTATTTTTATGGGAAGATGCATGGGATCGACATCCGCCAGCACGGGAGCGGCAATGCGGGAACAACGAATACGCTGCGCGTCCTTGGCACGAAGGCGGGACTGATCGTGCTGGCAGGCGACTGCCTGAAATGTATGGCGGCAATCTGGGTGGTGAAATTCCTGTTTGGAGCCTCCCATCCGGAGATCATTTATCTGTTGAAGCTTTATGCTGCGGCGGGTGCCATTCTGGGACATAATTATCCCTTTTATCTTGGATTTAAGGGAGGAAAGGGGATTGCCGCCACGGCGGGGCTGATCCTGGCTTTCCATCCTTATTTTATCGTCATGGGTGTGGTGATCTTTTTCGGCATCTTTTTTACCACCCACTATGTGTCCCTGGGATCCCTTCTGGTGTATGCCGGGCTGATCATCGAGATGGTGATCTGCGGACAGTCGGGGCTGTTCACAGGAATGTCCCAGGCCCAGCTGTATGAGCTGTATGCCCTGACCCTTGTGCTGGCGGTGATGGCATACTGGAAGCACCGGGAAAATATCGTGCGGCTGCTCCACGGGAACGAGAGGAAGACTTACCTGACAAAGAAGAATAAGGTGGATGTGGAAGACGGACATAAGGATTCTCCGACAAAATAGAAAAGAGATCAAACAGCGCGCAGGCGCGGAAAAGAGGGAATATGGCGAAAATATCCATTCTTGGTGGCGGAAGCTGGGGAATTGCCATCGCAGTATTATTGCATAAGAACGGGCATGAGATCACGGTCTGGTCGGCCCTGGAGGCGGAAGTGGAGATGCTTAAGGAGAAGCACGAGCATAAGATGCTGCCCGGTGTCTTCCTGCCCGAAGATATGACGTTCACTGCGGATGAGAGGGAAGCTGTGGAGGGCAGGGATCTGCTTGTGATGGCGGTAGCGAGCGCCTATACCAGGGAGACGGCAAAGCGTATCAGCAGCCTTGTGTCAGAGCAGCAGAAGATATTGAATGTGGCAAAGGGAATCGAGGAACATACCCTGATGACTCTGTCGGAGATCATTGAGCAGGAAATCCCCCAGGCGGATGTGGCCGTCATGTCCGGCCCCTCCCATGCGGAGGAGGTAGGGCGGGGCATCCCCACGACGATCGTGGTGGGTGCAAAGTCCAGGGCTACGGCGGAGTATATCCAGAACCTGTTTATGAACGAGGTGTTCCGCGTCTATATCAGCCCCGATGTGCTGGGAATGGAGCTGGGCGGCTCCCTGAAGAATGTGGTGGCGCTGGCAGCAGGGATTGCGGACGGCCTGGGCTACGGGGATAACACCAAGGCGGCGCTGATCACCAGGGGCATTACGGAGATCGCCAGGCTGGGGATCGCCATGGGCGGCAAGTTTGAGACTTTCTGCGGGCTGACCGGGATCGGCGACCTGATCGTGACCTGCGCCAGCATGCATTCCCGGAACCGCCGGGCGGGTATCCTCATCGGCCAGGGCAGATCCTACGAGGATGCCATGGCGGAGGTGCAGATGGTGGTGGAGGGCGTGTATTCCGCCCGGGCCGCCATGGAGCTGGCGGAAAAATATCAGATACAGATGCCCATCATCGAGCAGGTGAACAGGGTGCTGTTTGAGGGAAAGAGCGCTGCCCAGGCGGTGAAGGAGCTGATGCTCCGGGACAGGAAGGAAGAGGTGCTGGATATTCCCTGGCAAAAATAGCGTGGCAGATTTGCCGTGCGGCGCTGCCGCCTGCCGCAGGGACGGCAGGCCAAAGGTATCTGGAGGAAGTATGCGGTTAAGGAATCCTTATAAGAATGAATTTGGCCAAATCGAGGGGACAGCTCTTTTTCCGTATTTTGGCAGTGAGATCAATGTGATCTGCAGGCAGGGGGTATCCCCTGAATATGCGGAAAAATGCCTGGGATATCTGGAGAAAGTGGACGAATCCCTGATCCTGCAGATCTGCAGATACGCGGAATATTTTCTCAGGGATACGCTGGAGAATACTTCTGTGGGAGAATTGTATTACGGCGAGGGGGAGCCCTTTCCACATGATGACCTGAAGGGGATGCTCCGTTATTTCCGCTTTGGGACGTTATATATAGACAAGCCCCCGGCGGATGCGGCGGATCCTGCTGAAACAGAGGTTCTCAATCTGTCCGGGAGCTGTGACTGGTGGGAGGATGAGGGCCTTCAATGCCTGGTGAGGGACGGGAAAGTCATTTATCTGGGATATTTCGGGGCCCTGAGCGTCTGGGGGGATCATTCGGAGGATTACATCGGCAATTATGCCCTTTATGAGAGACGGGACGAGCTGAGAAGGAAAGCGGCGGAACGGGCGGCGAAGATGACGGCGGAAAAAGGGCAGGATGGCTGGCGGACACAGAGGTTTGTGCGCTGGAGATTCTGGGGCCTTGACGTTGTCCACCGGCTGGAACGCCTTGCGGATGAACGGATAGCGCCCGGGGAAAATGTGGACGGTGAGGAAGCCACCCGGAGATTGGAGGGCACGTATTTCTTCCAGCTGATGAAAGAGTATCCGGAGCTTCGTGAGGAGAGCATCGATTTCTGGTATGAATGTTACTGCATTGAAAAGGAACAGGACGAGGGAAAGCTTATGGAGCATATATGTGAGAACTGCCGGTGGGATGTGTTCTGAAAAAGAAAAAGGGTATTGGAGGGGCGCCAGACATGAGGATGTATGACATTATTATGAAAAAGAGAAACGGCGGGGAGCTTACCGGGGAGGAAATCGGTTTCTTTGTCGATGGCTACACGAAGGGCGAAATCCCCGATTACCAGGTATCCGCGCTGATGATGGCGGTTTATTTCCGGAAGATGACGGAAAGGGAGACGCTGGCCCTGACCATGGCCATGGCTCACAGCGGGGATATGCTGGATCTTTCCGGGATTGACGGTATCAAGGTGGATAAGCACAGCACCGGCGGGGTGGGGGATAAGACTTCTCTGGTATTGACCCCCATGGCGGCGGCCTGCGGCATTCCCGTAGCGAAGATGAGCGGCCGGGGGCTGGGGCATACCGGGGGTACGATCGATAAGCTGGAAAGCTTTCCCGGCTTTTCCACGGATCTGACTACAGAACAGTTTATTCGCAATGTGAACCGCATTGGCATTGCCATAATGGGGCAGACGGCGGATCTGGCGCCTGCGGATAAGAAGCTTTACGCCCTCCGGGATGTGACAGCCACGGTGGATAATCTGTCCCTGATCGCCAGCTCCATCATGAGTAAGAAGCTGGCGGCAGGGGCGGATGCCATAGTGCTGGACGTGAAGACGGGGAGCGGCGCCTTTATGAAGGAGGAGGCGGATGCGAGGGCCCTGGCGGAGGAGATGGTAAGGCTGGGGAATGACGCGGGACGCACCACTGTTGCCGTGATCTCGGATATGGATCAGCCTCTCGGGTACGCGGTGGGGAATGCGCTGGAGGTAAAGGAGGCCATCGAGACCTTAAAGGGGAACGGCCCGGAGGATCTTGTGGAATTGTGTATGGCCCTGGGAAGCCAGATGCTGATCGCCGGAGGAAAGGCGGCGGACACAGAGGAAGCTACAGGGAAGCTGCAGGCGGTGATCCGCGACGGCAGCGCCCTGCGGAAGCTTGCTGAATTCGTGGAAGCGCAGGGAGGGGATCCGGGGGCTGTCTACGATCCGGGGCTGCTGCCGAAGGCTCCCGTCATTCATGAGGTGAAGTCGCCTGCAGAGGGCTATATCAGCCATATCGCCTGCGACGAGGTGGGCATCTGTTCCCTGCTCCTGGGAGGCGGCAGGGAGACAAAGGACAGCACAATTGATCTGTCCGTGGGCATCGTACTGTGTAAAAAAGTGGGGGCCTATGTGAAGAGAGGAGACACCCTTGCGGTGATCCATGCTGATCATGAGAGTAAGCTTGCGGAGGTGGAGAAGCGGTATCTCAACGCCTGTGCCATCACATCAGCGGAGCCTGCCCGGGCGCCCTTTATCAGGGAGATCATTGGGAGGCAATGATTTTTCAAACACGCTCTAAGTATAGTTTTCGGGTTTCCATAATATAATGGGAACATGAAAAACAATAGCAAAACAAAAAGCATTCAACCGAAGAAAGAAATGATCCTGGATTCCCTGAAGCTGCCCAAGGATATCTGCATGGGCGCCATCCGTGTCACCATGACAGGGAACAGGGAAGCATGGATTGAAAATTACCGCGGCATCCTGGAGTATACGGAGCAGATGATACTGTTGCAGGGAAAGACCTGCCAGGTCTGCTTCGAGGGGACGGGGCTTTCCATCGACTATTATACCAATGAGGACATGAAGATCAGCGGCTGCATCTGCTGCGTGCGCTATCTTTAAAGGACAGGAAGGTATATTGGGAAATGGGGGAATGCCATGATAGAGCTGTTGAAGTATATCCGGGGATATCTTAGAATACGAGTATGGGGATTTTCGCCGGAGCGTTTTATGAATCTATGCAGCAATAAGGGTATCCTTTTATGGGATATTGTGCGGGACGGGGAAGTCTATTACATGAACATCACCCTGAAAGGATTCTTTAAGCTTCGTCCGATCGTCAGAAAGACGGGGACAAGGGTAGCCATATTACAGCGATATGGACTGCCTTTTTTTCTGCCCAGGCTTCTGAAGCGGAAAGTGTTCCTGGCGGGGCTGATCCTCACGGTGGGTTTCTGGCTCTGGTCCTCCACCCATATCTGGGATATTGAATTGGAAGGAAATTTTCAGATCACCCAGGATGTATTTAACGATTTCCTGCAGGAAAACCAGGTGTCGGAGGGAATGCGGAAGGAGCAGCTGGACATTGAAGCGCTGGAAAAGGAGATTCGGCGGCAGTTCCCTCAGGTGACCTGGGCATCCGCAAGGCTGGACGGGACGAGGCTGCGGATTTCCATCAAGGAGAATGACGCTCCCATCATCACCGATACAAATGAGAGGCCGGCGGGAGCCGATCTGGTGTCGCAGTATGAGGGGACGGTGGTGTCCGTCATGGTACGCAGGGGTGTCCCGGTGGTGGAGGCGGGAGAAATGGTGGAGGCCGGGACAATCCTGGTGGAGGGCAGGGTGCCGGTCTATAATGACGACAGCACTGTCCGGGAATACATCTATGTGGATGCGGATGCGGACGTGATACTGGAGCATACGCTGAGTTACACGGATTCGCTTCCCTTTGATTACATAAAAAAGGAGTATACCGGCAGGGAAGAAAAGAGATACTATCTCAGGCTGGGCGAGAAGGAGTGGCGTATGCCGGAGGAAAGGCCTTTTCTGGTCTATGACAGTGTGATCAGGGAGAGCCGTACCCTTCTGTTCCAGAAGCTTTCCATCCCATTTTATCTGGGCAGCTATACTCACAGGGAGTATCAGAATGTCGAATACGAATATACGCTGGACGAGGCGAAAGAATTGTTAAACGAAAAAATTTCCGAATATATTGAAAGTTTAGAGGAAAAAGGGGTACAAATTATTGAAAAAGATGTTAAAATAGAAACGAATGGTGATTCCTGGGTGGTTAATGGGGAATTCCTGGTGCGTGAGCCTGCAGGGACCCGCGTGGAGATTGACCGGGCAGGGCCGGCTGTGCCGGAGGCGGAAGAGACAGAGCAGCCGCAAACAGGTGAACAGCCGGAATGAACGGAGGCCCGGGGAGCAGGAACAGCCGGAATGAATTGAGATCCGGAAAGCAGGAACGGACGGGCAGTGGCCCGGGATAGGGGAACATGGAAGATTTATTTACGATAGGGATGGAAATGTCCTCTGAACAGATGCGGAAGGTATTCGGTATGCAGGATGCCCATGTCAAAAAGCTCGAGCGGGATTTTGGCGTGGATATTGTAAACCGGAACGGCAGCGTTATGGTCACAGGGCCGGAGGCAATGGCAAGGAAAGCCGCAGCGGTTTTGGGGCAGCTATCCATCCTCTCAGACAGAGGAAACGAAATAGAGGAGCAGAGTGTGGACTACGCGATTACAATGGGTATGGAAGAACAGGAAAATGTAATTACAGAGATAGACAGCGACTGTATCTGTCACACAGTAAACGGCAAGCCTGTCAAGCCCAAGACCATGGGACAGAAGCAGTATGTGGATGCCATCCGGAATAACATGATTGTGTTTGGCCTGGGCCCGGCGGGAACGGGTAAGACCTATCTTGCCATGGCTATGGCAGTCACTGCCTTTAAAAACGAGGAGGTCAGCCGGATCATCTTGACCAGGCCTGCCATAGAAGCGGGCGAGAAGCTGGGCTTTCTGCCCGGCGACCTGCAGAGTAAGGTGGATCCTTATCTCAGGCCCCTGTACGATGCGCTGTACCAACTGATGGGGGCGGAAAACTTTGCGAAAAATATGGAGAAGGGGCTGATCGAGGTGGCTCCCCTGGCCTACATGAGGGGACGGACGCTTGACAATGCCTTTATCATTCTCGATGAGGCGCAGAATACTACGCCGGCGCAGATGAAAATGTTTCTGACCAGGATCGGGTTCGGTTCCAAGGTCATAGTTACCGGGGATGCTTCCCAGAAGGATCTCCCCGTAGGGGCGAAGTCCGGCCTGGATGTGGCTGCCAGGGTACTGGCAAAGATTGACGATATCGCCTTCTGTCGGCTGACCAGCAGGGATGTGGTGCGCCATCCCCTGGTACAGAAGATTGTAAAGGCTTATGATGATTACGAGATAAAAGAGAAAAACAGAAGCAGAAGCAGAGAAAAGTATGGAAAAAGGTAAACGGAAAAAATTAGTTTTGTTAATACTGACGGAATTGGGAATCATGGCGCTGGGCGGCGGAGGCGTCCTGCTGGTGGGGTGGTATCAGCAGACAGAGCCGGACAGGCTTCTTTCCAATCTGGTCATGACCGTGGCAGGGCTTGCCGTGATAGGCTTTCATATGCGACAGGAATATATCAGGGGAGAGCTGGATTATAATAACCAGAAATATCCCTTCCGGTTCTGGCTGTGCGTATGCATCGGGCTGGCAATCGCTTTTGCCTGTGTGTTCCTTCCCGAGGCTGGATGGCCTTTTCTGACGATCTTTGTGATGCTGGCGCTGTTCAGTAACATGAGCACGGGGATTCTGGCATCCTCTGTACTGCTGATGATCCCCGTGCTGCTGGGAACGGCGGCAGTGAATTTTTTTATACTGTATTTTATCAGCGGATGCTTTGCTGTCGTGCTGTTCCAACACCTGGAATGCGATTCCGGGATTGGAATGCCCCTTATTTTATCTGCGCTCTGCCTGCTTGTCTGTGAGACTGCCAATGTGGTACTGCTCGCGAATGCCAGGCCGGATGCGGAAATGTTCCTGATTCCTGCGGCAAATATCATTGTCAACTGTATTATGCTGGTAGGCGGGCTTAAATTGTTTTTTTCCCTGGTCATATATCGGTACCGCGTAAATTATCTGGAGATCAATGATACGGAAAATCCTGTACTGGTGAAATTCAGGGAGGAAGCCAGGGACGATTATATGATATGCATTCATACGGCCCATTTCTGTGATGTCATATGCAAGAGCCTGGGGACGGACGCCAACATGCTTAAGTGTGCGGCGTATTATCACCGGATAGGGAAGGAGCTTCCTGAGCTTATGGTGAAAAAGCATTTTCCCCCGAAGCTGCGTGAGATACTGACGGAATATACAGCGAAAAAGCCGCCTAAGAATAAAGAGACGGCTGTCCTTGCATGTTCGGATATGGTGGTGTCCTCCATCACGAAGGCGCTGAGGGAAAACGGGGACAAGCCCGTGGATTATGGTGTACTTATTGACGGGATATTTGACAGGCTGCTGAAAGAAGGCTATTTCTGGCAGTGTGATATCACCATGCAGGAGTACAGCTGTATGCGCCAGATTTTCAGGGAGGAGAAGCTTTATTATGACTTTTTACGTTGAAAATGAGACCCGGGAAAAGCTTCCCTTTGATGTGGAGGCTGTTGGGAGGCTTGTGTGCGAAGCGGTTCTTGTATCGGAGGGCTGTCCCTATGAGGCACAGGTAAACATGGTTCTCACGGATAATGAAGGAATCAGGGAATTAAACAGGGAATGCCGCGGGATTGACAGGGAAACGGACGTACTCTCATTCCCCAACCTGGACTTTGAGAGGGAGGGTGTATTCGAGATCCCCGGGGAGGCGGAAGCGGACTGCTTTGATCCCGATACGGGGGAATTGATGCTGGGTGATATCATGATCTCTGTGGATAAGGTACGGGAACAGTCTGAAAGCTACGGACACAGCCTGAAAAGGGAATTTGCCTTTCTGACGGCGCACAGTATGCTGCACCTGTGCGGCTATGATCATATGGAGCCCGGGGAGGCAGGGATCATGGAACAGAAACAGGAGGAGCTTCTGACGGGGCTGGGGATAACCAGGGACTGAGCTTGAGGGACATCAGATGAATTCAAATGAAATAAAGAGACGGAAGATACAGGGAGCTGCCAATATCCTATCCATTGTCAACCTTCTGATGATCGGCAGGATGGCAGGGGACAATGGCGTCACATATATTGCAGCAGCAGCGCTGGCGTTTGCCTTTTTGTGGGCGCTTTGCGGCGGGTATACGGCGGATACCCTGGGAAGGCTTCTGAGGGTTCGCAACGCCAAGGGGCAATACAGGGGCGCGGCCATGATGAGCCGGAACATTTTCATATTTCAGACGGCAGTGGGCCTGGCAGGGATGCTGGTACTGTTTTTCGGGGCGGGTGCTGTTGCGGAAAAAGTGTTTCATGTCCGGTACAGTGCATTCCTGATGACATTCCTGGCACCGGCACTTTTCCTGCGGGGGATATCCGCTGTTCTCATGGGATTCTGCCAGGGGGAGGGGTCGGAGCTCCCTACGGCAGTGGCAAGCATCCTGCGGCAGGTTTCCGTTTTGTTACTGAGCCTGGTTCTGTGCCGGGCATTGGGGAATTATGGTGTAAAGGTCGGCCGGCTGCTGGTGCAGGCTGACTTTGCTTCCATGTATGCCGGCGCAGGGTTTGTCATAGCGATTGATATAAGTGAGATATTTGTGATACTCTTTATGCTGGTGGTCAGGAAGGCAGGCGGACGTTCCCGGCGGAACGAGCAGCCCGAGGGGACGCGCTCTGTGGATTCTTTCCCAGGGGCGGTACAGAGCTTTTCCATCAACAGGGCGCCTTACTCTATGACGCAGCTGTTTCTGCTGCTGCCTGTCATTCTGGGCCTGCTCTTTTTCGGGAAGAGCGTTGTGGACTGGGAGGCGGGGATGCTGGATTACGGGGCTTATTTTGGACAATATTTGGCGGTCAGCCTGATCCTGCTCTTACTGGTGGAAGGTACTTTTATCAGAATATGCAGCAAGACTGTGATCAACCTGCGGAAGGGGGAACAGCGGTTCGCAAGAGTGATCTTTCAGAGCGGCATCCATATCACGGTGATCAATTCTCTGTTTCTGGCTGCGTTCCTGGCGGTCATGTCGGAACAGGCGGCGAGGCTTCTTGATGCCGGAAACAGTACACTGGTGGGAAAACTGTTCCGGGGAGGGGCTCTGATGCTCCCTTTTGCGGCGCTGGCGTTTTACTTTATCCGTTTCCTGATGCTGACGGGGAAGAGCCTTCTGGTGCTGGGGGCGCTGGCGATTTCCGATATTGTGTATGTGCTGAGCATGACCCTGTTTCTGAATGTGGGGAAGGCAGGGATTCTTGCCCTGGCTTATGCGGGGATCATGGGCAGTGCAGTCTGCTGTGTTCTGCTGGGGATTGTCACATATCAACAGTTCAGGGTCGGTAATCTGTGGCTGCAGACTTTTGTGGTTCCGGCCGGGGCGGCCTGTGTCACAGGGCTTTTGTGTATGCTGATCCGTAAGGTGGCAGCCCCCCACCTGGGAGATGCCGTCACGCTGATCCTCTGTGGGGCGCTTTCACTGGCAGCTTACTGGGGGCTTCTGCTGTTGTCCAGGAATTTCAGTGAACAGGAGCTGGAAAATATCCCCGGGGGCGGGCTGATCATATCCCTTGGCCAGCTGCTTCATCTTTTATAGGCGGGCCGCAGATATCATTGTATAAAATAATGGGAAAAAGCTGATACTGATTACAAAGATAGAATTGTGTGTCCGCCGGGGCGGGCGCGTCAGAGCACACATGGAGTGTAATCATGAAATTCGTAAAAGGTATCAGCTTATATTTTATATATCCTATGGCAATGCTGTGTATCGGATTTTACGGTGGCGTGGTATCCAGCCACTTTTTTTATCCGGGAGAGCAGGTACCGGAGAGCAGGGAAATATATGATGTCCCCGCCCCTGAGTCTGAACCGGGGGAGCCGGTCGAGGTACCGGATACCAGGCTGGATTATGGAGTGGCGGAGAGCCGGCAGGAAGGGGAGGATATTTTCCCCGCGGAGGAAGAAATGCTGACTGAGGCAGCGTCAGCCTCTGAAACCCTTTCTGCGGACACGGAATATGTACTGGAGGAGACAAATATTCTGGATCAGTCCGTTGTACAGACCGTATGGAGACTGCCCTCCCAGTATATGGGCATGAACCGGAAGCAGTTCCTGGAAGCTATGGCATTGTATGAAGCCCATCCGCCTCTGGCGGAGATGGAGAGGGGGTTTGTGGGGCTGGAAGTCCTGTCCTTTTCCAGGGAACGGGTGGTGGTGCAGATGAATTACCGGTATGTGCAGCCCAGCGCCAGCTTTTATCTGGCGGTCTACGATAATGAGGTTGTGGTCTATCTGGAGGATAAGAAGACGGTCTATATCAATACAGAGATTTCCCTGGATTCCCTGCCGGAGGAGGTGCAGCAGGAAATCATCCAGATGATGTGGATGCCGGACGAGGAGAGCCTGTATCATTTTTTGGAGAGTTATTCCAGTTAGCACTATTATGCCGTGCAAAGAAGGGGCGGGAATGTGTGACAGCGTGTTCCTGTTCAGGATTTTGGATTGGGAGGGTTTATGAATAAGAAGGTGGGGATTATAGGCGGCGGCGCAGCGGGAATGACGGCGGCGATTGCGGCGGCCAGGCAGGGCGCGGAAGTGACTGTGCTGGAAGGGAATGACCGTGTGGGCAGGAAGCTCCTGGTTACCGGGAACGGGAAGTGTAATCTGGGGAACCGGAGGCTGGCCTTGGAGCAGTATTATACAGAACAGCCCCAGCGTCTGAAGGGGTTCCTGGAGCAGTTTGGAACAGAGGAAACGGCTGCTTTCTTTCAGGGAATCGGACTCCTGGTGAAGGAGAAGAACGGTTATCTGTATCCGGCGTGCGAGCAGGCATCGGCGGTTCTGGATGTTTTCCGATATGAGCTTGCGGCACTGGGGATTCATGTGGCCTGTGGATGTAAGGCGGAGAGGCTTCTGCCCGGGAAAAAGGGCGGCCGGATTGTGGTGAAGGATGCGAAAGGGCAGAGCTTCAGCTTTGACAGTGTGGTGCTCGCCTGTGGCGGAAAGGCGGCACCCAGGACGGGATCGGACGGAAGCGGCTTTCGTCTGGCAGCGCAGGCGGGCCATAGTCTGCTGCCTTCGGTTCCGGCCCTGGTGCAGTTAAAATGCCGGGAACCGTATTTTAAGGCTGTTTCCGGAGTAAGGGCGGATGCCATGATCCGTGTCTGGAAGGACGGGGAGTGCATTGCAAAGGAGCGGGGCGAGCTGCAGCTGACGGATTACGGGATTTCAGGCATTCCTGTGTTTCAGCTCAGCAGACAGGTGAATTACATATTACTCGAACAGGAAGAAGTGGAGGTAACGGTGGATTTTCTGCCTGACTATGGCCAGGGGGAGTATGAGGCTTTGCAGGCAGGCAGAAAGCTGCTTCAGTGCGGCCGGACGGTGGAGGAATTTTTCACCGGGATGCTTCACAAGAAGCTGATGCTGCAGTTTATAAAACTAGCGGGGTTAAAGCCGGGAGGAAATGTGGAGGAAGCCGGCGAAGCAGAGATTAAGAGAGTTTATGAGCTGTGCCGGGAGTGGCGGCTTCATGTCATCGGGCATAATTCCTATGATAATGCGCAGGTGTGCGCCGGGGGCGTGCCTCTGGATCAGGTGACGGAGGAGCTGGAATCTGTCAGGACGCCGGGAGTTTTTTTCGCCGGGGAGATTTTGGATGTGGACGGGAAGTGCGGAGGGTATAATCTGCAGTGGGCGTGGTGCAGTGGTTTTCTGGCGGGGACGGCGGCGGGCTCCCGGGGAAAGGTGCGTTGAGGCCGACAGACCGGCGGGGCTGTGCCGCTGAAGGAACACCTGCGAAGTGGTGCGCTGAAGCCCAAGGGCCGGACAGTACGGGCGGGAAGGCGCCCACAGGAGGGAGACAGGGAAAATGTTACGGTTAAACCAAGTAAAGGTGGGGGAAAAGCATTCCTATCAGGATCTGTGCCGGAAGGCGGCGGACATGCTGCGCATACCGGTGGGGGAGATCAGATCCCTTTCCATTGTGCGTCAGTCCATTGATGCAAGGAAGAAGCCGGACATTTATTACAGCTATACGGTGGATATAGAGGCTGCGGGAGAGGAAAGACTGTTGCGCAGGATGGGAGGCCGGCTGCAGCTTTCCAGGAGTGAGAGTGTGAAATATGCTTTTCCAGAGGCTGGGGAGGAGAGGCTGGCGCGTTCCCCCGTGATTGTGGGAATGGGGCCGGCGGGATTGTTCTGCGGCTATTATCTGGCGCTTCACGGATACCGCCCGATTCTGCTGGAGCGGGGGAAATGTGTGGAGGAGAGACAGAGGGATGTGGAAGCCTTCTGGGAGGCGGGGGTGCTGAATCCCGCTTCCAACGTGCAGTTTGGGGAAGGCGGAGCCGGTGCATTCTCCGATGGAAAATTGAACACTCTGGTAAAGGATAAGGACGGGCGCAACAGGGAGGTGTTGGAGACCCTGGTAAAATTTGGGGCGGGGGAAAGCATCTGTTATGAGGCGAAGCCGCATCTGGGTACGGATGTGCTCTGTCATGTGGTTCGGAATATGAGACAGGAAATCCTGGCGCTGGGCGGCCGGATACGGTTTGAAAGCTGTGTGACAGAGGTACATATCCGAGACGGCCAGGTCAGCGGCGTGGTGATAAATCGTGATGAGGTTCTGCCCTGTGAACAGCTTATCCTGGCTGTGGGGCACAGTGCAAGAGATACCTTCCATATGCTTTATGAGAAGGAGATTCCCATGGAGGCCAAGGCATTTGCGGTGGGGCTCAGGGTGGAGCACCCTCAGTCCATGATCAATGAGAGCCAGTATGGCAGGACGGAAGCAGGGACGCTGGGCGCGGCGCCCTATAAGGTGGCGGCGAAGGCTTCCAACGGCAGGGGGGTCTATTCCTTCTGTATGTGCCCCGGGGGCTATGTGGTAAATGCCTCCTCGGAGCCGGGTAGGACAGCGGTCAACGGTATGAGCTACAGCGGGCGGGACGGCTGCAATGCCAACAGCGCCATCATCGTATCCGTGACACAGGAGGATTTCGGCAGCAGCCATCCCCTTGCGGGGGTGGAATTTCAGAGACGTCTGGAGGAGAGGGCTTACGCATTGGGGAAGGGCAGGATTCCGGCACAGCGCTACGGCGCGTTTAAAGCGGCGGTGGAGGAAACACTGCGTCCTGTGCCGAAAGCGGCCCGTGCAGGAGAAAACGCGCCTGAGACCGGGCAGAAGCTGCTGAAAGCCGCCGATGGGGCCGGGAATACACGGACAGGGCAGCCGCTGAAAGCTGCCGTTGGGGCCGGGAATACACGGACCGGGCAGCAGGAGTGTGATACCATGCCGGACAGCGGGCTGCAGCCTCAGTGTAAGGGAAACGTCTGCTGGGCTGATGTAAGCAGGATCCTTCCCGAAGCGTGCAATGAAGCAATTTTGGAGGGAATGGAAGTATTTGGAAGGCAGATCAGGGGGTTTGACAGGGAGGATGCCATAATGCTGGGAGTGGAAAGCAGGACATCATCCCCGGTGCGTATCAGCAGGGACGAGACGCTTCAGTCGCAGATCAGCGGGCTTTATCCCTGTGGAGAGGGTGCAGGATATGCGGGAGGGATCACGTCCGCGGCGATGGACGGGCTGCGTGTGGCGGAGGCTTTGGCGAAACGTTTTGCACCTTTTTGATTCCGACACACGGTGCGCCGGGCGCCGTACCTGTGCAGAGGCGGCGGGCTGCTTTGAGGGCTGATACGGAAGGGCTGTACAGCAGATTAATGAGAGGAAATACAGGAAAATGAGTGACTTAAGAGAAAGGATCAGAGATAAAAAGCGGATTGTGGTAAAGATAGGTTCGTCCTCCCTGACCCACAAGGAGACGGGAGATATCGATTATATCCGCATGGAGAAGCTGGTGCGGGAGCTCAGCGATATCAGGAATCAGGGTAAGGAGGTTGTGCTGGTTACTTCCGGCGCCATTGCGGCGGGCAAAAACGCCATGCATCTTCAGGAAACTGAGGCTGGAAGCCAGGCGAAGGCCATGGCGGTAAAGCAGGCATGCTCTGCGGTGGGCCAGGCCAGGCTGATGATGACTTACCAGAGGCTATTTTCAGAGTATAATCAGATAGCCGGGCAGATCCTGATGACGAAAAATACCATTGTGGACAATCTGAACCGTTATAATGCCCACAATACCTTTTCAGAATTGCTGAGGATGGGGGTGATACCCATTGTAAATGAGAACGATACCATTGCAACCTATGAGATTGAGATAGGTGACAATGATACATTGTCAGCAATCGTCGCGGCCCTGGTGGAGGCCGACCTGCTGATCCTGCTTTCGGACATTGACGGCTTGTATACGGATGATCCCAGAAGGAATCCGTCCGCCGAATTTATCCGGCAGGTGGATGAGCTGACGGATGAATATCTGTGTATGGGCAAGGAAAGCACCGGCAGCAGCGTAGGCACCGGGGGTATGAATACCAAGCTGGTTGCGGCGAAGATTGCCACCAGATCCGGAGTCGATATGGTCATTGCTAACAGCAGGGACATCGGCGTGCTCCACAGGATATTGTCGGGTGAGGAGGAGGGTACTTTATTTGTGGCTCACCGGGACGAGAATTTTGACCTGCCGTATTTTGTGCACAGCCTGCATAATGACCAGCGGTGACGGCTTGACAGTTTCTGATCATGACCACAAAACAGGAAATATGAGTCCGGGGCAGACAGGCCCTGGGAACCCGCCGGTATCAATGTGTGAATCGTGGAAAGCGAGGAGGATCAAAATGAGTATGGATGAGAAAATTGCCCGGATCAACGAGTTGTATCACAAGTCTCAGGGGGAAGGGCTGACGGAGGAAGAAAAGGAAGAACAGGCGCGGCTCCGCAGGGAATATGTGGCCAGCGTCCGGGCGAATCTGCGCGGGCAGCTTGACAATATTGTCATAGAACATCCCGACGGGAGCAGAGAGAAGTTGAGTGAGAAGCGCATAAGGAAATAAAAGGGGAAAGAGGTGCGCTAAGCGGTCTGGAAATTGTGAGGGGATCTTGTATGAAGCTGCTTTTTTTATGCAGTCAGAATAAGAGGCGGAGCCTGACTGCCGAGAGGATTTTTGACGGATATGAAGGTCACAGGGCGCGCTCGGCGGGTACGGAACAGAACGCCCGGATCAGGGTGACACCGGGGCTTCTGGGCTGGGCGGACCTTATTTTCTGCATGGAGAAGAAGCATGTGCGGAGGATAAGGGACAGGTATCCTGATATCGTCTCCGCTAAGAGGCTGGTCTGTCTTAATATCAGTGATGAATATGAATATATGGACAGGGAACTGCAGGAAATATTAAAATGCTGTGTGGAGCAGTATATCGGCTGAGGAGCGAAGGAGAAAATGGGAGAGACAAAATCCGAAATCCGTAGTAGAATATTAAGTGTGCGGAACGCCCTCACGGAGGAGGAACGGGAGTATGCCGCTATCCTGCTCAGGGAGAAGATCACAGGGCATCCGTGGTATTTTCTGTCAGACACTCTGCTTGCCTATGCGGATTACGGGAGTGAGCTTCGCACCGGGAAGCTGATTTGGGAGGCATTGTCCGCAGGTAAAAGGGTCTTTCTGCCCAGGGTGGAAGGAGAGAATATGGCCTTTTACCGTATCGGGGACTTGTCAGAGCTGGCCAGGGGCTATAAGGGGATTCCGGAGCCTGCAGGGGATACGGAGCCCTATTCCGGCGGGGAGGACAGGGCGGAGGGGACGCTTTTGCTGATGCCGGGAGTGGCATTTGACAGAAACCGGAACCGTATCGGCTATGGCAAGGGCTTTTACGACCGGTATCTGGCGGAGAATCCAGCGCTGCGGCAGCGCTCTATTGCGGTGGGATACCGCTGCCAGATGCTGGAGGAGCTGCCCCGGGAGGAGACGGATATCAGGCCGAAGCAGGTTATATGTGTGTGAAGGGACTTGTTGTGTGATGGAAAGAACGGAAAATCATTTTACAGGCTATCAGAACGCTATAAAACGAACTGCCCCGGCAAGCTGTTTCAACGAAGAAAGGGGATGCCTTTTTTTAGGAGACAGCCTGCGAATTTTGAAAAAGCTACGGGATTTATCAAACCTTTTTAACAGGGCATTTCAGGGCATATACGATCGGGCTGAGCCCGTTGGACGGGGTATATTACTGCGATCTGAGACCCGTTATGAAAACGGATACGCTTTTGAAGGAGCATATTAAGTCGTTGGATTGTCTTTTGTGTGAAGATATTTGGGAATTTGTAAAGTAGTTGATAAGTACTTGTACTATTGCAATCAAAATAAAATACAAAAAGGATGGTTAACTGGTATGACAGATTTACAGGATATGGGACGGCGGGCGGCGGCTACGAAAGCATTGCTGAACCGGCTGGCTACAGAGGAGAAAAACAGGGCCTTACTGGCGGCAGCTGACGCCTTATGCGGCCGGTTGGGGGAAATACTGGATGCCAACGAGGCGGATATGAAGGCGGCGCAGGAGAACGGTATGAAGGAGGGGCTCCAGGATCGGCTGAAGCTGACCAGGGAGCGCGTGGAAGCCATGGCGGAGGGGCTGCGGCAGGTGGCGGCGCTTCCCGACTGTATCGGAGAGGTATTGGAGGAATTCGACCGTCCTAACGGGATGCACCTGAAAAAGGTGCGCGTTCCCATGGGAGTCATCGGCATTATCTACGAGGCCAGGCCCAATGTCACCGCGGACGCCTTCGGCCTGTGTTTTAAGACGGGCAATGCCGTGATCTTAAAGGGAGGCAGCGACGCCCTCCAATCCAACCTTGCCATTGTGAAGGTAATTCGGGATTCCCTGGAGGAAAGCGGGATCCCTGCGGATGTCCTGCAGCTGATCGCGGACACGGATCGCAGCGTCACGGTGGAATTTATGAAGCTGAAGCAGTATGTGGATCTGCTGATACCCAGGGGGAGCGCGGGACTGATCCGAAGCGTGGTGGAGAACAGCACCATACCAGTCATCGAGACAGGTACGGGAAACTGCCATGTCTATGTGGACAGGGCCGCAGACCTTGATATGGCGGCGGAAATCGTATATAACGCCAAAACTCAGCGGATCGGTGTGTGCAATGCCTGTGAATCGCTGGTGGTGCACAGGGATATCCGGGAAGCCTTTCTGCCGAAGCTGGCCGCGATTCTTGCACCGAAAAGGGTGGAGCTGCGGGGGGATGAACGCATCCGGGAGATTCTGCCTGAGTGCATTGCGGCCACGGAGGAGGATTACGGAACGGAATATCTGGACTATATCCTTTCTTTGAAGACGGTGGACAGCCTGGAGGAGGCCATCGCCCATGTAAACCGTTACAGCACCAGGCATTCCGAGTGTATTGTGACGGAGGATAAGGAGGCAGCGGATAAGTTTTTGAATGAGATTGACGCGGCCTGTGTCTACTGGAATGTGTCCACCCGTTTTACGGACGGGTTTGAATTCGGCTTTGGCGCGGAGATCGGTATCAGCACCCAGAAGCTCCACGCCAGGGGGCCTATGGGGCTTAAGGAGCTGACTTCTTATAAGTATACGATCCAGGGCACGGGACAGGTCAGAGGATAGGGTTGAGATATAAAAGGAGGAAAACATTATGATTCATTGGTTACACCAGGAAGAAGGATTTTGTGAGGGGACATTCAGGAGCCGTTTTTTTCGCAATGAGGAGGGCGGCGATGAGCTGAGCATTGGCGTGAAAAGCCCTGATCTGAAGGAATGTGCGGAAAAGTGCGTTGAGGCATTTAATCATCTTACGGAATCTGCGATCAGCGAAATCTGTAAAGAGATCATAAGCTGTGCGCAGGAAGGCGGGGCAGATGAGGAATTTGAGTTTCCTTCGCCGGATAATGCTCTTGAAATATTGAATGACTGCTGGTTTACTACGCTATATGTCAACATGCTGAGCCAGGAAGATGAAACAGCCTATGTGGTCGAAGGAGAGGGGGAATGGGGCGATGTGATTGGCTTTGCCGTGAAAAACGATGAAGTAATCTATGTTGGCCCGGATTATTTTGATTACATGGAGGACGGCGAGTAGGATTCCGGTTTGCGGTATCATATGCGGATACAATGCAGTACCGAATATTATAGCGAAAGGCCAAACATCATGACATTATACGAAGCAAAAAAAGGGGAAAAATACTGCATTTCCGGGCTGTTTGTAGAGCCACAGATCACCAGGCGGCTACAGGCCCTGGGGCTCAATGACGGAACCGTGCTCTATGTGTTGAACCGGAAGAAAAGAGGTGCCCTGATTATCCAGGTCAGGGGGACAAGGCTTGCTTTGGGGAAGCATATTTCTTCCAATATAGAGATCCGGGAAGCAGAATGAGGAAGCGGGGCAAGAGGTATACGGATGAGTAAAGAGACAAATCACAAGCATATCAATGTGGCCTGCGTAGGCAATCCCAACTGCGGGAAGACCACATTATTTAACGCTCTCACCGGTTCCAGGCTGAAGGTGGCAAACTGGCCCGGGGTCACGGTGGAGCGGGTTGAGGGGGAGACCTCCTATGAAGACACGGATATCACTTTGATCGATACGCCGGGGATTTATTCCCTGACCTGTTATACGATAGAGGAAAAAGTGACCAGACAGTGCGCCATGGACGATGATATTGATGTGATCATCAATGTGGTGGATGCTTCGTCGCTGGAGAGGAACCTGTACCTGACCCTGCAGCTTTTGGAGCTGGGGAAACCCATTGTGCTGGCTCTTAATATGATGGACATTGTGAAGGAGCGGGGCATGGAGATTGACATGCACCGGCTGCCGGAGATGCTGGGGAATATCCCGGTGGTGCCTGTCTCCGCCGCGAAACGGACGGGGCTGGATATCCTGCTTCACGCGGTGATCCACCATTACGAGGAGGGCGGGGAGGAATATATCCTGGACTATCCCGAATATATCGAGAATAAGATTGCCAAGCTGGAAGTCATGATGCAGGCCCATTATCCCACCCATTCCTCTGTGCGATGGCACGCCATCAAGCTGCTGGAGGACGACGAGGAGGTGCGCAGGGAGCATCCTATCTCTGTTGTCAATGTGGTGGACAGGAGCTATGAGAAGGAAATCATACAGTGCAAATACGCCCATATCGAAAAGATTGTGTCGGAAACCTTGTTCCACAGAGACCAGAAGGCGGCGAGGACGGACAGGATTGATCGTGTGCTGACGCACCCCATTTGGGGGATACCGGTGTTTCTCCTGATCATGTGTATGGTGTTTTTCCTGACCTTTACGGTCGGGGACGCGTTAAAGGGTGTCTTTGAGATGGGGCTTGAATCTGTTTCTGACGGCGTGTCAGCCGGCCTGGAGGGGCTTGGCGTGGCGGGCTGGCTGCAGTCGCTGCTCATAGACGGCATTATCGCCGGGGTAGGGGGAATCCTTACCTTTATCCCCAATATCTTTATCCTGTTCCTGGCGCTGGCAATCCTGGAGGACAGCGGCTACATGTCCCGGGTGGCCTATGTGATGGACTCCGTCATGGGCAGGGTGGGGCTGTCCGGGAAGGCTTTCCTTCCCATGATCCTGGGCTTTGGATGTACCGTTCCTGCCATTATGGCCACCAGGGCTCTGGAGACGGAGCATGACAGACGAAAGACCATGCTGGTGACGCCTTTTATGTCCTGTTCGGCGAGACTGCCCATTTATGTGCTGTTGTCGGAAATGTTTTTTCCGAAAGCGGCGGCCCCGGTTGCCTTTTCCATGTATGTCATCGGTATGGTCATTGCGATCCTGGCGGCAAAGGTGATAAACAAGCTGGAAAAGGGTAAGGTCAACGATTCCCTGTTGATCGAGCTTCCGGAATATAAGCGGCCCAACGCAAGAACCATCCGCATCTATGTGTGGACGAAGCTGAAGGATTATCTGTCCAAGGCGGGAACCACAATCTTTGTGGCCTCCATTGTAATCTGGTTTGTGCTGAATTTCGGGATTTCCGGTATGGTGGAGGATCCCGCGGAAAGCTTTGGCGCCGCCATCGGACGGTTCTTCGTACCTGTGCTGGCGCCGGCGGGGCTGGGAATGTGGCAGATCGGCGTGGCGCTTCTTTCGGGGATTTCCGCGAAGGAGGTGGTGGTATCCAGCTTTACAGTGTTGTTCGGGGTGGCAAATGTGAATTCGGAGGCAGGCATGGCTTCCGTCATCGCCAATATCCAGAGTGTGAATCCCGCTTTCGGCCCTTTGAATGCATACTGCATGATGCTGTTCTGCCTGCTGTATGTACCCTGTGCCGCTACGGTGGCTACGGTAAAGAAGGAGAGCGGATCCTGGGCATTTACCCTGAAAATGATTCTCTTTCAGCTGGCTTTGGCATGGGCAGCGTCAACAATGGTATTCCAGATTGGAAATTTGATATTAAAATAACAGGAGGCAGCGTATGAAACTGATTTATGAAAATCCACTGGCAAGTGAGGCGGATGTAAAGGACTTTATTTTGGAGGGACAGGCAAAGATTTCCTTTCCAAACGGCAGGATGCAGCTGGAAAATGCTCTGGATGCAGAGAACGGACAGAAGGCAAATTATGTGTTCTGGTGTCCGGAGGATTTTCCCTCCGACGTGCTGATCACATGGGATTTTCTTCCCATAAAGGAACCGGGGCTCTGTATCCTGTTCTTCGGGGCTCTTGGGAAAAACGGGGAGGACATCTTTGCGGAAGGGCTGGCGGAGAGAGCCGGAGATTACGCCCAGTATCATCACGGGGATATCAACGCTTTCCACGTGTCCTACTTCAGGAGGAAGGAGCCTGACGAGAGGGCCTTTCATACCTGTAATCTGAGAAAAAGCTACGGGCTCCACCTGGTGGCTCAGGGCGGCGATCCCATTCCCGACGCGGATGAGGTGAAGGAGCCCTACAGGCTGGCGGTGCGAAAGGAAAGGAATATCGTCACCTTTTCCGTGAATGAATTGGAAGTATTCCGGTTTGAGGATGACGGGGAAACCTACGGCCCCCTGCTGAAGGGAGGCAAGATCGGCTTCCGCCAGCTTGCCCCGCTGATTGCGGAGTATGGGAATCTGAAGGTTTATGAGCTGTGAGAGGGGGCTGCAGATCGGTTTAAAAGGGAGAGCGGCGCATGGGAATTTATTTAAATCCGGGAAATGAAGGCTTCAGGGAATCAATCCGTTCGGAAATCTATGTGGATAAGACTGGCTTGATTGCATGTACAAATAAGTATTTAAGCACGGAACAAAAATACATTTGTGTCAGCAGGCCCCGGCGTTTTGGAAAATCCATGGCGCTGAAGATGCTGGCGGCCTATTACAGCCGCGGCTGTGATTCGAGAGAATGTTTTGCAGGGCTGAAAATAGCGGGCTGCCCGACCTTTGAGGAGCATTTGAATCAATATGACGTGATTTTTCTGAATATGCAGCAGTTTCTGATTGGCGCAAAGAACCAGGGAGTGACGGAGTACCTGGAAGAAGAGGTACTGGAGGAGCTCCTGGAGGAATATGGGGATTTGATAAAGAAGCAGGATATCGGGCTGGCGGATGCGCTTAGGAAAATCCATGCAAAAAAAGGGAAGAAGTTTGTTTTTCTGTTGGATGAATGGGACTGTGTGATGCGGGAAAGGCAGGAATCGGAAGACTTGCAGAAGCATTATCTTGATTTCCTGCGAAACCTTTTGAAGGATCAGCCTTATGTGGCTCTTGCTTATATGACGGGGATTCTTCCTGTAAAGAAATATGGGCAGCATTCCGCCTTAAATATGTTCTGGGAATATTCCATGACGGATCAGGTTGAATTCGAGGAATACACCGGTTTCACAGAGGATGAGGTAAGAGAACTCTGCAAACGGTATCAAATGGATTTTGCTGAGACCGGCAGCTGGTATGACGGTTATCAGCTCAGAAGGTTTAAGCATGTCTATAATCCAAGATCTGTTGTGGCGCTAATGAATTGCCGATGCTTTTCCAATTATTGGACCGGCACAGAGACGTATGAGGCGCTGAAGATTTACATGGAGATGGATTATGACGGGTTGCGCCGGGATATTGTCAGGATGCTTGGCGGTGAACGTATCAGGGTGAATACGTTCAGTTTTCAGAATGATATGAAGACATTTCACACGAAAGATGATGTGCTTACGCTGCTGATCCATCTGGGCTATCTTGGGTATGATGCGGAGGCAAGGGAAGCTTTTATCCCCAACAGGGAGATCATCGGGGAATTTGAAAATGCCATGAGTGTGGGCGGCTGGTCGGAAGTCATGAATGTCCTGAGGGCATCGGAAAAGCTGTTGGAGGATACGCTTTCCTGCAATGCGGAAGGTGTCGCGGAGGGGCTTGACAGAGCGCATATGGAAGTGGCCTCCATACTGACTTATAATGATGAAAATTCCCTTGGATGCGCCATAGGGCTTGCGTATTACAGCGCCAGGAAGGATTACAGGATGATCCGTGAGCTGCCCGCAGGAAAGGGATTTGCGGATGTGGTATTCCTTCCGCTGCCTTTTAGTAAAAAGCCGGCCCTTGTAGTGGAATTAAAATATGGCAGGCCGGTTGATTCCGCGATACGGCAAATTAAGGACAGGAATTATACACAGGCCCTTGAGGGCTATTCGGGAGAAATACTGCTGGTGGGCGTCAGCTATGACAGGAACCGGAGCGAAAAGCCTCACAGCTGTGTGATCGAAAAAATGGATTATTAAGAGCAATTTCATGCGTAAACGACGGAGCCGCCGGAAAGAAGCGGCAGGGCATGGTGGAACGGGAGGAGCCGGGATGTATTTGGATTTATCAGGAAAATGGGAGCTGACGCTTACGGCGGACAGCGGAGTGCAGAAGGGGGAGATTCTCCTGCCGGGCAGCCTGCAGCTGGCGGGCTACGGCAATCCGGTGACAGTGGATACGCCGTGGGTCAGCGGGCTCCACGATGCCTTCTGGTATGAGCAGGAGCCCTTTAAAAAGGGAAACGGGGAGGAGTGCCGGGTGCCCTTTTTATGTCAGCCGGTACGGCATTTTATCGGGGAGGCGTTCTATGAGAGGGAATTCCGGGTGGAACGGGAGTCGGCGGAGGACTGGTTCCTGCGGGTGGAGCTGACCAGATGGCGCACCAGGGTGTGGATTGACGATGTGCTCCAGGGGGAGGATGTCTCTCTGTGCACCGCCCATGAGATCCATTGCGGAAAGCTTAGCCCGGGGATACATACCATCCGTGTATCGGTGGACAATTCCATGCAGTACCCTTACCGCCCGGACGGCCATGGGGTCTCCGATGCCCTGGGCGCTACCTGGAACGGCATGGCCGGTGAAATCGCGCTGATGACGGCGGAGGAGCTGGAAAAGCAGCAGGAGGAAAGGCGGGTTTATGCGAAGGAACATCCCCGGCGTATGGAGGTGCGGGATGGCAATTTTTATGCGGACGGACGTCCTGTTTACTTCCGCGCCACCCATTATGGCGGGGATTTCTCCATGACAGGGTATCCTTCCGTGGATGGCGGCTGGTGGAAGGGGATTATGAAGACGGTAAAGGAATGGGGGCTGAACGGGATTCGCTGTCATTCCTGGTGTCCTCCCGAGGCGGCTTTCCAGGCGGCGGACGAGGAAGGGGTTTTTCTGCTGGTGGAGTGCGGCATGTGGAACGAATTCCGGGAAGGGATTCCCATGCTGGAGGTTTTAAGGTGTGAGACCAGGCGGATCCTGCGGCAGTTTGGCCATCATCCCTCTTTTGCCTTTTTCTCCCCCTCCAACGAACCCGG
Organism: uncultured Acetatifactor sp.; assembly: GCA_949840935.1. Lineage (GTDB taxonomy): Bacteria > Bacillota > Clostridia > Lachnospirales > Lachnospiraceae > Acetatifactor. The sequence goes on along the minus strand of CATKXX010000007.1, from coordinate 16,352 downwards.
GGGAGACTGGTATCAGCCCCTGCGGGAGTGGGTGGAGGAGACCAGGGCGTATGACCGGGAGCTGGGGTACGGGGGCAGGAGGCTTTACACGGCCCAGTCGGGATGGTTTTATGATGTACCGCCAAAGGAAGTTACCGGTACGGATTTCCTCTATTTCCACCGCTCCGGTTACGGCCCCCTTCCGGGTGGTAGCATCCGCAATTCCAAAGGATGGCGCGGACGGGATTACAGTCCCTCCCTGGAGGGGACAACGCTTCCCGTAGTCTGCCATGAGCTGGGACAGTGGTGCGCCTATCCGGATTTCCGTATCCTTTCCAAAAGGAAGGGGTATCTGCGCCCGCGTAATTTCGAGCTGTTTCGGGAGATTGCGGAGGAAAACGGCGTATTGGATCATGAGAGGGCATTTTTACGCTGTTCCGGGAGAAATCAGTTAAGGCTTTACAAGGAAGAATTGGAGGCCAATTTCAGAACGCCCCAGATCAAGGGCTTCGAGCTGCTTGATCTGCACGATTATGCGGGGCAGGGAACAGCGCTGGTGGGCTTCCTGGATATCCTGTGGGAAAATAAGGGCTATGCGGAGCCGGAAGAATTCCGGCGCTTCTGTGGGGATACGGTGCTTCTGATTCAGTTGAAATCTTATGTGTGGAAGAATAACGACTGTGTGGAAGTCCCCGTGGAGGTCAGCCACTTCGGAGGGATGGATTTAGACGGAGAAACCCTGGAATACAGGCTGACAGACGGCAGTGAGGTGTTCTTTGCAGGGGAGTTTAGAGATATCCATGTGCCCTTCGGAACCTGCCGGCAGGTAGGGAAGATCTCCCTGGATTTTTCCGTGGTGAAGAAAAGCAGTAATTTAAAGCTGGAATTGAGACTGGGAGAAATAAATAACAGCTGGGATATCACTGTGTTTGTCCGGGAAGGGGAGAAGGAAGCAGGACGATTCGGGGAAGACGGCGCTGACCTGGATGGGAAGCCTGTGTATACCAGAAGCTGGGAGGCGGCGAAGGAGGCTTTGCTCCGGGGAAGCAGGGTGGTGTATGCACCTTACCTGACAGAGCTGTCTTACGAATGTCCCGGCTTATCTGTGAAAAATGTGTTCTGGAATGGACAGATGGGGCCGTCGTGGGTTCGGAACCTGGGGATTGTGGTAAAGGAGGATCACCCTGTCTTTCAGGAATTTCCGACCGGGGAGGACGGCGGCTGGCAGTGGGAGGATATCCTGGCCCATGCCAGAGGCTTCTGGATGAAGGGTATGGAGAATGTGGAGCCCCTGGTGCGCCCTATAGACGACTGGAACCGCAGCCTTTCCCTGGGCCTGATGTTCGAGGCGAAAGCAGGGAATGGAAGCCTGTTTGTGGTGTCCGCCGACCTGGAGGGGAGCTTTGAGGAACGGCCTGGAGCGTATTGTTTAAAACAGGCAATCCTGAAATATGCCGCGTCGGAATCCTTTGAGCCCTGTGAAGAAATTTCCCTGGATGCGATTGAGGAAAAGCTGTTCCCTGTCCTGCGCATGGGAGGGCTGACGAAAAAGACGCTGTACGATGAGGATGCGAGAGTGCTTTTCTCTGCGGAAACGGATGCGAATCCCAATACTTCCACGAGAATCGAAAAGAAGGAATTCCCGGTCACGGTTACGATACAGTTAAAAAAACAGATGATACTGAGTGGCGTCTTGTATCTGCCGGAACAGAAGGATCGTGCACACGAAGGCTTTGTCAAAGATTACCGGCTGGAATATCTTGACGGGCAGACGGGAAGCTGGGAGCTCATCAAGGAAGGGACGCTCCTGAATACCAGTCTGTCACAACAACTGTTATTTGAAAAGCCTGTGACCACGGAGAGAGTGAGGCTGACGGTGCTGTCCTGCTATGGATGTGTGGATAAAACCGTGTGGGTCAGCAATGAGGAAGGCTGGAGCCGGGTGAACCGGAAAGCGGAAGCTGTCGTACAGATTGCAGGGCTTCACGTAATCTGTGAGGAACCCGCAGAGTGTTCGGACGAGGTATTCTGGGAGCAGGGGCAGAAGTCATCCACTAAGGAGATTGATAATTAGTCCGATCATTGTCCACCAGTGGCAGGGCGTGACTAAACTGGTCAATGGGCAGCATGGCTGTTGGACAGATTTGAGATTCCGCGGAGCTGTTTCCAGGCTTAGCTGCTTCGCGAAGAAATTCTAAGTCTCAAAACTGCTAAAGTACAAACTGCTGAAGCACAAACTGCTGAAGCAGTTGGAAAGACGCCTAAGCGAAATTGTTGATTTGGGATTTGAGTCGCGGAAGGGTTGCGACATGGGAGTTAATACATCGAAATAAGCAGGTAACAGGCAAAAGGAAACAAATGAAATAAATAAAGGGAATAAATAAAAGGAAATAAATGAAACAAAGAAAAGGAAACAAATGAGAGGAAATAAATAAAAGGAAACAAATGAGAGGAAATAAATAAAAGGAAACAGGAGGCGCTGAGAATATGAAATTAAAGAGGCTGAGGAAGGATACATTGTCCGGGTACACTACTTTTGGCTGTATGTGGCGGAAGGGAGACTGTACGGCGCAGACATCCTATCGCTGTACTAACCGGGAAGGGACGTCTGTACCGATTCAATCGAGAGTCACGGCCTACTGGCCCGATGGTTCGGTAAAGTGGACTGCCCACACCGCAGAGAGCGCCCTGTTGGGAGAGGAGATTGAAGTGCTTCCTGTTTCTTCTTCCATGCATCCCGAGAAAAGCGGACAGGAAGGAAAGCCTGTGGAGGGGTCGTGTTACTCCGGTTTAAATATCGAGGACGACGGTACAATAATCATAATAAATAACGGAAGATACTCTATAGAAGTGAACCGGAATTCCAACCAGTTGTTTGACAGGATTTATACCGCAAAGGGTGAAACCGCGTCAAAGGGCAGGGCGGTACTGCAACTGGAGGAACCGGCAGAGCTGGAAGGGTATCCGGCGAAGGTGACGAAGCCTTACGAGGGAGTGGTGAAGGAAGTTGAGCTGGAGGAACAGGGCTCTTTACAATGTATCTTAAAGTTTACCGGATGCCACAGGAATAAGGACGGCGAAGAAAAGATACCATATGTTATTCGCATGAGGATTAACTGGGACTGCCCCACACTGCACTTTACCCATACCTTTCTTTATGACGGGGATGAGGATAGGGATTTTCTGAAAGGGCTGGGGATTGCCTTTGAAGCGCCTCTGTCCGGGGAAATCTATAACCGGCATATCAAGGTGCAGGGCGATCACGGCGTATTTCATGAGGTTATGGTGCCGCTGATGTCCTGGCGTCCCCGCGTGCCCGAGGAATGGTATGGGATGCAGATAAACGGGGAGCGGCTTGCGCTGGAGGGGGACGATCATGCTCTCGCCAGGCAGGTATTAAAGGATACTCCTTATTGGAGCGCCTATGATCTTTGTCAGGACAGCGCAGATCATTTTGTGGTGAAGAAGAAGCTGAAGCCGGATAACTGCTGTTATATTGAAAGCCTTCACGGAAACCGTACGAAAGGGGCCATGGCCTTTGGCTCTGAGGCGGGAAGCGTCCTGGTATGTATCCGGGATTTCTGGGAGAAATATCCTTCCGGCTATACGGTGAAAGGGCTGGACGGAGAGAGGGCGGAGTGCAGCGTGTGGCTTTGGTCGCCCTCGGCGGAGCCTATGGATTTCCGGCATTACGCCAATAGGGGTTATAATCAGGTCTGCTATGAGGGATATGATTATAAGGGAGCTACCCCCGATGGCATCGCCTGCACCAACGAGTTTATCGTCAGCTTTTCGGAAGAAATGATCCCGGGGGACGGGGAGGTACTGCAGTTTGCGGAGCAGGCAGACAGGCCCCCTGTCTATGTGGGGACGCCGGAATTTTATCATGAGATGCGTGCATTCGGGTACTGGTCGCTGCCCTCCGGGAATACGGAGATGGAGCGCTGGCTGGAGGAGCAGTTAGAGCGTGCTTTTGATTTTTATAAGGGAGAGGTGGAACAGCGGGGCTGGTACGGCATGTTTAATTACGGCGATATCATGCATACTTATGACTGCGTGCGCCACCAGTGGAAATACGATATCGGTGGTTATGCGTGGGATAATACGGAGCTGGTGCCTACTCTGTGGCTGTGGCTTTACTTCATGCGGACGGGCAGGGAGGATGTGTTTACCTTTGCGGAAAAGCTTTCCCGCCATGCCTCCGAGGTGGATGTGTACCATATGGGGAAATACAAAGGACTGGGCTCCCGGCATAATGTGCGCCACTGGGGCTGTCCCTGCAAGGAGGCCCGGATTGCCATGGCTTCCCACCACCGTTATCTCTATTATATGACGGGGGACAGGCGCCTGGAGGATATTTTCGAGGAGCTGAAGGATAATGAAATGAGCTTCCTGAACAAGGATCCCCTGGGGGACTTTTTCAGGAAAGAGGATATGGTCTATCCCAGCCATGCCAGGAGCGGCCCCGACTGGTCTTCCCTGTGCTCCAACTGGATGACCAGGTGGGAAAGATTTAATGACGACCGTTATCTGGAAAAAATCCGGGTGGGGATTGAGGATATCAAGCAGGCTCCTCTGAAGCTGGTATCAGGGCCTGACTTCGAGTTTGACCCTGACACCTGTCATCTGCGCTATATCGGGGAGAGGACTACGGGAGGCTGCCATCTGCAGATCTGTATGGGTGCGCCCCAGGTATGGACGGAGCTGGGAGACCTGATGGAGGACGAGGAATGGAAGCGCATGGTGGCCGATCTGGGACGGTTCTACTATCTGCCCAGGGAGGAACAGCTGGAGGAATCCGGCGGCCTGGTAGGGAACCGGGAATTCAGCCTGCCCTTTATGGCGGCGGGCATTGCGGCTTACGGTGCATGGTATCTGCAGGACGATGTGCTTGCCATGCGCACCTGGAAGATACTGCTCCACACCCAGATCAATCAGGATACTCATGAGGGCTTTGCCCATGTCCTGTTGAAGGATTGCGGGAATCAGGAGCAGTTGAAGGAAATCCCCTGGATCACCACGAATTTTGTGGCGCAGTTCTGCCTGAACGTGATCATGGCTTTGGAGTTTATCCGGGAAAAGCTGCCTGCGACCATGAGCGAGGCGGTGGAGTTGGTGGCGGAGCTGGATGACAGTACCTTCAGGAAGGCGTAAAGGCCGGGCAGTTTTTGCCGGACAGGAGAAAATGGGAAAGTGGCTTTCAAAGATTGGCCGATATGCAGCAGGGAGCGCAGGGGAATAAGGCTGAAAAAGAGAGCGACGCTGGAAAAAGCAACGCGGAAATGAGGTATATCAATATGATTTATGGGGAATTACCCCGGCGTCTGGAGAGAAATGTAATTTATGAAAGCGATTATGTCTGCCTCTACGCTGACAGGGTGAGATGTCCGGACGGTTCTGTCATCGAGAAGTACCATCAGATTCATTATCCTCATGAATCGGTATGCCTTGTGGTATTTAACGAAAGAGACGAGATTCTGCTGATTCACTCCAGGCGCTATACCATAGGGCGCCTGGAATGGGAGATCCCCACAGGCCGCGTGGAAGCCGGCGAGTCAGGGGAGGATGCCGCGCGCCGGGAATGCCGGGAGGAGACAGGGTGTACGGTCAGGGATTTGCAGTTCCTGTGCTCCTATAACCCGTCCAACGGCATGTCCGATGAGGTATGTCATGTCTTTGCGGCAAGAGTGGATACGGAGTCGGCAGACTTTGACGGAAACGAGGTTAAAAGGAAAAGGTGGGTTTCAAAGGCCGGGGTTTTGGAATTGCTGAAAAAGAATGAAACGAAGGATGGAGTGGCCATTCTGGCATTGCTTTATGCATTTGCGTTCTACAGTTCAAATACCATGGTGTAGAGCAGAATGTGCCCTTTGGGTACATTGGTATTTGACTTTGCGGCATTTGAGGCTGCTGCGGGAATGAGAAAGTAAAGTTGGGATATACGAAGACTGCGTATCTTCGCAGGGTGTTCAGACAGGGAGGATGACGGATGAAATATAGGATTACCGGAAAAGAGCGGGAGTGGGCGCAGCAGACATGGGAGAAGCTGGAAGGAAAGATTGCCGCGCAGAATGAGCGGCTGGGCAGTAAGATGCCTTACATCCCTGTAAACGGCAGGTATGAGGACATGGGGGAGGAGCATCTGACCTGGTGGACGAACAGTTTCTGGAGCGGCATATTATGGCAGGCATACCATGCCACAGGAAAGCAGGCCTATGCGGACAATGCGGCTGAAGCGGAGGCGAGGCTTGACCGGGCGCTGGAGGAGTATGTGGGGCTTGACCATGACATCGGGTTTATGTGGCTTCACACGGCGGTGGCGGATTACCGCCTGACGGGGAACGAGCAGTCCAGGCTGCGGGGAATCCGCGCGGCGTCGGTACTGGCAAGCCGCTTCCAGCCTGCGGGAAATTATTTCCGGGCGTGGAACCACGGGGAGGACAGTGTGGCGATCATCGACTGTCTTATGAATCTGCCCATCCTGTACTGGGCAAGCGGCGTTACGGGTGATTCCGCGTGGAAGAAGCTCGCCATGGCCCATGCGGACATGGCGCTGCAGGAAATCTTACGGCCGGACGGCTCCAGCAACCATATCGTGGCCTTTGACCGTGAGACGGGAGAAGTGACGAAGAAGCCCGGAGGCCAGGGCTACGGGGAGGGCTCCGCCTGGACCAGGGGCCAGGCCTGGGCAATCTATGGTATGGCGTTATCATATAAACATACGGGGAAACAGGAATATCTGGACGCCTCCAAGCGGACGGCACACTATTTCCTGGCCAATGCCGCCCTGGCGGATTATGATGTGGTGATCGATTTCCGGGCGCCCGTGGAGCCGGTCTACTATGACAATACGGCGGCAGCCTGTGCGGCCTGCGGCCTGCTGGAGCTGTCGGAACATGTGCCGGAGCTGGAGAAGCCCCTGTATGTAAAGTCCGCGGTAAGGCTGTTGCAGAGGCTGACAGAGCGGTTCTGCAACTGGGATCCGGAAGAAGACGGAATCACCACAAAGGGCAGCGCGCGCTACGACAGGGCCTCCGACAGGGAAGTGCCCATCATATACGGCGACTATTTCCTGGTGGAGGGTATTTTGCGTCTGCTGGAAAAGGATTTCCTGATCTGGTAAGATTACCTTCTGCTTCAGTGCCTTATTTGCCGGGGGGCTGCAATTTCAGATAAGGGATGGTGTCATCGGCCCGGACAGCGGCCAGGAGCTTTTTGTCGTATGTAACGATAGATTAAAAATGGGATGCGCTTCCACTTAGGTGCGCATCCCATTCCTTTTTACCAATATTGCTTTACCAATTCGCTGGATTCAGTTTCAGTCAGCTGAAACCTTTCCGCGATCCGCTTTATTGTCTCTACTAAAGAGATACCTAAATCTTTATATGTCTCCACCGCACCCTCGATTTTGCTTTCTTCTCGCATTTGCTGAATGGCCAAACACATATTCACCTCTCCTTTCCCTTCGGGATATTTTAACTTGGATCCCGTAACAACATTTATTACTTCAGCTGCCTGTCTTTCTATGCTTTGGAATTTTAAGTTTTCTCTTACAACTCTATTCAATGTTTCCTTATCCTTAGAATATTTGATGTACAGCATCACTTCCCTCAGGGTTGAGTGAAATTCATTAATTTCGTCATCCGACGTTTCCTTTGGGGCAATCAGGTTCACATGGTAGTCCGGTGCGTGTGCCAGAATTGCATCGTCCACATCGGAATACATTTCTTTCAGAGAGAGCGGCGCATCCCAGCTGTCTGATCCAAAATATATTACAAGAGTGACTACAGGGATAAGGCGGTCTGTCTTCCAGAAGCCGCTTAAGAAATCACCGTCTGTTGGAGCCTCTTTTTCTGGTGGATTATGCGCCTGTTTTGATTTCGATTCCTTCATGGCCTGTCTATGGGCATTGGTCGCCTCGCTGACTTGGTGGGATAGCTGGAGAAAATCGTAAACACCATTCTTGACCGGAAGGGCATAATGGATTTCTGACTGATTTTCGATTCCGACCACACAGTATGCCGTTTTGCCGTCCGTCATGGCATATAGAAGCTTCAGTACGTCCCGATATTTCTGCTCCGGCACACCGGCACCGCTGGCTCCATATGGAATCACAATCTCCGTAGTGTCCATTTCCGTCAGTCGGGCAGGGTCGATTCTCTGATTCCCATGGTATAAAAGCTGGTTGAACGCATCTGCAAAGACTATCGGATTCCCCATATATTCCTTTGTTATAGTATCTATCTTTCCCATGATGAAAATTCCTTTCTTTCATGGGAAGATATTTCCCATTGGGAGGGTTCTTTCCCATTGATAACAGTATACGCTGAAAAAGAATTTTTCTCAATAGGCTTTTCAAAATCGTTTGAAAGATTTTAGGCAGCCGGATTTCCTGTTCGGCTTTCATAAAATTTTGGAGTCTTTTCCCTGCCAATTTAGTAGGGCAGGAGATTAAATTCAAGTGTGTTGAAATTCCGGTATCTTCTGGTTTTTATCCGTATTTTCAGCCAGATTTCTGTAAACGAGTTGAATTATAGTTGAATTATTTGCCCCTACACCCTCTTGTTTTGAACTCCAAAACAAGCCGCAAACACCGAATTTTCGGCATTTCCTGCAAAATCCCCATATTGTCCAGTACACAATGTGGGGATAGATTCTTTTTTGAGTATTAGAAATAGAAAAATGTAATTATATACGTTATAATACTATTTAAGTGGACAAGAACTCTTAATTGAATTTTACATGATATCGCGTGGAAAAAGGGGTAATTTATCAAAACTGGAAAATAGAAAATAAATTGCAGATATGGGAGAAGTTTTGACGAAGGGAGAAGACCATGGAATACAAGGCATTTGAAAAACTGGTTCAGGAGTGCAGGGCTCAAAAACCGATAGTATTTGAGCTCGAGCATGATGAAATAGTAAGTGCGGAGGAAATCACTGCGTTTGAAAACTGCTTTGAAATAATATTTTCCTCCCAATATAAAACCTTTTTATTGAATTACGGCGGCGGGTTTTTCGGGTATGCCAATATTTATTCCCTGGATAAAGACAGCAATTTCTATTTGTGTAAATACAATGATTTTCCCGTTAACGGATATTTGCGAATTGCGGATAATGGCTGCGGCGATTATTACCTGCTTCGTGTGGAGGGGCATAAATGCCTGGAGAAGGTGTTCTTTTATGAGCATGACACGCAGGCTGTCTGGGATACCGGATATGCGGATATCTTTGAATATCTGGCAAAGGCGGGGCTAAAAGTATGACAGGCTTTTGATCACGTTCCATACAGACCCAAAGATGATCGCAAACAGGCGCAGAAGCTCTGCTATAATGAATCTGACATGGATATGAGGTACTGTTATGAAATATGGAAACGCAAGTGAGATTTTACCGGAAGAACTGTTGGAAAGGGTCAGGGAATATTACCAGGGAGGCTATCTGTATATTCCAAAAGGTAATGGCTGTGAAGCGGGGCAAAAGACAGTGTATCAGACTGAATTGGAGAAACGCGACCAGCATATTTATCTAAAGCGTCTTGAAGGCAGGACAAACGGACAGCTTGGGGTGCTGTACCATCTTTCAGAGTCAAGTATCAGGAGGATCGTAGCAAGAGAAAGGACGAGGTATCAGGAGATGGAAGAGAAGATAAAGCAGATTTTGCCTTTGTGGGGATTAGAGGACAGCCATATGGCACAGATATACCCTTCAGCCTGGGAAATCAACGGGCTCTATGTATTGAAGGTATATTCTGACCGGAATCGGCTGGAAAGAAATCTGAAAATTTCGTCTGTCCTGTTGGAATGTGGGATTCCGGCTGCGGAGGCTGTGCCTGCCGAAACGGGGGAATCCTATGTCGAATTTCAGGATACTTATTTTGTCATGACGAAAAAGCTGCCGGGAGACAATCTGACAGATATAAAGGACAAAAAGCTGGCACGGGAAATGGGCTGTGCGATGGCAAGGCTGCATAAGGCATTCCAGAAGTGTGAAAAGGAGATTCCTTTTTGGGATAACAGTCTGTTGAAAGAGATGAAGGGCTGGATCAGGGAAAACTTGATGAACAATGGCTGGCAGCCTGTGAGCGAGGGGGAGTATACCAGGGCGGTGGAACAGCTGGAGAGTGTGTACGAGACCTTGCCGAAGCAGCTGATCCACAGGGATGTGCATTTTGGCAATTTTTTATTTCATGAGAGCCGTTTTTCGGGCTATATTGACTTTGACCTGAGCCAGAAAAATATCAGGATATTTGACCTGTGCTATTTTCTGGCGGGCCTGTTGGCGGAGGAGACCAGAGAGGCTTTTACCCGGGCGGAGTGGCTGGAAAATGTGCAGGCGGTCATGGAAGGCTATGAGAGCGTCACAAGGCTGACCGAAGCGGAGAAGGAAGCGGCCTGCTGTGTAATGGAGTGCATTGAAATCCTGTTTGCGGCATACTTTACCGGCAAACAGGATACAAAGCTTGCAGAAGACGCATATAGAATATTCTGTTTTATACGGGACAGTGAGGCCTTACTGTCTGCCGCGGGCCTGTCGGCTTAATGCAGCGCTTAACCGGTCGGGGACGCTTCTCGGCCCTCTGACAGCGAAAATATCGTACTCGTTTTTCAATTTATCAAAGGGAAAGCAATCTGGCTTGTACCGCTTTAAAAGCTTGATCTTCATCAGGCTTTTGATGGTAAGATTCCCGTCCTGATAAGTGTAGGGGATATCCGTCTCCAGCACCCTGCACTTGTACAGGATGGCGGAAACCGGAGCGGCCACATACAGGAATACAGTGTCCTTGGTCTTGATGCCGTTTCCCTGTTTCCAGTCTATGGTGTCTGTGGCGTCAAAAGCGTGCTCTATGTCGTAATATTTCGGGTTGGCCGGGATCAGCCACTCTTTTGGCGGCCGGAGCTTCGCCTTCTTTTCCTTTGTGGCAGTGGCCTGATAGCTCAGGTCGATCATATCGCAGATTTTGTCAAAGGGGACGGTTCCGTCCAGAAGGATGGAGATCCAGCTTTTTTTGTTCATATGATATCCCGGGAAGAAGCCGTCCTGCTGAAGCAGGATGTCGTGGAGCATGGGATCGCCGATCTTGACGTTCAGGGCACAGACGTATTGCTCCTTTGGGAGCCCGAATTTGTCGCCTGAGACCTCCATTATGAGCCCATACCATTTCCGGTTGTCCTCATGGCGGAAAATACCGGCGTCGGGAGTGCTTTTCCAGAGATATTCCATGCTGCTCTTTGACGTATTTCAGAATTGCTTCTTTGAAAGAACCGTCTTTCAGTAAGGTTTCCTTGTCCATGTGATCTGCCTTTCCGTATTTAATGTATTGGCTCCGGCTGGGTGCCCGGCAGGGCCGTGAAACCCCTGGTGGGCGAGAGAAAAGTGTATCAGGGCTCCTGTCCTTTGAAGACAGTATATCATTGTTTGGCCCGGATTACCAGGGAGTAGTGGAAATCCGTTTCATTACTCCCTTTTCAGGGTTGTGTGCTCACGTAAAACTATGCATTGTCAAGCAACAGACGAATATTTTACTTTCTGTTCGGATTTGTGTACCTATTGGAAAATAACTTATAAGTATGCATTGTAAATGGCAGATAAAGATTTTATAATATAAAACGAAAAACAGGAGGTATATATTATGCGGACACCGGAAGAAATGATAGATTTAGTATTAAGCATTGCAAAAGAGGACGAACGCATCCGTGCAGTAACTATGGGTGGTTCCAGGGCAAATATAGATTGCCCTGTGGATGTGTATCAGGATTTTGACATTGTTTTCTATGTGGATGACGTTACACCATTTTGGGATAATGTGGAGTGGATCAAAGAAAAGTTCGGGATGCCATCCCTGATGCAAAAGCCTGAAAGCATGGAATTGATACCTCCGGATAATGACGGCAATTATGTTTATCTGATGATATTCCCGGACGGAAACAGAATTGATTTAAATGTCACGCCCGAGAAATATGTTGATGACGGCGAGCCAATGCTGCTATTACTGGATAAAGATGGAACATTTCCCAATATACAGATTGCGGAGGATTTTTGGTATGTAAAGAAACCATCCGCCCATATATTTGCAGATTGCTGCAGTGACTTCCACTGGTGCCTGAACAATGTGGCAAAGGGAATCGCCAGAGATGAATTGTCCTATGCAATGGAAATGATGAATCATTACGTCAGAGACATGCTTATTCTTATGTTGGAGTGGTATGTGGGCACAAATCATGACTTTAAGGTTTCCCCGGGGAAATGCGGCAAGTATTTAAAAAAGTATTTACCGGAAAATATATATGAAAGGTTTAAGGCCACATATTCCAATGCAGAATACGGCAATATGTGGAAAGCGGCATTTGATATGCTTTACCTGTTTGGTGATGTGGCAAGAATCGTTGCCGCAAAATTGGAGTTTACATATGATGAAGCAGAAGAAAAAGGTATAGAAGACTATATGAAACAGGTAAAAGGTGATTTGCTGAAATATGATATTTAAAAGTAGGGATTCACTGGGTAGGAACATTTTTCCGAAAGACTGACTGGTATGCATATGAAAGCGCACAGGGGGTGTACGGATGAAGATGCGGAAAAGGCCGGGAATCCTGTTGGCAGCGTTATTTGTAATCATGGCGGTCATCCTGGCAGGCCGGGAAATGGCAGGCCAGGAAATGGCAGGCCGGGAAATAGCAGGCCGGGAAATGGCAGGTCAGGAAATGGCAGGTCAGGAAATCGCAGGTCAGGGAACGGAAGGCCGGGGACAGGATGCACCGGGGAATCCGATGTTGTTGGAGAATGTGGAACGGGTGGGGAAGGGAAACAAAAGGGGAGATTTCTCTGCGCCGGAGTACAGGCCGGTACTGCCGGAGGCTGACTGCTTCGTGGAGAGCGAAGCACGCGGCTGTGCGGTTCTGGAGGACGGGGATTTTATCTATTTTTACAGCGGTTGTGAAATCAGGAAAATTTCCAGAGAGGGCAGAGAGGTTTCTGTTATCTGGAGAAGCGGCGAAACGGAAGCAGTCTCTCTGAGAGGAAGGGCAATTCTCATAGGGGAGAAGATATTCTTCCTGGAAAGCTGGTGGGCCAGGGGGACGGTCACGGAAATACTTTCCGTGGTCAATACGGACGGGACCGGGTACGAGCGTATAGAAGAAGAGGGGCGTTTCGCAGACTATTTTTACTTGACGGATGTCCTGAAAACAGGAAATGCCGCGTATTCCAACAGGTCGTATGTCCTGTGCGCAGAGGAGGACGGCCTGTATCTGACGGACAGAGTGACACAGGAGAGCCGCCTTCTTGGGGAGGATGTCGGAAATGTCATCGGTATGGATGAAAAATATGCCTATCTGTGCAGGGAGGACTCGACAGGGGAAGGGAAATATTCTCTTGTCTATGAGAAGCTTGCGCTGGAGGACGGGGAAAAAAGCACCCTGTTTGTCCAGGAGGGCTTCAGCGATATTTCTTTTATCCGTAATATTACCGGCTCCTGTGGCCTGGGGCAGGTTGCGGGCGGCTGCCTTTATTATGTGGAAGAATCCGGGGGAAAGCTGTACCTGGCACGGCGGAGCCTGGAGGCTCCCTGGAACAGGGAGGTACTGGGGGATGCCCTTTTTGACAGCGGGGTCGGCGAGGTGGGGCGGGTTGAGAAATATTCTGAAGAGGCCCGCAGTGAAGTGAACCCGGACTGGGGATATGTCGCTGTGAACCTGGAGAGGCTGGTGGTGGATGAAAGCTTTCCCGGCGGGGTGGAAATTAACCGTTTCCTGGCAGGGGTTCAGGAAGAAATCATTGCATATGAAAAGGAAAACTTTCAGTATATGGAAGAATACCTGGGAGAATTTGGGGAAAGTTTAGCCCGGGGTGCGGAAAGGGAGGGCTATCATTTCTGTGTACGCTACTCCTACACCAGTGTGCTTTCTCCTGTGGCCTGTTACGGCGGCCGCTACATAAGCTTTTACCAGGACAATGATGATGACACAGGCGGGGCTCACGGGTTCCTGTCCAGGGACGGGTATACCTTTGATCTCCTGACAGGGGAAAGGATGGAATTGGGAGATGTGGTGGAAAACAGTGAGGAGGAGATCAAAGAGATTGTCACAGAGTATTATGCATTCGATATCAACGAGCACCCGGAAGCATTCTGGGAGGATGCTGAAGATATTGTGAGGGACAGTATCGGTATGGGGACAGGTTTTTACCTGACGGAGGAAGGAATCTGTTTCTTCCTTCCGCCCTACGCCATCGCTTCTTTTGCAGGGGGCTTCCAGGAGGTGACTGTCCCTTATGAGGAGTTTGATATGCGGATAGGACAGCGGGGACAGGAAGACAGAAATGGAGAATTATTTTTTACTGGTTCGGGAAAGCCGGCGGATGCCGGGGCTGAGGCAAGGTTTCCCCCGGAAATGGTAAGTATGCTGGAGGACGCTTTTATGGAGGGCGGCTGGCGGGGCCTGTCGAAAATGCTGTCAGCGGGCAGTGCCCAGCCAGGGGAAGGCAGTGCCCAGCCAGGGGAAGGCAGTGCCCGGCCAGGGGAAGGCAGTGCTCAGCCAGGGGAAGGTGGTGTCCGGCCAGAGCAAGGCAGCGGACGGTCAGGGTCTGGCAGTGCCCGGCCGGAAACTGCGGACAGCACTCTGCCCGAATGGGCCTGTGTGGACTGGCTTGGCGATTCGGAGGTGCCTGGGCATTTCCCGCTGGTCAGCGGATATACGGATCAGATGACTTATGACTATGAGCTGTATGACGCGGTTTCCTGTCTGTACCATGGCCCTGAGGAAATCTGTTTTATCTATTACCTGCCGCAGAGGGAGAGGGGGAAATATGCCCTGGTCTATGAATCCGGGAAAAGCGGTGGAAAGAGTGCTTATTCCGTCCTGCTGGCGGATATAGCGGGGGATGCTCTTGTGCCGGCGGCTGAGTTTGACGTACAGGACAATATCGGGAAGATGTTCCTGTACGAGGGGGAATATTATTTCGTTTACGGATGGAAAAGCGGCGGGACGGAGGACGGCTGTGACGGCTTTATGCTGCACAGGCTTTCCGTAAACCCTGGGAAGGAGACGCTTCTGGGGAGGAAAACGGCGGAGGGGGAATTTGTTCTGACGGAGGGGGAAGTATTTACGGCGGAAAAGACGGAGGATCTCTTTACCCCTTCAGAACGCAGGGTGGGGCAGTTTGGCTATATTGTCTATGAGAACCGCTGGGATTTTGAGGAGGAAAGGAATCTGCCTTTTGCGGACGATGGGACGGCTGCGAGGCTGAGGGAAATTTATACCGGGATGGAAATGGAGGCAGAATTCCAGGAGTGCGATTCGGAAACGAATGCCGTCTATCTGGATGCCTTTCGGAAACTGATGGAGAATGAGGCTGAGTTCCATGACCCGGAGACGGGGCAGGAGTATTTTCTGAAGGACTACGAGGGGATACAGCTGGACATAGAGGAAGAAGGGGTGTATGCCCCCGGCCGCTTTGAGTATTATTTCTTCGATGCGGACGGGGACGGATATCCCGAGCTGGGCATTCTGGAGCAGTATCCCGAGGGACATTCCGCTTTTCTCTATCTGTTCCAGTATAACCTGTCCACGGGGAAATACAGCCTGTGGAATACCCTGTATCCGCCCTGTGACCTGCTTCTCGGGACAGGGAAAGTACTGGAATACGACGGATACCATATGAAGATGGACTACGGGTATTATCAGCTTGACGCGAAGGGGGATGTGGAATATAAAGCCTATCTCTATTATCTTCCAATCAGTATGTTTGAACAGCTCTGTCTTGTCATGCTGCCTGCTTATACCGATTCCTCCCGGAATGTGGACGTGACCCGTGGAATGGAACGGTGCGGGATATACGCGAGGGAACCCGGGGAATGGTATTTCCGGGTGACAGAGGAACAATTTTGGGAATTGGAGGAAGTTTTCCGGGAAGCCATGGAGTCAGCGGAAAGAAGGGAGAAAGAAGTCCTTTACACCTATGAGGAATTTTTTTCCCGATAAGGGTGTTATATGCTCTAAATGACTTCTTGATCTCGATGGAAACAGGAAATGCGGTTATAGACAAGATTGGCCCGACTACCTACATTGTGCGGATTCGTTTCAGCAAGACCAGCAGGGAAACCATGAGTGACAAAATCAAGCGTATGCTGAAAAATGAAATACAGCAGATGTAAAAAAGCGATAATGCAAACAAGCCGGGATTCAGAAATGCGCGACGCTATGCATCTGCTCCCGGCTTGTAAAATTGGGAGGTTTATGGTAGTATGAAGATACGAAAACAGAAGGGAAAGCAGGTGGGAAGATTGACAGTGACGGAACAGATAGACCAGAAACATCAGGAAGATTTACAGAGGCTAAGAGGCTTTCGCCTGCTTGATGATGATTTCCTCACAAA
>CATKXX010000006.1 GCA_949840935.1 uncultured Acetatifactor sp. | reverse complement strand
ACTCCTGATATAAATCAGACAGCGCAATAGGACAATTACCATTAGTACAATAAAAACCAGAATAATCAGGGCAAATCCTATCCATAACAGGCTCCTTCCTAAACTTAAGGGGCAACTGTTCGTTAAACTTGTCTTTTGCGCATAGTTGGATTTAACTTCTCTTTCCCTGCTCATTTCAACTTTTATCAGATGGCTCCTAATGTAAAGAAGTAAGCCGCCATCTGTGCACGGGAGCTGAAGGCTTCGCCCTGTTCAATCAGTGCAGTCACTTCTTCACGTGTATAGAATTTGGCCTCAATCTGTTCGTTTTCGGAGGAATTGTCCTCGAAATCGCCCTCGACCTCAGCAAAAGCAATATATGTTGTGGTATCGGAAAAGGCAACAGCCGCAAAGGATGGCGGCAGAATCTTTTTGATCCTGCGGAGTTTTAAGCCTGTTTCCTCATATAATTCCCTTGCGATACATGCTTCTATGTCTTCGCCCTTTTCCAGCATTCCTGCACACAGGTTATAAACATTACAATTAACGCCCATGCGAAATTCGTGAAGTAATAGAAGCTTATCATTATTGGTTGCAACGATAGATACACCGCTGGGCTTGGAGCCAAGATCAGCGGCGCTTGCCAATTCCCTTCTGCTGACAATTTCATATTTCTTTTCTCTGCCCAGCTTATTGAGATATGTAATTTCATAGTTTTTCAGATATTTTCCATCCCTGACCTTCTCGAAACGAATTAATTCCATAAATACGGCCTCCAAATCAAACTGCTGTTTTTCATGCTGACAGTTTCGCTGACCGTCTATCAGCGAAACTGCTCTCTCAATGGTTTACTGATTTTTTTTCTGGTAATCTCTACCAGACCCAGAGGTGTCATATCGACTACTGTAGTTTTGACCCTGTCTGTCGATGTGAGCTGCTTCAACAGATCCATAACCTGCTTTTTGTCAGTATCCTGCGCCATATTGATAAAATCCACTATGATTATGCCTGACATATTGCGCAGCCTCAGCTGCAGGGCAACCTCCCGGGCGGCTTCCAGGTTGATTGTCAGTGCTGTTTCTCCGGTACCTCTGCCCGATTCATATTTTCCGGAATTGACATCGATCACTGTAAGGGCTTCCGTAGGTTCAATGACGAGATAACCGCCTGACTTAAGCCATACGCGTCTTTCCAGTGCTGTCTCCATTTTACTTTCTATGGAATACAGCCTGGGCAGAGGCAACATGTCATCCTGATACAGGCGCAACGGCTTGGCATCAGGATGGGAATTACAGTATTTCAGGAGATTCTGGTATAATCCGGGATCGTCTGTCACAATTTCCTGATATTCCTGCTCAGAAGCAAGTCCCTGTAAAACAGTCTCCACGGCGCAGGGAGCTTCTCTCAGGCAGGAAAAGCAGCTTCTATACTTCGCGGTATGCAGCAGACGGGCATATTCTTCTGTCAAAGCGAAAAATTGCCTCATTAACTCTGTTCCAGCAGCATCTTCCGCCGTTGTACCTGGCGCACTGCTGTCTGTGCCAGGGTTGACTGTCCCTGTTGGCGCACTGCTGTCTGTCCCAGGGTTGACTGTCCCTGTTGGCGCACTGCTGTCTGTGCCAGGGTTGGCTGCCCTTGTACGGACAATGCAGCCTGTGGGAGGCAGAGAAAGAAGATCCGTGGATATGCTGTCTGCTTTCAGCTGCTTTGCAGAGGATATGGACAGCAGACTGTCCCAGTCCTGGATCAGCCGGTTATTCCGGGCAATCACTCTCTCTGTAAACAGATAACTGACTCTTTTTCGCAGCCTGTCCTTCTGCTCTTTTTCAAGCCTGGTGGAATAATTAATCTGTGTCTGCCCCATAGCCAATACAAAATAATCGTTGGAAAGGGAGATATGTGCCGTTACAGAAGCCTGTTTGGCCTTCTGCGCATCCCGTTCCACCTGGACAAGAAGGGTATCCCCCTCCGCCAGTTTCCCATTATAGGGGCGGTTCAGTAGGTAAGGGTACAGAGCTTTTTTTAAAGGCAGAAAGCAGATTTCACCGTCTGCAATCTCTACGAAACAGGCATCTATGCTCCTGGCGATGTTCTTTATCTGTCCAATATAGATGGCACCAAGCCTGCTGGCCTTTTCCGGAAGGACAGAGACAGCTGTCAGCCGGTTCCTCTGGATCAGAAATGCACATTCCTGATCCCGGTAAGAGGTAAAAAGCATCTTACCCTCCATGGCAGCCCTGTCAGAGATTTCTTTATCTGATATATTCAAAGTGGATTTCACCGGAATCTGCCTGCTCATAAGACAACTCCAATCTCATCCAGCGATACCAGCTTGGGCTGCGCTTCTGTTCCAACATTGGTATATACTTCTTCTCTGGTGATGAGAAGCGCATTTTCCTGCAGAACCTCCTCACAGTCCGCCAGCAGGGCCTCAATGACCTGTACAGGCTTGATATTTTTGCCGCTGGAGGCATCAACAATCATATAAAAGGCATCCCTTGACCATTCCAACCGATAGATGCCGGGCCTTAGATCAACTTCCCGGCTTCCCTTTTTGGTCTCCTTTGTAATCAGGAGTTGTTTCTTTGCCAGGAAACCGGGCAGAGCAGCGGAAATTTCCACCGCAGGCTTCCGTCCCTCCCGAAAGCGCACTGTATAGGAAGCCGCCGCCACACTTGCCATGGCATTACCAGCCCCTTCCGGCAGTATCTTGACGGATATGACCTCTATTCCCGGTACACTCGCCTGGTTCAGCCGTTCCATCACATCCTGGCAGGATACCATGGAGTTGACCTCGATATCCATGTATTCCCCATTGCTTGTCAGCCCCACCCCCAGAGGCGCCGCAAAGGACATGACCTGGTGAGGGCTGAAACCCGTAGTGTATCTGACATCAATATCCGCCCTGCGGATAGCCTTCTGAAAGAAACGCATAACATCCAGATGCCCGATAAAGCGGACAGGGCCAAACTTTTTAAATTTAATACGAAGCTTCATGACAATCCGAAATCTCCCACTAATATCACTTTTTCTTCATTTCTGCGCTGCTTTTCTATCTATTTGGTGAAATGAATACTTGAATCTATTTTCTGCTCGAAACAGATTCCGCCGCCAAACCGCGCTGCGCCGCAGCCCTGGCATTTCTGCCTGCAGTTTTCGGAGACTTGCTCCCTCCTGGCCTTTTCCCACTCTCTCACCAGAAACTCCTTGGTGACGCCGCAGTCAATGAAATCCCAGGGAAGGATTTCATCCACAGGGCGTTCCCTGTGTGTATAGAAATCTACGGAAAGCCCGCATTCCTCTATTGTTTCCAACCACCGCTCATTGTTATAGTATTCGCTCCAGGCGTCGTAAAAGCTGCCCTTTTCATAGACCCGGCGGATGACTTCACAGAGTCTCCGATCCCCTCTTGCGAGAACACCCTCCATCACACTTGCATCTGCTTCATGCCAATTGTATTTGATACTCTTCTGGTTCAGCTGCTCAGAGATGGCCGTTCTGGCAAGATATGCCTTATCCAGGAATTCCTCCTTTGTACACTGCGCCGCCCACTGAAAGGGTGTAAAGGGCTTTGGCACGAAAAAGGAAGTGCTTGCGACAATCTGTACTTTTCCATTTAAGCGTTTTTCCTTTGGTACAGTGTCGAAAAAGGTAGCAGCAATCTTGTTGGAAAGCTCCGCAATCCCTCTGATATCCTCCTCGGTTTCTGTGGGAAGCCCCAGCATAAAGTATAGTTTTACCCTGGTCCAGCCTCCCTCAAAGGCCAGGGCAGCGCCCTTCAGTATCATTTCTTCGGTCAGCCCCTTGTTGATCACATTGCGCAGTCTCTGGCTTCCCGCTTCCGGTGCGAAGGTAAGGCTGGATTTTTTCACATCCTGCACCTTCCGCATGACATCCAGCGAAAATGCGTCAATTCTGAGGGAAGGAAGTGAAATATTCACATGCTTCCTGCCGCATTCTTCAATCAGGAAATCAATCAGCTCAGGCAGCCGGGAGTAATCACTGGAGCTTAAGGAGCTCAGGGAGATCTCCTCATGGCCCGTATTTTGGAGCATTTCAAGCGCATATTTTTTCAGGGTCTCCACGTCCCGCTCCCTCACCGGGCGATACAGCTGCCCGGCCTGACAGAAACGGCAGCCCCTGATACAGCCCCTCTGAATCTCCAATACCACCCTGTCCTGTGTGATTTTGATAAAGGGAACCACAGGCTTCATGGGATAATAGGTGTCCGATACATTCATCTCGATTTCTTTGCGGATGGTGGCAGGGATGCCTTTCTCTGCAGGCAGGAAGGAATGAATGGTTCCGTCCTCGTTATAGCTGACTTCGTAAAACTGTGGCACATACATTCCCGGAAGCCCTGCTGCACGGCGCAGGAATTCTGTCCTGCCTGTCTGTGCCGCCCTGCATTCCTCATACAGGTTTATAAGGTTCCTGTATTGGGTTTCTCCCTCTCCGATGTAAAAAATGTCAAAAAAATCTGCCAGGGGTTCAGGATTATAGGCACAGGGCCCTCCACCGATCACAACGGGGCAGCTGTCATCCCGCTCCTTAGCCAACAATGGAATCTGCGCCAAATCCAGAATCTGCAAGATGTTAGTATAACACATCTCATACTGAATCGTAATCCCTAAAAAATCAAAATCCTTCACCGGATCTTGTGACTCCAGGGCAAACAGAGGAATCCGTTGGCTGCGCATAATGGCGTCCAGATCTAGCCAGGGAGAATAGACCCTTTCACACCACACATCTTCCATGGAATTGAACATGTCATATAAAATCTGAATCCCCAGATGGGACATGCCAATCTCGTAGACATCCGGAAAACACATGGCAAAACGAACCTTTACGCTGTCTCTGTCCTTTACCACGGAGTTTACCTCGTGCCCGATATAACGCTCCGGCTTCTCTATTTTCATTAATATATCATCTGAAAGCGCCAAATGCTCACACATACTGATAACCATGCCTTTCTTGCAGCTTCCGCGTTTTGTAATACAGATACATTTGGTAATGCAGGTACAAATTCGGCAGTTGATCTGCGGTTGAATATTACAGCTTTTCATGCTGGCTCTTTAACTGCGGGATACCTGACTGCCGCAGGCAAGCTTCATCCGCCTGACATCCTCAGAGGTACACTCCCTGTCGGAATAACGAGCCTGCTCGTATATCACTGGCATATCCGGCAGGGAAAGGACGGCCCCGCACTCTCTGGCCGTCTTATAATTCAGGGATTCCCGATCCTCCGGTTCTATTCTTCCGGATAACACGCTCTTTTTATATAGCCTGCGTATCCGTTCTGCAGGGGTAAAGCGCTGGAACAATCCTGTCCCTCTCCTCTCCGATCCTTTTTTCTCAATGCCGCACTTTTCCCTGACATCGATGACATCATCCTGTCCGGTCACAAGATCGGCCTTATGTGCGAAAATACCCTTTATATACCGGATAACCCATTTCAGAGACCTTATCAATACGTAAATACAGCCGCAGAAGAATAGGATTACGGCCACATATTCCAAAAGCTCCCAGATCCAGAAGGTCTCTCCAGCCGGCAGCCCGGGGCCGCTGTTATTAGAACGCATATTGTTTTCCAACGGATCCAGCATCTCTGCACTGTCGCTGCCATTCGGCAAGAGCCCGACCAGAAATACCAGTATGGGCCTGACTATCAACTTTATTACATGCAAAATTGGCTCCAGCCATTCTACGTTGAGACTCAGGATTAAAATCAACACGCCGGCCAGCGTATAGGGAAGTACAAAGCCGATGCCCGAATGAAGGATTTCTCTTGCAGGAAGATATCCGGCGCTGGATTTGTTTACCAATAAAAAATTCAGATAGTGTTTGAGATAATAAATGATCAGGTAACAGGCCAGCACTCCGATCAAAATAAAAAAGTAGTATTTGTCCCAGTCCAGAGTACCCTCCTGCTTATGGAACAGATAGTTTGCCACCACTGAAAACACTAATGCCGTGACCGGATGGATTGCCCCAGAATAGACAGCAGTATTCTCCTTCAGCCGCAGCGTGAAGGAGTAAAGGATATATGCCACAGCGCAGAAAATGCAGAGAAGCGTCCCTGCGAGATTCAGGGGAGTGGTGGCGAATATGACTACCCCCATAACCGTCACATGGCATAGCACAAAGGCCCAGAATTGCTGCACATAATTCCGAATCAGGAAACAGGCAACGGGAATCAGGCCGCAACACGCCCACAGCATGAAATCAGGCGCCTCTACGGGGATTTCGGCAAGCTGCATGGCAACCCCTGTGACTGTCATTTCCAGAGGGAAAAAAATCCAGTGATTCATCTGTGTGGTCAGGAATTCAATAATCCAGTCCAGCCGTTCCGTTTTTACCATATCTGATAATCCTGCCTTTCATAACTTCCATAATCTGAGCCTCCTGATAGGCGTACCGTGAAAACTGCCGCCCAAGGGCCCTTCGCATTCCGCCGCAGAAACAACGCCTGACACCCGCTGTCCGAAATCCTGGGCATTCAGATAAAGCAGCAGCGCTGACACCTCGCCGCCCAAGGCCCCGCACATTCCGCCGCAGAAACAGCGCCTGATACCCCGCCGCAGATAGCCTACGCATTCAGATGTATGAACCGCACCTGCTTCTGCAGCTTTTCAGGAAGCTCCGGTTCCTGCTTTTCCTGGATGGGATAAAACCAGTAGAATTCGTTCCCTGCGTCCGCATATTTCTCCAGAAGCGCCAGGAAATCGTCATACTGGTTCGGGGAGACAAAACAGGTGATCGTTCCCTTTGCCTCCAAAAACAACCGTTCTTCAAAGCATCCGGTAAAGTCCGCCGTGGGCTGTTTCAGATCCAGCCTGGCCAGTCCCCTGCAGATGGTATCAAACTGCCCGTCGCCCGCCTTGGCTTCGATAGCCAGCGGCTTATGAGTCCTTATATCCACGCCGTTACCGTAACAGGCGGTCTGTATCCCCTGTTTCAGGAAGAAAGCCCCAAGGCCTGCAACCAGCTGCAGGGAGGCTTCCACGCAGGCGTCTCTTTTCATTATGCCGCTATCTTCCACATTAAAGAAAATGCGGACAGCCTTCAGGGAGGTATAATTTTTCTGATTCACCTTCAGAGCGCCTGTTTTGGCGGTGGCCTTCCAGTTAATGCTGCGCATGTCGTCAAAGGGCTGGTATTCCCGGATTCCCCTGTACTCAAAAGGATCCTCCAGCAGATGCCGCCTGGACAGTACCTCGCCGTTGATCTGGGTCAATGAACGGCGGAGCTCCTGGCTGTCATAGGGCCTGGGATATACATAAATTTCCGTATGCAGCGACAGGTCGCTGACCATCTGGCTGGTCAGGAAAATATCGGAGGCTACCAGGCTGGCGCCGTCAATCTCATAAAAGCCGCGCCTTCCCCCGGTAAATTTCAGCGTCCTTGTTATCTTTTCCCTGCCGCCTACACGAAACATATCGCTGCGATAGAACTGGTCTGTAGTCCGGGCCCCCTCCGTACTGTCTCCGAAGACCAGATGTCGGTCGGTCTTAAACTTAACCTTTAACATGGGAAGGGGGAGCTTCTTCCTGTTCTGAATGATTTCTTTCAGCGAACTCTCCTCCCCCTCAAAGATATGTTCCCTGGCAAAGCGGATATCCACCGTCAGGTTCTTATGCCAAAGCCGTTGGTATATCAGCTTCTGAAGCAGGAACAGCAGGAAAAAGAGCAGGCCGATGCCTAATAATTTTATCATGCCGTGAAGTCCTCTGTGGGTACGGGTGTGGTGTCAAGCAGCTTACGGATCAGGTCTACAGCGGTATCGCTCCCGCCGGAGCCGTAGCCCAGAACAAGCCTGTGGGCCAGGACAGGCACCGCCAGTGCTCTGACATCATCGGGGGTCACATATCCCCTGCCATCCAGATATGCGTAAGCCTTGGCACAGCGCAGCAGCGCCAGATTTCCTCTGGGGCTGACACCCATAACGATATTTCCGCCCAGCCTGGTAGCGTCCACCAGGGAAACCATGTATTCCAGGACACATTTATGTACAAAGACCTGATTGGCCTCCTGCCTGGCCTGCAGCAGCTCGTCCAGGGTCAGAACACTCTGCAGCTGCTCCAGAGGTTCATCGGTCATGTAGCGCTGAAGGATGGCCAGCTCCTCCTCCTTTCCCGGCAGGCCCATGGAAAGCCTCATCATAAAGCGGTCCATCTGCGCTTCCGGCAGGGGGAAGGTTCCCGCAGTCTCCACAGGATTCTGGGTGGCGATAACGAAAAAAGGCTTTCCAGGTATATAGGACTCTCCGTCAATGGTTACCTGCCGCTCCTCCATACATTCCAGAAGGCCGGCCTGTGTCCTGGGAGTGGCCCGGTTAATCTCGTCAGCCAGAAGGATATTGGTAAAGACGGGCCCTTTTCTGAGGACAAAGTCATTTTCCTTACTGTCAAAGATGTTCAGACCGGTGATATCGCTTGGGAGCAGATCCGGAGTGAATTGTATCCTGGAAAACTCTCCCGCTACTGTTTTAGCCAGCGTCTTAGCCAGCTTGGTCTTTCCCGTCCCGGGAACATCCTCCAGCAGTACATGGCCGTCCGCCAGAAGGGCGGTCAGCAGCAGCCTGGCAGTCTGCTCCTTTCCGACGATTACCTCCGCAATGTTTCCCAGTATCCTTTCACCCAGCGCTTTTCCCTTACCTTCCATTCTTATCCGATTCCTTTCCGAGTCTGTCCGAATGCTTTCGGCAAAACTGCCTTTTTCATACATTTTATCACACACCGGGCAGTATTTCCATGTAAATTTTCAACAGTTATGTAATGAACAGTTAAGTAAAATTATTCGGGAAATCAGATATCCTGCAAAAAGTTTCCACTCCATTTCGAGGTCTTCCTTTTCGCAGGATATCCCTTTGAACCTCTCCGCACGCTCTCAGCGCGCCGGAATATTGAGAAGCTGTCCCTCCCGGATCATATCCCTGTCCGTAATCTGGGGATTGGCTGCCAGCAGGGACTTCAGGCTTATGTCATTCCGGGCGGCAATCCCGGAAAGCACATCCCCGGCCTCCACGGTATACCCCTTCATCACGGTCACGACGTATTCATCCCCTCTGTTTAAGCCAAACATGGCATTTCCGGATTCCTGTATCCGGTAGAAGCCTTCCTGCCTCATGGTGCCGTCGAATTCGTCATAGAAGTACAGTACGGCGTGTCTCCCGGCGTTCTGAGGCCCGAAGGACAGATGCACGTTCACATGGCAGGGATAAGTCTCCTTTTCCTTCATGGAGAATTCCCGGCTGATGGTCACGTTTTCCAGCAGCTGTTCCCTTGCCCCCTGGGGAATTTCGGATTCTTCGCAAAGTGAGATCTGCACCGGGGAATCCGTCCCACGGATCTCTGTCCCGCTGAAGCTGAACGTAAGCCCGTCCGCCATATGCATGGCCAGTGTGGCGTTCTTTCCCGCAAGCCGGTTCAGGATATCCGCTGAGAGGGTGAAGGAATCTCCTGCCATATAATTGACATTCTGTCCCTTCCCTTCCTGTATAGCCTTCTCCAGCTTTTCCAGCATCTCGTTCCAGTCCTCTGTGTGCACAGAGGCGGAATCTCCGATGACTACTGTATGGCTGAGGATCGCGCTGACATCACCGGTATCTTCCGCAGGGTTTCCCGGACTGCTCCACGCTGCCTGGGGGATCAGTCCGGCGGTAAGTGCTGCCGCAAATAAGATCGCTGTTTTTTTCTTCATTTCATCACACATTCTACCGCTTTAGCGGATTTAAAATAGACTGATATTCCTATTGTATATGAGTACTCTTGTGAGAGTCATCTCTGTTCTCATTATTTCCCACAGAGCCAAAAAACATGATTTTTCTGCTCTTCCAACTTTTTCAAATAACTTGTTCTAAAAAGCCGGGGCGCACATAATTTATAATAATCAAATTGCGTGTGGTGTCATATGCGTGATGTGTCTACAGAACAGCGGCTTCGCCTGATACAGCAGGTTCGATCCCGCTATCATGAAAACCAGTACGATCTCTCCAACAGAGAGCGGATCCTGTATGGGAAAAGCTTCACCCAGGAAGCCCCCGGCAGTGTGCAGCCAGAGGGGCCGGTGACGGATACGAAGCCTTTCTCTTCCTTTAAGCTGCGCCTTTTCCTTGCAATACTTTTGGGTGTGGCAGTCATCTCCATGGATCGGAATCAGATCAAAATCGCCGGAATCACCTCAGAACAGATCTATCAGGCGATTTCGGCGGATTTTGAAGAACATATAGAAAATATGGTAGCAGCCATGTATCAGGAAGATACCGCAAATACTGCCTCAGAGGAGTAGGATCATCAACTCCAGAAGCTGTATTTTCCACCAGGGTATGCATTTGCCCTGGATCCGGCGGCATTGTAATAATCGGAATAGCTCTCCGCGTTAGCGTCGGCATAATCCGACACGCGGGATGCCAGATAGCTCAGCCGTGAGAAAAGGCCCTCCTTCGCAAAGAGCGCATCCAACGCTGAGGCTTTTGCAGTGCCGGTTGCCTCGCTGCCTGCGTCTTTTGCAGTTTCCTGCGTGCTGTCGGCACTTCCGGATCCTGTCCCGGAATTTTCTGTCCCGGAGCCTGCTGCCGCGTTGACAGCGCCTTCTGCGCCGCCGGACGCTGTATCCCCGGCTGCCTTTGCGGCCTGCTCTGCGCTGAATTTCTCAAATCTGGCCTTGTCGAAGCTCAGGGTGCCGTCCTTTGACATGGTAATGCCTATATCGGCAAGCTCCTGCTTATATTCCTTGACCGTATCCTTCGCGGTCTGAGCGTAGAACAGGTTCAGGGTATCGGAGGATTTGCCCAGGCTTTTGAGCATTTCATTGTATTTATCCACAAAAGACTGAAGCTCGGAAGCGCTGGCATTTTCTGCGCCTGCTGCCGTCAGCCTGTCAGCGGACGCCTCCGCCTGCCTGGCGGACTTTTCCAGCTTCTCGTAGTCGGCTTTCTTTGTGGTGTCTGTCCCTCTGTTTGTCTTCGACAGAGCCTTTGCCAGGGAAACATTATTGGTGCCGCTTCCATTGATGTAGTTGAGCAGGGAGGCCCTGTTGGTAGGAAGGCCTGCCTTCTGGGCGGATCGGTTCAACATCTGTGTGGTAACTCTCATATCAATAACCAAACCTTTCTGTAAACTGTACAAGCAATTCTCATCATCCCGGGAGCATCCGCCAGCTGCGGGCAGGAAGCCGCAGGCCGCGCGCCCGCCGGCTTATGCTCCCGGGGATCACGGATGAATAAAACAGTACTTCTATACATCAGCTTTTTGCAAAGCGTGATGTCCAGATATGTGACGGATGGCTGCAATAACTGCTCACAGCCTGATATGCGTTCTGAGCAGAAAGCGGCTTGCCTGACACAGCCTGCGCGGCGGATTTTGCTGCGCCGGAGGCTGTCTGTACCGTACTGCCGTCAATGCCCATGGATTCCTGCAGCGCCTTACGGAAGGCCTCCTGGAAGGCCGTCTGAAAGTCGGCAGCCTTTGTATCCGCCGTCCCTGAACCTGTACTTCCGGTATTGTCCGCCGTTTTGGCAGTCCTGCCGGCATAATAATTTTTCAGCTGGTCGTAAAAGTTCATCATATACAGTGAACCGGCCATATTGGTACCACAGGGATTTAAGAAACCATTATTTAAGTAATTGCAGCCCAACAGATCATACATAGTCCATGCCCCTCCTTTCTTCGTTTATGACGTTACTGTTCCCTCCATGTTAAGTAACCTGTGATATATATCGGACGGGGATTTTCACAGGCAAGCCAAATGTAATTAAGCCTCCCGGAATCGGAACGAACCGAAGCTGTCAGGAACGGAAAATACTAAAGCCGCCGGAAGCCTTCCCGCCCTCCGGGAAATCCTGATCCGGCTGTACGCCGTTATTTAGCATTACTGTCAGAGAAAAAACATTTTCTGACGCCCGCCAGGAAACGTCCCCCTGATACCGCCGGGCTGCAGTGCCGATATTATGCATCCCGATGCCATGGGAATTGCCGTCAGGCTTCGTAGTGGACGGGAAGGCATTGCCCCGGATAAGCTTTAATTCTCCATGAAAGCTGTTTTCCACTGTCAGCAGGAGCATCTCCCTGCAATAGCGGGAATAGAGTCGGATGAAGTCCCTGTCCTGCCCGGCTTGTGTGTCTGACCTTTCACATGCCTCTATGGCATTGTCCAGGGCGTTTCCCAGGATGATACAGAGATCCGTGGGCTGTATCCGACATTCTTTCGGGAGCACCAGCCCTTCCGCCTCAAAGCGCAGATGGGGAAGCTTCTCACAGATTTCGTGATATTTCATGGAGAGCAGGGAATCTACCACAGTACTTCCCGTCTGAAAGGGTACATCCAGCTTTCCCAGAGTCTGGTTGAGCTGCTCCAGGTAGCCGGGAAGTTCTTCCCTGTCCTGCCGTTCGATCAGGCTGCCCAGCACAGCCAGCTGATTCTTCATATCGTGTTTCATGGAGCGGACGCCGGAATAGAGACGTTCCAGCTCTCTTGCATGTTCCTCCATACTGACGATCTGCTTTTCCAGCACAGCTCTCCTGTTCCTTTCCTCGTTCAGCGTCAGCATCTCCTGGTACAGCTTGACGCTGTAAAGGATGGAAAGCAGGGAGAGGATCAGCAGAAAGGGAACAATGCCTATGAGCGCAGGGAAAGACTCGTAGACAGTCTTGGGTATGGTGTCCTCTGAGGTATACATAATGATACGCAGAAGCGTACACAGCAGGAAGCTGCTGGTACAGGGAAGCATAAGAAACAGGAATTCTGTCCTGTGAAGGGGAAGCTCCCTGTCCTTACAGGCCCTGCAGACATAACGGAAAGAACCGTATATGACGGCAAGGAAGATCACGCCATAAGAAAGCTGCTGAAAGAATCCCAGGCATTCTATCAAGATCACAAACCTTTTCACGGATGCCTCGCTGTAATCCTGCGCCCGGTCAAACCATTGATAACACAAGTCGTAGAGCCTGGGCCAGAATATGGACATGGAAAAAGAAAGGAAGCGGCCGATTTCACTGACCGCCATGTACATCATAGTAATCAGGAGCCTCAGCTTCCTGTTCCCCTGGTAGAACAGACATGAGATCAAAAACAGGCTACCGTAGATCAGAAGCTGTTTCAGCAGGCTTTTCACATTGTCACCGGTGACGGAAAAGGTTATCACGATCAGAGAGTTGATCAGCTGCCTGACACCCAGCCATACCACCCCGGGAATCAGGGCTGCCGGCAGGGAGGCAGGAAGGAATTTCAGGCGGAAAAAATGACGGTACAGAATGCACATGATGAGGGTCCATCCAAACTGTATGACGATGATATCTAATATATCAATGGCTGTCCTGTACAGATCAGACACCGGAAACTCCCTCCTGCTTTAAATAATCCATATAAGCCGATACGAAATCATTGTACTTCTCCTTGGACAGATAAACCGTCTCCCCGTTCTGAAGGAGGATGCTGTCCGCACTGTACTGAGCGATATGTGCCATATTGACCAGATATCCCCTGTGACAGCGGAAAAAGCCCTCTCCCAGCAGCTCCTCCATATGGGCCATGGTGGCATAAATGGTTTCTGTCTGATGCAATGTGTGGATGTCCACCTTCCGCCTGCAATTCTCCACATACAGGATCTCATTCTTTAACAGGGTAAAGCTTCTGGATTTCGTCTGGAAGAAAAGGGATTCTTCTCTCCCGCGGATGCGTTTCCCCGCCTCCTTTAACGCCTCCTGGAAAACACTGTTAAATTTATCCTTCGCCAGGGGCTTTAACAGATAATGGAAGGCCGATACGTCAAAGGCCTCAAAAACGTATTCTTTCAGGGCTGTCACAAAGATCAGCACCGTGTCCATCTTCCGCTCCCGCAGTGCCCTTGCAATCTCCATGCCGTTGGTATCGGTCATCTGAATATCCAGAAAAAGTATATCAAAATGCTGTCTCTCCGAAAGAAGCTGTTTCCCGGAGCAATAATACCTGACCTGGCTTTCCGGCGCCACAGCCAGGATCAGCTTCCTGATCTGCAGACAGATTTCCTTTTCATCATCACAAATTCCTATGTTCATGCGTCACATTCTCCTTGATATACTATATCGGTATTTTACCGAAAAACATGGGGGAAAATGTAACGAAACATGCATAAAAATGTAATTAAAAAATACAAAACATAAAAAAAGCCGCTGCCCCTTGCAACAGCCGCCTGCATCTTCCGTTTTTAGCTACACTTCATTATATATGATACCATACCCGAAAAGAAAAGTCTAGTAATATTTTTAAGATTTGTTATACTGTTGTTACTGGTCACAGTAAAACACAGACAGAGGAAAGGAGCACCAAATGAAGCTTGAAGAGCAAAAGCACGTTCAGGGAACCTCCCATGAGGACGAGGAGAAGCACCTGGAAGAGACACTTGCTGTAATCCATGCTAATATGGATAGCTATGGTCGTCAGGTTCGGGAAATGAAGGCGTCCATCGATGAGATGCTGGAGCATTATCACGATGATAACGCCGAAGTGTATGTGATTCTCTGTAATACCATCACCATGCACGATCACATGAAGCGGGCGCTGGAGCGCAATGAAAGGGCTGAGGGCAAGCCATACTTCGGCAGGATCTGCTTTTATGATGAAACGGTGGACAGGGAGGAATCCATTTATATCGGCAGGGGCGGCATTTCCCGGGATTCCACCCGGCAGGAGGTCGTAGACTGGCGGGCCCCGGTGGCAAACGCTTATTACGAAAACGGCCTGGGGAGATGCAGCTATCCCTCTCCCAGCGGAAATCCTCTCTGGATCGATCTGCATCTGAAGCGCACCTATGAGATTGAACAGGGAAAGCTTCTGGATTATTTTGACAGTGAGGTGATTTCCAACGACGAGCTGCTCACCAAATATCTGGCGAAGAACAAGCAGGCCGTCCTGGGGGAGATCGTCGCCACCATTCAAAAAGAACAGAATGAGATCATCCGCAAATCTCCTTATCACAATATGATCGTACAGGGGGTGGCAGGCTCCGGGAAAACTACTGTGGCCATGCACCGCATATCCTTTATTCTGTACAATTATGCAGAGCGCTTCCGCCCGGAAGACTTTTATATCGTGGGCAGCAACCGCATCCTCTTAAATTATATTACCAGTGTCCTGCCCGGCCTGGACGTATACGGTGTGCGCCAGATGACGATGGAGCAGCTTTTCGTCAGGCTGCTCTATGAGGACTGGGACGAGAAAAAGCACCGGATACGTAAAAGTGCACAGGAGACGGATGCGGGAAAGGTCAAAGGTACGGCAGGATGGTTTCAGGCCCTGGGGCGTTTCTGTGACAGGCTGGAATATGACAGCATTTCCACAGAGTCCATTTACCTGAATCCCAGGCAGTTCGTGGAGGGTATTGAAAACGGCCGTAACGGGGTCTATGACCGGAGCGGCGGCACGGCGGATATGGAGAATCTGGTGCTGCTGGTGGACGGTCATGCGGTGGAGCGTTATATCAGCCAGAACCCTTCTGTCTCTATCCAGAGCAAGATCAATATGCTGAATGAGAGGCTGCTGATCAAGGTAAAGGATGAATTCCTGGGAAAGGGTGTCAAATATACGGAAGCGGAGCGTAAGGCAATCCTGAAGGCGTACCGGAACCGGTACGGCGGCAGGGACTGGAAGCTGTCCACCTTCCGGCTGTACGAGGATTTTCTCAGGGAACAGGCGGCTGCCGGAATTTGTGTGGATATCCCCGGCAATGCCTATGACGTCTATGATCTGGCTGCCCTGGCGTATCTATATAAGCGCACAAAGGAGACGGAGGTCATCAGCGAGGCACATCACATTGTGATCGACGAAGCGCAGGACTTCGGGATGATGGTATATCACTGCCTTCACTTCTGCATCCGGGACTGTACCTATACTGTCATGGGGGACGTGTCCCAGAATATCCGCTTTGGCTTCGGCCTGAACGACTGGGAGGAGTTGAGGAAGCTGCTCCTGGAAAAGGATTCCATGTCAAGCTTTGGCATCCTGAAAAAGAGCTACCGCAATACGGTGGAAATCTCTCATTTTGCAACAGACATCCTGCATCACGGGGGGATGCAGGGGTATCCTGTGGAGCCCATCATCCGCCACGGGGAACCGGTGGAGGTCAGAGAAATCAGTTGTTCCAGGAAAGAAAACACCCTGTGGAGGGAGGCGGCCGAGAAATGCAGAAGCTGGCAGGAAAAGAATCTTCCCACCATCGCTGTAATATGCAGGGATCAAAAGGGCGCCTCCCTGGCGGCTGCAGAGCTTGGGAAATACGTAGAGATCATGGAGAATGATCCGGACAAGGCGGAATTTGGCAATGGTATCATGGTACTTCCGGTGGAATATGCCAAGGGCCTTGAATTTGACGCCGTACTGATCCTGAATCCCACCAGGGAGGAATATCCTGTGGATGACGGCCACGCGAGGCTTCTCTATGTGGCCGCCACAAGAGCGCTTCATGAGCTGTGTGTACTGCACACCGGCAGCCTCACCGGGCTGATCGCGGATCCCATACCGGCCGGAAAGGATGTCCTGAAGGGAGAATTCCCACAGGATGGGGAAAACGGCAGTCATCATGCCTCCCGGGAGAAAAATGCAGACAAAACAACCTCCGGGGAAATTCCCTCCCATGATACAATACCTGGAAAAGGCGCCGCGGCAGGTATAATATCCGGAATGAAAAAGCCCCGTCCGGTTGCGGCAAGCCCCGCAAATACTCTGAAGCTAAAGACCGGAGCCACAGTGACGGCATCCCCCGCCGCTTCTGTGATACAGACATACCGAAGCGGCGGCAGCAATCAATCCGGCCGCGCTGTTCCGGCCAGACCGGAAAAAGCGGGTGGTCAGACGAAACTAATCAGCCAGGGGAAAGGAAGTGACTGCATAAGTCAAAACGACCATATAAGTCAACCAACTTCTGATACCATGTACTCCTCTCCTGCCCGGAGTGTGTCCGAGAAGAAATCTGCCGTAAGAAAAGGTTTTCCGGAATTCGGGGATCTTCCGCCCACCGAGAGGCTTCGCCTTCCGGGACACAACAGGATCGACCTGTCTGTGCGCTGGGTGACGCGACAGCAGGACGGCCTGTATCTGCAGAGCCGCTATGGAATCCTGCGCCTCTCCCCTGTGGGAAGCGGCATTGTGCGCATGACCTTCTCCAAAAGCGGCAGGCTGCTTGAGGAAACTCACCCCCTGATCCGCGTCCGGCGCCTGGAACGGTTCTGGACTTATAAAGAATCCGGATCTGCCGTGACACTTTCCACGGATGAGCTGATTCTGCAGGTAGACAAGACTGCAGGCGCTGTCCGATATCTGTCACAGGATAAGAGGCTCCTGCTGGCAGAACGGGGTCGGGAAAGCAGACAGCAGGAAAGCTTTCCCGAAGGTAATCTGCAGTCCTGGCTTTTTCTGGAACCCGGGAAAAAGGAGCAGCTCTTTGCCGTCAGCATTGACAACAGCGGCTGCAGCATCGTAAACCCTCTCCCTCTCAGAGGGACTGCCAGATACATTTCCTCTCCCGGCGGGCTTCCGCTTCTTTTCTCCGACCAGGGATATGGCATTCTCATTGCTTCGGGGAATCCGGTGATCTGCTGTGACATGCCATCTTACGGCTCCTGGCTGCACTCGGAACAGGAAACACAGATGGATTACTATTTCATAGCCGGAAGGAAGCCGGAAACTCTCATGAATGCCTGCAGGTTTCTGATGGGAGGGCTGTAGTGTAGGCTCTCAGCCTTCCAGATGCTTTAAAGCTGCCCTGTACCTTCTGACCAATTCTTCCTTTAAATGTGCGGGGCTCAGGATGGTCAGGCCGTCCCCAAAGGACATGAGAAAGCTGTACAGCCATTCATCCTCCGGCATGGCGGCTTTTACCAGGATCCTGTCCTCCCGGGTAGTTATGCTGCTTTCGTCAAAGAAATCATACACCCGGTGGGCAGCTTCCCTGGCAAAGATCAATTCCATTTCCACGTCCCGGGCAGCCTCCGGCGGCAGGGCATCGGGCAGCATCGCAGCCGAAACAGGCCCCTCCGAATCAGGGGCCTTTGGAACGTCTGTAAAATATTTGTCAGTCAGCTCCAGGCTTCTGATGCGCGATAGGCGGAACAGCCTTTCCGCATTCCTTTTCAGGCAGTATGCCTGCAGATACCAGGCCCTGTCCTTAAAGATCAGCTTGACCGGACAGGCCTCCCTGATGCAGGCTTCGCCTTTTGAGCTGTAGTATTCAAACCTTATCTGCTGCTTCTTCTGCACGGCTTCCCTTAAAATCCCGAAGTTTTTCCTCTCCTGCCCGGAGTCAACACCCCAGTGGGAATAGTCCACCTCTATCCAGCCGTCATCCTGTACCTGGAACAATCCACGCAACTTCGTCAGGCAGTCGTCCGACTGGTCAAAGCCTACTGCGGACAGGCTCTGTACGCCAGCCAGGATGTTCTGCATGTCCTCGCTGGATAAAACAGACTTCTTCAGCACAAAATCCTCGTCAATGTGGATGCCGCCCTTATATCCCGCTGTAGTATATACCGGGATTCCCGCGCTGCTGAGCTTATCGATATCGCGGTAGATGGTTCGGACGGAGACCTCAAACTTTTCCGCCAGCTCGGATGCGGTTGCCTCCTTCCGGCCAAGCAGATGGTACAAAATCTGGAACAGGCGGCTTTCTGTCATCTGTCATCACCTCCCGGTCAACCTTCTATCTGTTCGCCAGCTCCTCAGTGATATCCTCCCAGCTCACATCCCTTTCCGCCATGAGCACCATCATATGGTACAGGAAATCGCTGATCTCATATTTGATCTCGTTAGGATTGGGGTTTTTGGCGGCAATCACTATTTCCGTAGCTTCCTCGCCCAGCTTCTTTAAAATCTTGTCAATCCCCTTGTCGAACAGGTAATTGGTGTAAGAGCCTTCCTTTGGATGTACCTTA
Source organism: uncultured Acetatifactor sp. (assembly GCA_949840935.1). Classification (GTDB taxonomy): domain Bacteria; phylum Bacillota; class Clostridia; order Lachnospirales; family Lachnospiraceae; genus Acetatifactor. The sequence continues at coordinate 84,534 of CATKXX010000006.1, read as the reverse complement.
CGGTCTTTAATGACCTCAAAGACTTCCTCAAAGACCTGCAGGGGGTTCGCGCTCTCCTCATAATCCTTTTTAAGAATCTCATGAAAAAAGCAGCTCCTGGCGCCTGTGTGGCACGCTGCGCCCACCTGGGAAACCTTTGCCAGGATGGTATCCATATCGCAGTCCGCGGTAAGGCTTTTTACATACTGATAATGGCCGCTGGTGGCCCCTTTGAGCCAGAGCTCGTTCCGGCTGCGGCTGAAATAAGTCATCCGGCCTGTGCTGATGGTCTGGTTGTATGCATCCTCATTCATATAGGCTACCATCAAAACCTCCTGCGTGCGATAATCCTGCACTACCACAGGCACCATGCCATCGCTGTTTTTCTTAAAATCAATCCATTGGAAAGCCGCCTCAAATACTTCCACCTGTATCCCGTTCTCCCGGCAGAGGTTCTTGAGGGACAGGATTTCCCGGTAATTATCATTGATCGTATTTCCGGTGACTCCGCACACATTATCGTAAGCAATGATCTCCATCAGCTTATTCAGTGAGATCTGGTTGATCTGCACATAAAAGGGAAGCCCCGTGATCTCCTGCGTCTCGCGGATCTGATGAGGATTCATCAGAACCATGGAAGAGATATATTCTTCGATCAGTCCCTTGTTTGCGGCCAGCACCTGGGGATCGTTGTAGCTCACAAGGAGCCTGTCCCGGCCAAACTTCAGGGAGACCTCCTCAGTAATGGCGATATTGCTCTCTTTCTCATAGTCCAGGATGGCCCTTTTGCAGCCTGCATAGAGCAGTTTTTTCACATCCTCCATACGCTTTATATTTCCGGCGCCGATTACATCCACCTCGGCAGCCTCACAGATTTCCTTTATGAGGTTGAGGGCGGCCTCATGCTCTGCATCCTCCTCCGACAGATCGAATACGATCAGCTCGTCCGCATTGTTTTCATTATAAAAATGAACCAGGCGAAGCGGATCTGTCTCCACCACGGAAAGGTCGGTGAGGCTTCTCACCGCATGTTCATGATATAAGTAGATGCAGGGTACAAATTTTTTCGTTATCATATGCAAGTCACACCTTTCACAGCCTTACAGGCTTCCCTTTGTACTGAGCACATCCTGGATGCGGGGGTCAGTTCCCACCGCCTGATCCAGAGCCTTGGCAAAAGCCTTGAACATAGCTTCCGCCATATGATGTGCATTTATGCCGTCCAACATCTTAATATGCAGGTTCATGCCGGCGCTGTAGGATACGGCATAAAAGAATTCCCTTATCAGCTGGGTATCCAGCTCTCCCACACGTTCCACCGGGAATGTACAGTCATAATTCAGATAAGGCCTGCCACAGAGATCCACGGCACAGAGCGCCAGCGCGTCGTCCATGGGAAGGATAAAGGAACCGTATCTTCGGATGCCCCTCTTATTCCCGACTGCCCGAGCGATAGCCTGGCCCAGGACGATTCCCGTGTCTTCCACTGTGTGATGGCCGTCCACTCCAAGATCCCCTGTCACCGTACATTTCAGGTCAAAAAAACCGTGCTTGGAAAACCCTTCCAGCATATGGTCAAAAAAACCGATTCCTGTGGAAATCTCCGGTATCCCCGCACCGTCGAGATCCAAGATGACGGAAATATCGGTTTCCTTTGTCTTTCGTTCTATTGTCGCAGTCCTTGCCATAACAACCTCTCTTTCCTCTTTCATAAGTCTCTCGGAATCTCTCTTGCACCTAGTGTACTGACCTGTTCATATTTCGCCAAATTACTTGCCTGACTTTCCGAGAGCCCGTCTTACTTCTCAAATCTGACCCTTATGCTGTTGGCATGGGCGGTGAGCCCCTCGCCCTCAGCAAAAGTCTCAATGTCCTCATGTACTTTCTCAAGGGCTTCCCTGGAATAAGAGATGATGCTGGTCTTCTTAATAAAGTCGTCCACGCTGACCGGTGAGAAGAACCTTGCCGTACCGTTGGTTGGCAGGATGTGGTTCGGGCCCGCAAAGTAATCTCCCAGGGGTTCGGAAGCATACTCTCCCATAAAGATAGCGCCCGCGTTGCGGATTCTTGTCATTATCTCAAAGGGGTTCGCTGTCAGTATTTCCAGGTGCTCAGAAGCAATCTCATTTGCCGTGTCAATGGCATCGTTCATGTCCTCTGCCAGAAGTATATATCCGTAATGATCCAGTGACTGCCGCATGATCTCCTTTCGGGAAAGCTCGCTGACAAATAAATCCACCTGCTCCGAAACCTTTTGCGCAAGCTCTCTGGAAGTGGTGATCAGGATAGCGCTTGCCATCTCGTCGTGTTCCGCCTGGGACAACAGATCTGCCGCTACATAGCGGGGATTTGCCGTCTCGTCGGCGAGCACAAGTATCTCGCTGGGGCCGGCGATGGAGTCAATGCTCACATACCCGTATACAGCCTTCTTGGCTAACGCCACAAAGATATTACCGGGGCCTGTGATTTTGTCCACTTTGGGAATAGATTCCGTTCCAAAGGCCATGGCGGCAATGGCCTGGGCCCCTCCGGCCTTGTATATAGTGTTGACTCCCGCGATATCGGCAGCCACCAGGGTACCGGGATTTACTTTTCCGTCGGCCCCGGGAGGCGTGGTGATTATGATATCCCTGACGCCAGCTACCCTGGCAGGAATGACATTCATCAGTACACTGGAAGGATAGGCGGCCTTTCCACCGGGGACATAGACACCGGCCCTTTCAATGGGAGTAATCTTCATGCCAAGGATGGATCCGTCCTCCTTAGCGTCAAACCAGCTGTTGCGAAGCTGCCTGGAATGAAAGGAACGGATATTTTCCGCCGCTTTCCGGATGGCCCCGACCAGCTTTTCATCTAATTCTTCATAGGCCTTCTCAGTCTCTTCCCTGGTAACCCTGATATTATCTGCATCCAGTGCAAACCTGTCGAATTTCAGGGTATAGTCAAAAACCGCCCTGTCTCTGTGCGTCCGCACATCCTCAACAATCCGGCTTACCGTCTCCTCATACTCCGTATAGTTATTGGGACTTCTTTTTAACAGGCTGTTTAAAATATCCTTTTTTGCTTCGGCTGTCAGCTCTATTATTTTCATCTCTTACCTCCTCATGACATATCTGATCAAAAATCAAGAACAGTATAGCATAAAATTGTCCCAATAGAAATCTTTATTTTGACTTTTTCTGCTCCTGGCTTTTCGGCACATCAATGACTGTAACGGTCAAAAAGCCGGTTGGCGTAATACCAACCGGCCCATATACGGATGTCCCATATCAATTTTCACTTGCATACTGGAATTTGCCGACCAGCTTCTTTAGCATATCCGCCTGCCTTGACAATTCTTCTGAGGCAGCGGCGCTCTCCTGGGAAGTTGCAGAGTTGGATTCTACAACCTCTGCAATCTGGTTGATCCCCTGCGAAACCTGTGCTGCAGCTTCTGCCTGATCGTCGGACGCAATAGCAATCTCTTCCATGGACTTGTTCACCACGTTTGCGTTCTCTACCACAGAGAGCAGGGAGTCCGCCGTAGAATTGGCAAGCTGGATACCTTCCTCCACTGCCGCGATAGCGTTTTGAATCAGATCCTTCGTATTCCTTGCCGCTTCTGAGCTCTGATCTGCCAGCGCGCCTACCTGTGTGGCTACGACCCCAAAGCCCTTGCCGTGCTCCCCGGCCCTGGCCGCTTCGATAGATGCATTCAGTGCCAGCAGCGCCGTCTGATCTGCAATATCCTCAATACTGCTGATGATCGCTGCAATCTTGTCAGAAGCCACCCTGATTTTATCCATGGCTTCCGTATTATTCTTCATATGCTCGTTGCTCTCAATGACGCGGTTATTCATTTCGGAGACAATAAGCATTGTCTTATCAGCATTCTCGGCATTAATGCGTATTTTTTCCGAAATCTCAGCAATGGTTGCCGTGAGCTCTTCCACCGCGCTGGCCTGATCCGTAGCGCCCTCAGCCAGCTGCATCGCGGCTCCGGACAGATCTTCAGCGCCTCTCTGAACATTCTTGGCATTATTGTCGATATCCCTCATGGCCGAGCTGAGAGAAGATATGATTCCCCTGAAGGAACGGCTTATCTCGGAAAAGTCCCCTTTATAGTCGTCCCCCACATCAATCATGAAATTGCCATCGGACAATTCTGCAAGATGATTATCGATATCGGCAATCACATCCTTAAGATCCTGGATGGTTTTTTCAAGGCTGCTCATCAGTGTCGCCGTCTCATCATTTACCTCCGGAACAGGCACTGCAGAATGGAGATCGCCTTCTGCCAGAAGCGCCAGGCGATTGACCACCGCTGTGATCGGATGTACGATTTTCCTTCCCAGGCTGACTCCGCTTTTGATTCCATATATGGCAAAAGCGATTACAAAGACAACAGTAAGCGCAAGTGAGATGTAAAACATACCTAAAAATTCGCTCCGGACTGCAGCGACGCCGATACTCCATCCCTCGGTGCCCGGAACCTGTGAAAAGGCGACTACCTTCTTTACTCCACCATAGGAATAGGTTCCTGTGCCTTCCTCCCCTGCAACCATTCTTTTACAGATTGCACTGTATTTCCTGAGCCTTGGATTCGTATCGCCCAGATGTACACTGTCTTCCACGCCCACAAGGGAAGAATCCAGATCCGCTATGGTAATTCCATTGGAGTCAAGCATAAACGCCGTACCGCCTTCTCCCACCTTGATGGAACGCATGATATCGTTTAAATATTCCCCGTTCGGAACGTACACAACGGCTCCCACCGGCTTTGTATCAGGAATTCCTCCCTCCCACAGAGGGGCGGCAACCGCATAGGATACTGTCTTTGTAACCTCACTGTATGCGGGGGTTGAAATATATGTATTGCCCTGCATAGCCTCTTTATAAAAGGGCCGGTCAGAAAAATCTGTTCCTGAAATGATATCAATTCCGTTGGAATCTACAAGAAACGCCCTCTCAAAGCCATGATCCTCCACTCTCTGATTCAATATGGCTGCTTTGTCTTCCACCGGCCTGTCAGGATCGGCAAGACGCGCTATACTCCCGGTTTCATATGCGATAGCAACATACTGCTGGAGAGCCGCGGAAACATAATACGCCGCTACATCAGAAGTGTTATTAATGGTTTCAGAAACAGCATTGATAGAAGAATTAAAGCTTAATATGGAAGTGATCACACCCAGGACAATGCAGCTGATTATGATCGTCCTGGCAAAGCTCGAAGATATCTTCTTTTCTATACTGACAAATCCTCCTCCCTTTTTCCCTGCCTTCGGATTAGGCAATGGTCTGTTACTGTTTTCATTTTGCATAAAATGCCCCCGTTTCCTGGCAACCTCACAGAAAAATCTCTAGTAGTAATATATCCTTGTTATGAATATTTCCGAAGCACCATTTTTTTTATAGAAATATTATAGCACCATTAGGAAATATTGACTACATTTATTTTTAATTGTTTTAAAGTTTATGCAAAAATACAAATTTTTCCAAAAAAAATACAAATCATCCAATTCAAATAATATTGACAGGCTCCTTAGGCGGCGTTATAATAGCAGTACTTTACTGCTTAAAAGCGTTGAAGTATTAAAGTGCGCACATGAAAGCATTCATGCGCGGACAAATTTTTACTCAGGAGGCTTAACTATGCTGGTCAAAATTATTTTGCTGTTTTTGTTTTTCGGATGTATGATCGGGGTGGGGCTGTACGCCAGAAAGAGTACCAACAGTATGACGGATTTCGTGCTGGGGGGACGCAGCGTTGGCCCGTGGCTTTCGGCCTTCGCCTATGGGACATCTTACTTTTCCGCGGTGGTATTTGAGGGATACGCGGGACAGTTCGGATGGAAATACGGCCTCGCTTCCACCTGGATCGGCCTGGGGAACGCTGTGATCGGATCGCTGCTGGCATGGGTTGCCATGGGCCGGCGCACAAGGGTCATGACCCATCATCTGGAGGTGGCAACCATGCCGGATTTCTTCGGAAGACGCTATGACAGTAATGTGATAAAGCTGACGGCTTCTGCTATCGCATTTGTATTTATGATTCCCTACACTGCTTCCGTTTACAACGGGCTGTCCAGGCTCTTCGGCATGGCCTTCGATATACCCTATACGGTCTGCGTTGTCACAATGGCAGTGCTCACCGGCGTTTATGTGATCCTGGGAGGGTACATGGCAACCGCTATCAACGATTTTATCCAGGGAATTATCATGCTGTTCGGTATTGTGGCGGTGATCGCCGCAGTGCTTTCCGGGCAGGGAGGGTTTATCGAGGCAGTCAGGAAGCTTTCCGAAATCCCTTCGGATGTGCCGGTAACGCTGGGACAACAGGGCGCTTTCGCCTCCTTCTTCGGCACGGATCCCTTAAATCTCCTGGGGGTCATTATCCTGACTTCCCTGGGCACCTGGGGGCTGCCCCAGATGGTACACAAATTTTATGCCATCAAGAGTGAGAAGGCTATTAAAACCGGCACCATTGTTTCCACCTTCTTCGCCGTGGTGGTTTCGGGAGGCTGTTACTTCCTGGGAGGTTTCGGGAGGCTGTTTGATTCCTCCGCGCTGTACAGGGCCGATGGCTCTGTGCTCTATGACGCCATCATTCCTTCCATGCTCTCAACACTGCCGGATATCCTGATCGGCGTGGTCATCATACTGGTGCTGTCGGCCTCCATGTCTACGCTCTCCTCCCTGGTGCTGACCTCGGCTTCCACACTGACGCTGGATTTTATTAAGGGAACGATCGTAAAGAAAATGGACGACAAAAAGCAGCTGATCTACATACGCATGCTGATCGTGTTCTTCATTGTGGTATCCGTCGTCCTGGCGCTGAATCCGCCCACGTTTATCGCACAGCTCATGGGTATCTCCTGGGGAGCCCTTGCGGGAGCATTCCTTGCCCCGTTCCTCTATGGCCTGTACTGGAAGGGCGTCACAAAGGCCGGTGTCTGGGCAAGCTTTCTCTGCGGTGTGGGCATTACGGTGTCCAATATGTTCTTCAAATTTATCGCTTCTCCCATTAACGCCGGGGCTGTGGCCATGATCGCAGGGCTGATCGTCACGCCGGCAGTCAGTCTGGTAACGCCAAAGCTGAGCGGGGAATTTCTGAAAGGGATATTTAAATGTTATGACAACACCGCCAGAGTGTCCAGCAGAGAATATTTAAAAGAGGAGGATGTGTAGAAATACACGTCCTCCTCTGCTTTTGGGCCTCGCCTTACAAATCTTACAAATACAGCAGTTTATCACGCAAAAGCCCCGTCTCCTCCGGCGTCAGTCCGATCTCCCGGAAATAAGACGATACGGAGCCGTACCGGTCGTGAAACAGCTGCAGGAAGCGGAGCATATATTCTTCCCTGGGAATGATGATATTGATATCGATGTGGGGGAATTTTTTCCTGGCCAGCGCAAAGCGCCTGTGATTACATTCCTTTGTCAGCATGTAATCTTCCACGATCTCTTCCACGCTGGCGCCTGCAAACAGGAGCAGGATGGCAGAGACCACCCCTGTCCGGTCCTTCCCCGCCGCACAGTGGAACAATACCCCCTGTGGCGCCCGGGCAATACACCGGAACACCGCAGCCATATTGGCGGATCCGGCAATGTCCAGGTAGCTGCCAGGAACCGCTGCGACCGACTCCGGCACACTGCTGCCCTCCTCTATGGCAATGTTATGGTAAAAAAAATCCTGCATGTGGGCAAAGGGACTGGGGAATTTGGCTGCATCCGCTTTCCCCCGCAGGTCAATGATGGTGGTAATCTGCCCCTTCAGCAGGTATTGAATATCCCGCTCACTGGGATGCCTGATTTCATCGCTCCGAAGCAGAAGGCCCGGGCCTCTGCCCTGCGCTGTTATGGAACGGCCCAATATTCTGGTGTTCATGGTGGTTTCCAGCAGACTATTCATACTTAACCTCATTTCAACGCGTTTGCTGTTTGCTCCATTTCCACAGTCAAAGAGCCAAACACTTCAGATCAATTGTCAACCTATAGACCAAACAGGTCAACCTGTTTTAAAGGTTTTATAAGATTCAGGCGGACAGCTGCCTGCGAAGCCTGTTCACCAGATCCTTAATCCGCTCCGTCTCCATCTGCATACTCACTGGGTTTACGATCATCCTGGCGGACAGGGGGCAGACCTCCTCCAAGACCTCCAGGCCGTTTTCCTTTAAGGTGGAGCCTGTCTCCACGATATCCACGATCACATCCGACAGCTCCACCAATGGCCCCAACTCCACGGAGCCGTTGAGCTTGATGATATCCACGGTCTGATGCTTCTTATCGTAAAAATAATCCCTGGCGATATTGGGGTATTTGCTGGCCACGCGGATCCGCTCATGATGCTGCAAAAGCTCCCTGGCGGAAGCCGGTCCGCAGACGCACATACGGCATTTTCCATAGCCTAAATCCAATACCTCATAGACATTCCTGTTTTCCTCCAGGATGGTATCCCTGCCCACGATCCCGATGTCCGCCGCACCATACTCCACATAGGTGGGCACGTCCGGCCCTTTGGACAGAAAGAAGCGCAGCTTTAATTCTTCATTGACGAAGATCAGTTTCCGGGAACTCTTGTCCTCCATCTCCTCGCAGGTGATCCCAATCTTCTCAAACAATTCCATCGTCTTATTTGCCAGTCTGCCCTTGCCCAGGGCAAAGGTCAGATATCTGTCATCACTCATTTGTCTCGTCCTTTCTGACTGCCGCCTTACAGGTTTTCCTGTTACAGGCAATACCGAATTTAATAATATTACTCATGCCATTCTGCAGCAGTTTTGCCTCATATCCCATTTCCGCAATCTGTTCCAGGGCTTTCTCGCAGCCTGCCGCCAGATTCCCGTGGTAAAAATTATCCTTTGCCGCCTTACGCACACCGGTGTCCCGTATGCTGATCGTTTTCAGAAGATATGCGTTAAAAAGCCGTTCCAATTCCCGTCTGGCGGTGGACAGTAGACCTCCGCATTGCCGAAGCGGTATCCGTAGTACCATGTTTTCATAGTTTCGCATTCCTCTCTTTCCTGACCAGCGTTACCGCCACATTCTCCCCCCGCAGCCTCCTGGCCTCCGCCAGCTTCTCCTGATACGTGCTTTCCTCGTAATATAGTATCTTTGCGGCCTCCGCAAGGGGAATCTCGACCCTCTGTCTGGAAAGGGCCTCCATAATGCTGTCGATGACCACGCAGAATCCCACGGCGGGAGCCTTTTTCCCAAATTGCTCCAGAAGGCGGTCATATCTGCCTCCCTTCACAATGGCTTCTCCCACGCCATAGGTGTATGCCTTGAAAATGACGCCGGTGTAATAATTATATTTGCTCAGCATCCCCAGGTCGAAGGACACATATTCCGCCACACCGTATGCCTGAAGCACTTCATACAATTTCTCAAGGCGCTGGATGGCCGCGATGGAGCGGGGATTCTTCACCATCTCCCTGGCCTCCGTCAGGGAGCACATATTGCCGAACATATCCGCCACCCTTAACAGCCTGCTCTGATAGGGCTCCTCTACCCCTCTCTCCAGCAAAAGCTCCTGGGCCGCAAAGTAATTTTTCCCGGAGATACAGTCCCGCAGGTCGTATTCCGTCTCCTCGTCCAGCCCGGCCTCCTCGCACAGGCCCTTAAAATATTCCACCTGGCCGATGCTGAGCTGGAAGCGGCTTAAGCCAGTGCTCAACAGCGCTTCAATGACCAGGCTGATCATCTCCCCGTCCGCCTCCACAGAGGGCTCGCCGATGAGCTCCGCGCCCATCTGAGTCGATTCCTTAAGCTTGCCCTGAAGATTGGAATTATTGTTAAAGGTGTTTCCCATATAGCTGAATCTTAAGGGAACCTGTTCCTCACAGAAATACTTCGCCGCACAGCGGGCGATGGAGGGGGTAAAATCAGGCCGCAGCACAAGGGTATTGTTTTCCTTGTCAAAGAATTTGTACAGCTCCCTGCTGGGTGTCGTCCCCACCTCCTTGGAAAAAACATCGAAAAATTCAAAGGTCGGCGTCTGAATATCCTCATAGCCGTAAAGACGCAGCTTCTCATGCAGCTTTTTCTCCACAAAAAGCTTCCGCTCATATTCCTTTCCGTAAAGATCCCTGACTCCCTCGGGAGTATGTAACAGTCTTTTGCTCATGATTTCCTCATTTCCGCACGCTCAGGAAGGCCCCCCCCTTGCGCATGTTAATTTTGTTTGATTATCTTTGTTGTTTTACTGTTTTTTGTCTGTCGTAATTGACCTGATTCCGTTGAAAGTCATCCCTGTACACGCCTGATACAATGATTTTTCATAAACACAATGATTTCCGCATCATTCCCCGTTTCATAAAAGTGAATCAGCATACCTTTAAATTCTTCCAGTTTTTCAATAGGAATTTGAAAGATTCCCACATTATTTTCGATCAGCACCTTGTTTGCCATCAACTGTGCCACACGCTTATTCCCATCAATAAACATCTGGGTTCTTGCAATATAGCAGAAATATTTTAACGCCTTTAACTCAATGTCTTCCGTCTGTCCTATTTCTCTGAGAGCATCTATGATAACCCCGGTCTGGGGCATCCCGGGTTCCCATGACGTTCCGCCAATCTGTACCGGGATTGTCCTGATCTCACCGGCATACCGGAATAATAATTCCCCGACGATTTTATCGAATTCTCTCAACAGCATGATACAGTTATCGTATTGCAGATTATCCAGAAGGAATTGCCATGCCCGTTTCATATTGATCACAAACAGTACTTCCTCTGTCCTGGTGGTCGTTGGCGCGTTAGCCAGAATAGCCTCCGTCTTTGGAAACGTGGTTCCCAGCCCTTCCAGGTTCGCGCTTTTCCATATACTGTCCACTAATAATCTTTTGGCCATTTCTATAGCGGTGTCATGCATTCTTGTATCCTCACGTTCAGAAATTATACACACTTATTACATAATTGTCGATATACTTTTCACAGTGTCTGCGCTGATCTGCCTTTCCAGGGGTATCCATTCCACAATCCGCTTTACATTATCTTCCACGGCGTTTGTGCCGTCAATTTCCATGACAGGACAGTTTAAATACCGCACCCATTCTTCCACGGTATTTTCTGCCCGGGCTCCAACAAGCGCAAAGAAACGTTCCTCCTGTTCATGCAGATCCCCGCCCGGTAACATCCTGCTGCCAAATTTCTGATAAGAACGTTCCCTCACCCGCCGCAGACGCATATCCCTTGGAACATTTATCAACACGGCATATTGGAAAAAAGGATAGGCAGGCATAGGGGTTATGAGGGTCTTTCCCGGGGAAATACAGATCCTCGTTATCGATAAAATGATAATGCAGTTTTTCAGCGAGCGCCCTGCCCAGCGTACTCTTTCCTGCGCCGTTCAGGCCGCATACAATGATCCCTGTTCCCATACTTCCCTCGTTTTTCCGCTTTTCCTGATAACTTATATTCTGCTTTCCAGGCAGATTTTTGCACAAAACTGCCTGGCTGTCACTCCCGGTCTTCCAGATCCCTCTGCAGCATATCCAGATAAGGAACCAATATCCCGTGCTTTTTCGGCAGGACATACGCCGGGTTCAGCTCCTCATAGCGGAAGCTTTTCCGCCCGCCCTCCCTTGCCCGGTTCCAGAAGAACAGAAGCATCTCCAGAGGCAGATAGTACATCACATCCTTATGGGTATAGTAAATCAGGAAAAAGGAAATGCCGCCCTGCTTTTCAAAATTCTCCATGAACCTTACCTGATGTTCATGGATGTTCTGAAGGGCGAAGGTATCCGCGGCGCATTCCTTTGCGTCGAAGCACACGGGAATCCCCTGGACAGCCCCGATATAATCCACAGTACTCTTCTGCTCGAAATAGGCAAGGGTGATGTGACGGTGCTCCTTATCTATTTTGATGGGGGTTATGGGGGTGGGGATTTTCTGGATCAGGGCCAGCCCCGCCTCCTCATACTTTTCGTTTGTGCGGTTGATCATATCCTCCAGAGTGGAACCTCTGAGCCCCCTGGAATTCCATGTTGCCATTCTGTTTCTTCCCTTTCCGTCATTTCTGTTAACCGCACCGGCTCCCTGTTTTTACAGCCCCAATGCCGTCCTTATGATCACAAACAATTCCGGATCCGGTGCTGTAAATTCCCGTTCGCTTAAGGCAGCGCCCACACCGGAGGGTATCTTGGGGAAGACCACCCGGCAGGCGTGCAGCAGCTGATGGTGCAGGTCAAATTCCCGCCGCATCCTGCGGTTTACCCTGTCTGTGCCATACTTAAAATCGCCGATCAGAGGATGTCCTGTGCCTGCCAGATGGGCCCGGATCTGATGGGGTTTGCCGGTTATCAGCTCCACCTCCAGGAAGGTGTATCCGCAGCTGACGCCCAGGGGGGCATACCTGGTCTGGATATAGTTTATGGATTCCCGCCCGGGGGCTGTATCCCCCTCCATAGAAATATGAACCCGGTTATTCCGCTCATCTTTATACAGGTATCCCTGAATCTGTGCCGTCTCGTTCAATTCGCCTGCGCAGATGGTATGATAAAATTTCCGCACCCGCCGCTCCCTGATATACCGGTTCAAAAACTGCAGCCCGGCCAGCGTCTTCCCACAGAGCACAATCCCGCTGGTGTTCCGGTCAAGGCGGTTACAGACAGAAGGCCGGAAGGTGGGAAGCTCCGCCGCGAGAGAAGGTTCCTTTTGCAACAGATAGCCGATCAGCCATTCGTTTAAGCTGCTGTCCCCGGGGTCTGCCTTCTGGGACAGGATTCCCGCGGGCTTGTCCAAAAACAGGAAATTCTCATCCTCATAGATTACCTGAATCCCCTTAAGCCGTCGGTACGCTTTATCGTATTCCAGCATATTTACCGCCGGATTCCGCAGTAATCCCGCTTCTGCAGATTCAGCGCCTTGTGAACCGTGCCGCTTACCCGCAGATTCTGCTCCCTGGAAAGCTCCGTGCGGTTTCTCCGCCTGCGCCGCCCTTCCGGAAAACTTCTCAAAGGTTTCCTGAGAGAAGAAGATATGGACGGAATCGCCCTCCTTTAACAGCTCGGAGCCTTCCGCTTTCCTGCCGTTCAGGGTGATATTTTTCTTGCGCAGCATCTTGTAAAGAAAGCCGGAGCCTGCATTGGGCAAAAGCTTCCGCAGGAATTTATCCAGGCGCTGCCCCGCCTGATTCCTTCCGATTATGGTTGACTGCATCTTTTACCTGTACCTTTCCCAGCAAGCTGACTTATGATAGATTACCTGATGACCGGCCTGGCTTTTACAGGACAACACTTTTCAGCGTTTTGGAAACCGCTCCGGATCTGCTCTCGTCTTCCTCCAGCCGTTCCATCTGTTCCAGCCGGTCAGTGTATTTATTCAGGTCTGTAAAAATCTTCACGGACACATCCTTTAATCCATCCATTTTTAATATATTGCCGATGTGCTTATAAAAGTCGTTTTCCGGGAAATCCGGCCTCTCGGAATATCCACAGACGGTATTCCCCCTGACGGCAAGGTGGCTGACCACATAATTCTTACTGTAAGAGGTAAATACCATATCATAAAGCGTGTGAAGCCCCTGACAATGCCTCTTAATCTCTGAGGCAGCTTCTGTACTACAGCTTCTGAACCTCAGAAACATTATGGCGTTTACGGCGCTTTTGCTGGCGGGGAGGCAGCCAAGTATGGCCACCACCGTCAGCAGGTTCGTCTTCCTCCCCGTCTGGATATATCCTGCCACAAACAGGGATATGGAAATCCCAAAATAGAGCAGCGTGCGGATGATCTCATATTTTTTCTGAGTGTTAATATAATTTTCAGTCCCCTTGTACTTTTCCGCGGAAAAAACTCTCATTAACTGCATGGTTAAAATCCTTTCTTTTTCAACAGCCCCATCCCCTTTAAGAGAAGGCTGTGGGGAACTGTTTTGGTAAGGCAGCGCAAATATTTGATAGGCAGGCTGCACACCGACACAGGCCTCCTGTGATAAGAATCCTTCAACGCCAGGGCCACCACTTTTTCCGGGCTTACCATGGTATATTTCTTGATAGAGAGGGTGGTTCCCGTCTTCTCCGCTATGTCAAAAAACGGTGTGTCCACAGGGCCGGGGCAGACGCTGGTTACGTAGATACCTGCCTCCTTCAGCTCCTCCCCCAGAGCCCTGGAAAAGCTCAGCACATACGCCTTTGTAGCTGCATACACCGCAAAGTCAGGCTGCGGCAGGAAGGCGGCGCTGGATGCCATCTGGATGATCCGGCTGTTCCTGCGCATATAGGGCAGCATACGGTGGGTCAGCGCGGTCAGCGCCTCACAGTTTAAGCGCACCATATCCTGTGCCGTCATTCTCTCCTGTTCGCTGAAGGGCCCCATAACTCCAAAACCTGCGGCGTTGATCAGTACCCTGACCACGGCATTCTTCTCAACCAGTAAATCCTCCAGAACGTCCTGCTTTTTGTCATCGGTGATATCCATGGCGATGATCCTTGTCTTGTGATCCAGTACCCTGGCCACTTCCTCCAGATGTTCCCTGTTCCTGGCAATCAGCCAGAATTCATCGATAGTAACGAAATAACTGTCCATCTGTAAGGCAAATTCCATGCCAATACCGGAGGACGCCCCTGTGATGATCGCAATGTTCATATGCTTTTCCTTCCTTTCTACTGATTGATAGCCGTGTCCTCATCTTTTCTCTTTTTTCTTATGTACATTCCGAATGGTTTTCTTCTTCCGCGTGTCACTCTGGGTGAAATTGCTTTTCTGCGGGGAACCGGCTGTCTGCCGGGGGCGGATCAGGCATTTTTGGTCGAAACCGATGAGATCCATCCTGCCCGCCTTTACCAGCGCTTCATGGACAAGCTCGTAATTCTTCGGATTGCGGTACTGTATCAATGCTCTCTGCATCGCCTTCTCATGGGGATTCCTGCACACATACACCGGCTTCATATCCCTGGGATCCAGCCCCGTGTAGTACATCACTGTGGACAGGGTGGAGGGCGTAGGATAGAAATCCTGCACCTGCTCCGGCATATACCCCAGATCCCGCAGGTACTCCGCCAGCTCCACCGCCTCCTTTAAGGTGGAACCGGGATGAGAGGACATGAGGTAGGGCACCAGGAATTGGTTTTTGCCCATCTGTGCGTTCAGCTTCCTGTATTTTGCCGCAAAACGTTCGTAAACCGCGTTTTCCGGCTTTCCCATCCGGCGGAGCACCGCATCGGAAATATGCTCCGGCGCCACCTTCAGCTGCCCGCTGATATGGTGCTCCACCAGCTCCCTGAAAAAGGTGTCGTCGGGATCCGCCATCAGATAATCAAAGCGGATGCCGGAGCGCACAAAGACCTTCTTTACCCCCGGAAGCTTCCGGAGCTTTTGCAGCAGCTCCAGGTAATCGGAGTGATCCACCCGAAGGTTCTTACAGGGAGCCGGGAACAGGCATTGTCTGTTCTTACAGACGCCATGTGTCATCTGTTTCTGGCAGGAAGGGTGCCGGAAATTTGCCGTAGGGCCTCCCACATCATGAATGTACCCCTTAAAATCAGGCTCCTTTATCAGCATTTCCGCTTCCCTGAGAATGGATGCATGGCTCCTGGCCTGCACCGTCCTCCCCTGGTGGAAGGTCAGCGCGCAGAAGCTGCAGCCTCCGAAGCATCCCCTGTTGCTGATCAGGGAAAATTTGATCTCCGCGATAGCGGGCACGCCGCCCTTCTCCTCATAGGAGGGATGGTAGGTGCGCATATAGGGCAGGGCGTATACATCGTCCATCTCCTGTGTGGTAAGGGGCGGCTGGGGCGGGTTCTGTACTACATAGACCCCGTTGGGATAGCCCTCCACCAGGGCTTTCCCGTTACAGAAATCCGTATTTTCGTTCTGGATGGCAAAGCTTCGGGCATACAGGGACTTATCCGCCTTCATTTCCTCGTAGGAGGGCAGTTCGATGGCGTCATACACTCCCGAGATATCCCTGGTGCGGTACACCGTCCCCGGGATAAAAGTGATATCGGATACCGGAATGCCCGCCGCCAGGGCGTCCGCAATCTCCACAATGGACTTCTCTCCCATCCCATAGGAAATCAGATCTGCCTGGCTGTCCAGCAGCAGGGAGCGCTTAAAGCTGTCCGTCCAGTAATCATAATGCGCCATGCGGCGCAGGCTGGCCTCGATGCCGCCGATGATAATGGGGACATCCCGGTAAGTCCTGCGGATCAGGTTCCCGTAGACCGCCGTTGCGTGGTCGGGCCGCTTCCCCATCTCTCCGCCGGGGGTATAGGCATCCGTGGAGCGCCTTTTTTTCGATACGGAATAATGGTTTACACAGCTGTCCATATTGCCCGCGGAGACGAGAAATCCAAGCCGGGGGCGTCCCAGCGCGGTAATGCTGTCGTCCCTTTTCCAGTCGGGCTGTGAAAGGATTCCCACGGTATAGCCGTGAGCCTGCAGGATACGGCTGATAATGGCATGGCCGAAGGAAGGATGATCCACATAGGCATCCCCGATCACATAGACAAAGTCAAGCTGTTCGATCCCCTGTTCCCTCATATCTTCGGGAGAAACAGGTAAAAATCCCTTACTGTTCTTAAAAGAATCCATAATAATCCTCTATATAATAATCCGCCAGCGCCTGCTTGGCCTCCCTGTCCGGGACGGAATAAGCATCCTCCACGGCGCACACCTTCATCCCAGCGGCTTTTCCCGCGCGGATGCCGGGTATGATATCCTCAAACACCAGACAGCGTGCGCATTCCGCCTGCAGCCCCTTCGCCGCCGCAAAATAGATATCCGGGGACGGCTTTCCCCGCTCCACATCGCAGCCCGTCACGATACAGGTGAAATAATCCTTTAAATGGTGTACCGCAGCGATATTTTCCACAAGCTGCCTGGAATTGCTGGTGGCAATGCCAAGCTTGATCCCCTGCGCCCTGCAGCCCTCCAGGAATTCCGGGATACCGGGCTTTAAGGGTACCTCATGCATATATTTGTCCCAGGCCATCTCATTCCAGGTGCGCTTAATATCGTCCAGGGAATCCGGAATGGGAAAATGCTCCTTGAAATAGATTGCCGTCTCATGAAAGCTCATGCCCTCAATCTCTGACTGAAGCCCCGGGGGCAGTTCGATAATACCGTATCTGCCCAGGTATTCGATATCGATCTCATGCCACATCCACATGGAATCCACCAGGGAGCCGTCCAGGTCAAATATGACCGCCTCTATATCCTTCAACATTTCCGCTTTCATGTATCTACCTCTCTGTGTGCTTTAGAGCGTGTTTGAAAAATGCTTTTCCTTGGAATGTGCATCTGAATCAGCGGCCTTTCGCAGACATTCCTCCTCCTGCGGGGTCAATGGCCGGTAAGCCCCCGGCGCCAGCCCTTCATCCAGCCTGATTCCGCCGAAGCGTATTCTCTCTAAGGCTGTTACGCGGTTTCCCACCGCCTGCAGCATCCGTTTCACCTGATGGTACTTTCCCTCCTGAATGGTCAGGTGGATGACATTCTCCGCCATAGCTTCCACTTTTGCAGGTAAGGTCAGTCTGTCTTCCCCGATATCCACACCCTGTTCCAGCTGTCGGATGTCCGCTTCCAAAAGGGGATGCTCCACAGTCACCCGGTAGGTTTTGTCCACATGCCTTTTGGGGGACAACAGCCGATGGGCGAGATCCCCGTCGTTGGTCAAAAGCAGCAGCCCTTCCGTATCCTTGTCCAGCCTGCCCACGGGAAAAAGATCCTTTCTTCCCTCCGCCGCAAGCAGTTCCACCACGGTATCTGCGGTGTTGTCCTGTGTGGCGGAGACTACGCCCCGGGGCTTATTCAGCATATAGCAGACATATTTCCGATAGGTTATTTCCTTTCCCTGGAAGACAACATTGTCCGCTCCTTCTGCTATCTTATGATTGGCATTTGTTATTACCTGGCCGTTCACGGATACAAGCCCTTTTTTTATCCATTCCCTGACCTGACTCCGGCTGCCTGTATTCATTTCGCATAAATATCTGTCAAGACGCATAAAACCTCACAAAATATACATATACAAGTATAGAGCTGATTGCACCAAAGGAGTACCTTACAATGAGAATATCCGAAAGCAGAATCTTTTCTGGGAAGCCTTCCGGTGCCAGGCCGTCCAAAAGTTTACCCTCCCGGGAAGCCCTCCTGCGGGCTGCCTCCTTCGAGGCTGTTTCCGAAGCCATGCCCGGGCCGGGTATCTCCTCCCGCTCTAAGCTGTCAGCAGCCGGGCTTCTGGGAACCCTGCTGTTTCTGCTGCTCACAGTCTGTATCCTGACCCACTCGGAGCTCAGCCTGAGCTATGCCGCCATGGGGCTTAAGCTGTGGTTTGAAAGGATGATCCCCTCCCTGCTTCCCTTTATGATCCTTTCGGGAATCGTCATCCGCCTGGGGCTTACCGAAGCCATAGCTTCCTTCGTATATCCACTGATCCGTCCTGTGTACCGCGTCCGTAAAGACGTCTGTTACTGTATGCTTCTGGGTTTCCTGTGCGGTTTTCCCATGGGGGCGAGGGTAGTCGCAGATCTCTATGCCAGGGGGCAGCTCACCAGAGAGGAAGGGGAATACCTGCTGGCCTTCTGTAACAATATAGGGCCGGTCTATTATTGCAGCTTTGTGCTGCCCCTTCTCCACAGGGAGCTGGTGGCGCCTTATCTCTTTGGCATGTACGGGATTCCCGCCCTGTATGGGATCTTTCTGCGTTATACACGGTACCGCGGGCTGGAAAAGCTGTTCTCCCCCGGGACGGTTCCCGTTTTCAAATCCGGCTCGCATGGAAACCGCGGCAGGCTTCAGCGCTGTAATTTCCCACTGAAAAAGGCTCCATCGGGAAAGCATCAAAAAAACTTTGTGCGCAGATGGGAACGCCTGTTCTCCGAGACGGATCAATCCATAAACGCCGGCCTGCGCAGTATTCTGACGCTGGGGGGCTATATGATCCTGTTTAATCTGTTGAACCTGATCCCCCATGTACTGTTGGGAAGGCCGGCTCCCCTGCCGGCGCCTCTGTTGGAGATTACAGGAGGCTTAAGCCTGCTGCAGGCCCAGGCGCCCCTGTACAGCCTTCTGGCATTATCCTTCGGGGGATTTTCCTGTATTGCCCAGACCTACAGCTGTATCCGGGATACCGGGCTTTCCATTGTAGATTACACCCTGCATAAAATCCTGCTGACATTGTTCAACGGGGTGTTTTATCTGGGATGGCTTCTGCTGTCACCTGCATCCTTTCTACGCTGACGGCGCCGTCTTCTGCGCTGCTGATAGGATATATACTGTGATACGAAAAATACAAGAAACAAAAGGACAACAAACACCAGGCACAGCTTTAAGAAGCTTAAAAAGCTGACGGAGGGCTGTTCCTCCTCTATCTTTTCCGATACGGCAGGGCGGAAGGTGGTGGTTCCGGGAATTTCTTTCGATTCGGAAGCGGTTCCTGCTGTGGGAATCGTCCCTGTCTGTCCCTCCTGGGAAGCGGGGGCGCTGCTTTCCGGCTCCTCCACTATCCTCGCCGGCCCTGTGAGCAGGTTGCTGTCGGTGTAGAGGTCGTAGGGATTGTACGCGCGCAATATGATTTCCGGCGTTATGCCATCGGGAATATCCAGCTCCAGCTGGAAAGTATCCGTGTACGCCCCTGTCAGAGTGTCACAGCCGGGCCAGATTTCCCTCTCGCTGAAGGAAGCGCCGCCGTCCAGGCTATAGCTGTAATAAATAAGAGGGGAATCATAGTCCGCAGCCGTTACCTCTATGGTAAGCGTGTTATCCGCACCATAGTCCGAAACCAGCTCAATCTGGCAGAAGTCCGGTTCCGTGTCATCGTTTCGTGTCAGACTGTTTAAGGAGGTGGCGCTGGCATCAATCAGAGAATGACCAGAATAGTCAACCCCCAATTCCCGGCTGCTGAGCCCAAAATACCTTGCTACCGCCGTGGCATCGGCAATACCAAAGGCTTTCAGATCTGCGTCCGTGTCGCAATATTCCGTATCCCTCTTATTGTCCACATGACAGTGTTCGATGATCAGCGCCGGCAGGCCCCGCTCCACGGATTCCCTGATGATACCGTAGTAATCCCCCTTGTCCCCCAGCCTGGTCTTCACACCGCGGATCAGCAGTCCCTGCTCCCGCGCCTCCGAAAGGAATTCATAGCCGAATTGCAGGCCGTAGCCGTTATAGGGGGATACGGAGGAAACCCATACCTCGGAGCCGAACAGCTCATGGTTCGCCGAGGCGTTATAATGAATGCTGAACATAAAATCGGCCTCCACACTGACAGCGTATTCAGCTCTGTCAGCAAGGGACAGCTTTACGTCCTCCGTCCTGGTCAGGTAGACCTCCACATTGTCATATTTGATCAGTTCATTGTACATAGCCAGGGCGGTTGTCATAGTCATGAATTTTTCTTCATGATTGTTTTCCAGAGTACCACGGTTATCCCCGCCGTGTCCCGGATCGATGACAATGACGAGCTTGTCGCCTGTATCCTGCAGCCTGTCAGCCGCCTGCGCCGTCATGGGGAAAAACAGCAATATAAAAACAGCGACAAGCAGGACAGCCCGTTGAGATAAAATTCTATTCATAATGCTCCTTATTCCCTGCTTAATACCAGCAACCAGCAAAGTATTGAGAATAATGGGGATTTTCGCCGGAGTATGGTATTTAAGAAAGAACCAGCTTCCTTGCGAAAACCGGTCCTTCACTTTCCATTCCTGAAGTTAGCCGAAACTAAATCAAATCAATCCCGCTGCCGCTTCCGGCTGCGCCCACAGTATCCTCCAGGTCATCCATGGGCTGCAGGGCCTGCCTGTTGGCCTGTATTACATCCTTGTACTGGTTCAGGGAGCCCAGCAGATTTTCATAATGGCCGCTGGCGGACTGAATGGCGGAAAGGATGATATTCTCCAGCCCCGCCAGCTGTTCCTCGGTATATCTGGCAGCCTGCATTTTTAATTCATTTGCTTCTATTGTTGCTTTGTCCAGTATATCCTGGGCCTGCTTGGAAGCCATGGACACTACTTCATTGGCCTGCGCGTAGGCCTGCTGCATGATCTCATGCTCGCTGATCAGCTCATTCGTCTTGATGTTTGTCTCATTGATCAACGCTTCCGCCTTAGCCCTGGCATCGTTTAATATGGCCTCCTTGTTGCTGATGATTTTCTGATAACGCTTGATCTCATCAGGAGTTTTCATCCTCAGCTCACGCAACAGCTCATCAATCTCATCTTTGTTGACAATGATCTCTGAATTGGACATGAATTTGGGCTTACAGCTTTCAATGTATTCTTCCAGCTCATCAATTAATTGTTCAATCCTGCTGCTCATTCAACTCTCCTCACCTTTTGATCTGATATTTCTCATAAATCAAATCAGCCACGAAGTCAGGGACACACTGGCTGATATCGCCGCCAAAGCAGGCAATCTCCTTCACGCTGGAGGAGCTGAGATAAGCATATTCCAGACTGGTCGTCAAAAACATGGTATCCAGCCTGCCCTTGGAAAGCAGGCGGTTTGTCTGGGCAATCTGCAGCTCGTACTCAAAGTCAGTGATGGCACGCAGCCCTCTCACAGCCACATGAAGGTTATTTTCAGCGGCATAGTTGATCAGAAGCCCGCTGAAGCTGTCTACCTGTACATTGGGGATATCTTTTGTAGCCTCCTCCAATATCTTAACACGTTCCTCCACAGAAAACAACGGTGTCTTGACCTTATTGTTCAAAACGCTGACAATAAGGACATCGAAAATCTCCGCAGCGCGCTTAATGACATCCAGATGACCATATGTAACCGGATCAAAGCTTCCGGGATAAACTGCCCTTTTCATAATAAAACCTTTCCTTTCCTTTTGAGCTAAAATGTCATTAACCTGACGCTGAATCAAACACCTGCCTGAATCTGTATATCGGGCTGCCTGCGGGATAAACCGGAAGCATAAGTCTTATCAGTCAGTCTATTAACGCTTTCCGGATAAACATATGTTTATTCGTTTTGTATTTCTTTTCCTTTTCCACAGTATACCCCATCTCCCCGAGCCAGGAAAAATCTGTATCCAGCGCGGCCTCCGCCACGATCAGGGTGTCCTCTGTGACACAGCGCATATCCCGCAGCAAGGCAAAAATATTCTTCTCATATCCGCCCCGGTAGGGAGGATCCATAAAGATCACGTCCACATTCTCCTCGCGGATTCCGGGCAGGGCACTGAAAGCATCCTGTTTTAATACTATAGCACGGTCTTCCATTTTCGTAAATGACAGATTTTGCTGAATACAGGAGATTGCTTTCTGTGAATTATCTATAAAATATGCTTTTCCTGCACCGCGGCTTAACGCCTCGATCCCAATCCCGCCGCTTCCGCTGAACAGATCCACAAAGACGGAGCCGGGGACATATGGCTGCAGCATATTAAACAGGGTTTCCTTGATCCGGTCGGAGGTGGGCCTGGTGTCCAGCCCCTCCGGGGTTTTGAGGGGAAGGCTTCTGGCCGTTCCTGCGATTACTCTCATATTGTCATTCTCCTTTATCGGACGATTTTTCTTATATTTCCAACAATGCATGAAACTTGTGGGAAAAATTGCCGTTTCATTCCTTATACACGGATCTTTGTCCCCTTACCATCGCGTTTTGCAAGCTTTAAATCGTTCAGTGTAATGTGCTTTTCTTTGTAGATGATCTCTCTGTTGTCTATCACTTTTGTATAATAGACGGCTTCCACGCTGTCCTTTGCCCCCAGCTTCATGCCCCGGACACCGATAGCGCCCTTTTTCTTCTCGGGGATTTCTTCAATCAGGAAACGCAGGAAATAGCCCTCTTTTGTCTGCAGGATAATATTTCGCTGCTCCAACAGTGCAGTGACGCTGACCACGCTGTCCCCCTCCGCAAGCTTTGTAGCAGCCACCGTGCGCTTCGCCACGTCGAATTCCCCGCCGTCCACGATCTTCATCATGGACTGGGCGGTGACAAAGACCAGCTGGCGCAGGTTCAGATCCGTCTGGCTGGCAATGTATACAATCTCCTCCTTCTCCGAGTTGAAATTGCTGACATTGTCTATGGGCGTGCCTTTATCGCGGAATTTGCCAAAGGGCAGATCCATGACCTTGATGGTGTGCAGCTGTCCCGTGTTAGTAAAGAGACAGACCCTTCCGGTATTCTTGCAGGTAAGAACGTATCTGTTCTCGTTGTCGGCGGCCTCTCTGTTTCTCTCGTAGGTCGCCATGTCCACTGTCTTGGCATAGCCGAAGCGGTCCATGAGAAAGATCACTTCCGTCTCCTCCACTTCTTTTTCCCTGTAGACGGCCTCCTCCACATTCTCAATGGACGTCCTGCGCTTTCTTCCGTATTCCTTTTTATACCCGTCCAGCTCGTTCATGATGACCTGGGCCATGGAATCTCTGCGGTCCAGGATATCCTCATAGCGGTAGATATTTGCCAGGGTGTCCTCGTGTTCGCTGATCAGGGCCTCAATCTCCAGGCCGATAAGCTTGTACAGGCGCATTTCCAGGATGGCGTTGGCCTGTTTCTCCGTGAACATAAGCTGGGCGGCCATGATTTTGGATTCCTTGGATTTGAATTTGATCCCGTCAATCTTCCCTTCTACCAGGCAGGCCTTCGCCATGGCCCGGTCTTTGGAGCCCCGCAGGATTTCTATGATCAGGTCGATCACGTTGCAGGCCTTGATCAGGCCCTCCTGGATTTCCTTCTTCTCCAGCTCCTTCGCCAGGAGGTTCGTGTATTTCCTGGTGGCAATCTCAAACTGGAAATCCACATTTGCCTTGATGATTTCCCTCAGGCCCATGGTCTCCGGCCTGCCGTTGTAGATGGCCAGCATGTTGACGCCGAAGGTATCCTCCAGCCTTGTCTTCTTGTACAGCAGGTTCACAAAGTTTTCCGGGTCGGCGTCCCTGCGCAGTTCGATCACGATGCGGATGCCCTCCTTGGAGGACTGGTTGGAAATATCCAGGATATCCTGGGTCTTCTTCGTCTCCGCCAGCGCCGCCACATCGGACAGGAATTTGGCGATATTGGCGCCGATCATGGTGTAGGGGATTTCCGTGATGACCACGTTGGTCTTACCGCCCTTTATCTTCTCGTACTCTACTTTTCCCCGGATTTTGATTTTGCCTGTACCTGTTTCGTAAATAGAAAGCAGATCGTCCTTGTTGGTGACAATGCCCCCTGTGGGGAAGTCCGGGCCCTTTATGTAGCGCATCAGCTCCTTTGTGGTGATATTTTCATCCAGCATATAAGCCTTGACAGCGTCTATGACTTCGTTCAGATTGTGGGGCGGCGTGCTGGTGGTCATGCCGACCGCGATGCCCTCGGAACCGTTTACCAGGAAATTGGGGATTTTCACCGGAAGCACTGTGGGCTCCTTCTCCGTTTCGTCGAAGTTGGGCATGAAGTCCACCACGTCCTTGTCCAAATCGCCCAGAAAGGCTTCCTGGGTCACCTTCTGAAGTCTTGCCTCGGTGTAACGCATGGCAGCGGCACCGTCCCCCTCGATATTGCCGAAGTTGCCGTGGCCGTCGATGAGAGGCATTTCCTTCTTGAAATCCTGGCTCATGACCACCAGGGCGTCATAGATGGAGCTGTCTCCGTGGGGATGGTATTTACCCATGGTGTCACCCACGATACGGGCGCTCTTTCGGTAGGGCCTGTCGTAGCGGATGCCCAGCTCGTGCATATCGTAAAGCGTCCTGCGCTGTACCGGCTTTAACCCGTCCCTGACGTCCGGCAGCGCCCTGGCAATGATAACGCTCATGGCGTAGTCAATGAAGGATTTCTGCATCTCCTCCGAGTATTCTGTTTTTATGATCCTGCTGTCGTCCATTTTATTGATACCTTTCCTAGAGCGTGTTTGAAAAATGCTTTCCTTGGGATGTGCGTCACATTTTGTGGGATGCAAGCCCCGATTTGGGAGGCGTAGTGGGGCGTGCAGACCAAGGGAATGATTTTTCAAACACGCTCTAGTCTTCTAAATCTTCCCCATCTATCCCTACAACAATTTCATTGTCTCCATACTTAAATAAATAATTGCCATGTACTGGCGTCAAATCTCGAATTGACAAAATCTGATCTTTTTAATGCCGGTTTATCTACACCTAATGTCGATTTCACCAGTTCTTTTGTAGTTTCAACAACATTTTCAGATTCAAGTAATTTATCAACAGGCATAAATAATGCTTCTTCATTCTCACATTGATCAGAAGAAGGAACACCCCGCACATAGGCAGCGGTAAATATCGTCCAGACCTCCTGTGTCGTAAATCTCACTGCTATCAAATCGTTCGCCTGAACCGTTACTCCTGTTTCTTCCAGAACCTCTCTCTCGGCAGTCTCACGGGGCATCTCGTTCTCTTCGCTGAATCCTCCCGGGATCAAATATTTACCGGCCGCCGCACCGTAGGTATGTTTCACCACCAAAATCTTATCGTCTTTGATCACAATGCAGCTTGCAGATAATTTTCTGTTATTTACCATATGTGTCTTCTCCTTGCAAATTACGACATATCAAATCCCCAATTGATATATCTGAAACATACGTTTCCCGATTACCTGTTTTTCCACCCTGCGAAAATGTTCAGACCGGAATTTCTGCGACTTGTCCGAGCATATGGCCACCACCGTTTGGGCCTTTGCCACCGGAAGCAGCAGATCGGGCAGATTGATGTCCCCTTTGCCATTCTGCCATTGCGCCAGATTCCCATATGGAACATCGGTAAATATGATATCCGCCTTAAAATCCATGTTTCCAAACGGAGCAGTGGATAAAAGGTCTGCCTGAAACACCCTGTGTTCTATTTCATGCGTTGTATCTGTCAATATTTTTAATAACCTGGCCGCGCTGCCCAACGCTTCGGCATGTGAATCTTTATGATATGACGAGAACAAATGCTCCAGCTGCCCTATCCGCTGTCCCAGCCCGTCCCTGTGAAGCAGCGCCAGGTTTTCGCCGGCAAGCCGTACTGCTTCGTTGTCTATGTCAGAGGCAATTATCGTCTGAATTCTTTCAAAGTTTAAAAATCCCAGCACAGTCAGCAGATATCCGCCGCCGCAGCAGGGATCGTAAATACAGATATGATCGGGGACATCCAGATAATGCAGGCATCTGCCGAATATTTCCTGTGCCAGTCTGACGGGAAAGTTGGTGGATCCGCTTTTATGGAGGAGTACCCTGCCGCTGGCCAGATCTTCAAAATTCCTGTTTTCACAATATCGGTATACCATCTGCACCTCCCTGCAGCCGGTCACAAATTACTCTCATCCGTACGGTTGCAAATTTTCTCCAGAATCCATTGATCAGCGATTCCGGCAGCCTGCTCTGCTGTAATACCGGAAGTATCCAATAAGGTAATGGGGACGGAACCGGAATCGTCCGAATACTGTTTCAGCCACTGATTGAAATCAATGGAGCTTCTGATCCAGCATTCATCCTGTACCCCGCGGCCTTCACGCATTCGTCTCTCTAATATCTCATCGTCACAGACAACGGCGAGATAATAAATCTTTGTGAACATTGCCCTTTCCGGCAGGTTCTCCAACTGTTTCGGCACCCTGCATCCACACAGCACAACAGGCTTCCCGGCCTGGGAAATACTGGCGCATACCCTCAGCCACAGGCGGTTATACTCGAGATAATCATTGTCGGGAGTATTGTAAATGTCATTCCACAGCAGATCGCTCTCCATAACGATATAGTCTTTTTCGTTTAGGAACAATTCCCTGCACAGGGTTGATTTTCCCACACAGGAAGCTCCTGTTACAATAAATAATGGTTGTTTACACATCCATGACTGTTTACACATCCAATTCCGCCTCCTGTGCATGTTTATAGATAAACGCCTTCCGGGGCGGCACCTCCGTGCCCATGAGCAGCTCCGTCATCTCCGTGGCCATGCGGGCATCCTCAATCTCCACCAGCTTCATACGGCGTGTCTCCGGGTCAAGGGTGGTCTCCCAGAGCTGCTGGGCATCCATCTCACCAAGGCCCTTGTAGCGCTGGAGGGTAAAAGGCCCTTTGTGGGTCTTCCTGTATTTTTCCAGGGCTTTATCGTCGTAAAGGTATTCTTCCTTCCCCTTGCTGGGCATGGCCTTGTACAGCGGGGGCATGGCGATATACACATGACCCTCGAAGATCAGCTCCGGCATGAACCGGTAAAACAGGGTCAGAAGCAAAGTGGAAATATGGGAACCGTCCACGTCCGCATCCGCCATGATGATGATCTTGTCATAGCGAAGCTTTGAAATGTCAAAGTCATTGCCGTACCCCTCCGAAAAGCCGCAGCCGAAGGCATTGATCATGGTCTTGATCTCCGCGTTGGCAAGTACCTTGTCGATGCTGGCCTTCTCCACATTTAAAATTTTACCGCGGATGGGCAGGATGGCCTGGTACATCCGGTTCCTGGCCGTCTTGGCGCTGCCTCCCGCGGAATCCCCTTCCACAATAAAGATCTCGCACTTGGATGGATCCTTGGACTCACAATTGGCCAGCTTTCCGTTGGAATCAAAGGAAAATTTCTGTTTGGTCAGCATATTGGTCTTGGCCCGTTCTTCCGTCTTACGGATTTTTGCCGCCTTCTCCGCGCAGGATATGATATTCTTCAGGGTTTCCAGATTGCGGTCAAAGAAACGGGTGATCTCCTCCCCCGTGACCTTGCTGACCACCTTTGCCGCGTCCTGATTGTCCAGCTTTGTCTTGGTCTGTCCCTCGAAGCGGGGATCAGGGTGCTTGATGGACACCACGGCGGTCATGCCGTTTCGCACATCGGCGCCGGTAAAATTCACGTCCTTCTCCTTCAATATCCCCAATTCCCGGGCATAAGTATTGATCACATTTGTGAACATGGTCTTAAAGCCGGTAAGGTGTGTACCGCCCTCGGAATTATAGATATTGTTACAGAATCCCAGCACATTCTCGTGGAATTCATTGATATACTGGAACGCCACCTCCACGGAAATACCCTCGCTCTCTCCTGCAAAGTAGATCACGTCATGGAGAGCCTCCTGGGATTTGTTCATATCCTTGATAAAGCCCACAATGCCCTCGGGTTCGTTGTAGGTAATCTTCTCCGGTGTATCCTTTCTCTTGTCCTGGAAAATGATGGTCAGCTTCGGATTCAGGTACGCCGTCTCATGGAGGCGGCTTTTTACGTCGTCCTCCTTGAAGCGTGTCTTGTCAAAGATAGTATCATCCGGCAGGAAATTGATGGTGGTTCCCGACTCCCTGGTCTTCCCCTTTACCGGCAGAAGCCCGTCCACCAGCTCCACCACGGGATTTCCCCTCTCATAGGAGTCCTCATAGATAAAGCCTCCGGTCTTGACCCGGACGGTCAGTCGTGTGGAAAGGGCGTTTACCACGGAAGAACCCACCCCGTGGAGACCGCCGCTGGTCTTATAAGCGGAATTGTCGAATTTGCCCCCTGCGTGGAGGGTGGTAAACACCAGACGCTCCGCGCTGATTCCCTTTTCATGCATTCCCACAGGGATGCCCCTGCCGTTGTCGGACACGGTAGCGGAACCATCCGCCTCCAGGGTGACGGTTATGGTGTCGCAGAACCCCGCCAGATGCTCGTCCACGGAATTGTCCACAATCTCATAGATCAAATGGTTCAGTCCCTTTGTGGAAACGCTGCCGATATACATACCGGGGCGCTTCCGCACTGCCTCCAGCCCTTCCAGCACTGTAATGCTGGAGGCATCATAATTATCCGCCTTCGCCATTGGAAAATTCTCCTTATTTCATACTTTGCATAATCACAGGTCATATTCTAACACAAATAGTTTATTTTGTAAATGGGAAAGCCAAAAGTATGTTCGATTATCGTAACATTTCAGTTGTCATATGTTGTGAAGACCGCCTTTGGGCTTATTTTACCTTTTCCGCAAGAAAGCAGCGCAATCTCATACGCTTCCAGCCCATGCCCCATAAGACGCATGATTTCCAGCTCGTCCAGCGCGTCCAGGACTGCATTGTGGGTTTCGCTGTAGCACCTGTCTCCGCGGAGCATCCGCAGCACACTTTCAACGCCGTATCCCCATTTCATCCTCCCCGTCTTGTAACAGTCCGCGGAATCCGGTATAGCAGGATTGTACTGGCGGTACGCGGCCAGGCGCATAATATCATACCACTCAAAATCCGCGTATTCCGGCAGGTGATTCCTGTCAAAGGACGCGTTGTAAGCGAAAAGCTTCCGCACATGAGAGTCTTGCAGCCAGCTTTTGATCTCTGTCAGTGCCTGTCTCCTGTCTGTGACCCTGACGTCCCTGTCGTCGGGGCGCAGTTCATGGGAGTACATCCCGCCCACCCGGTATTCCGGGTCGAGGATATAATATACCGAATCCGTTTTCTCCATGGTTCCCTGATCGGCGATGATCACGCCGATGGACATGACCTCGTCGTTCCAGTTAGTCTCCGTATCAATGACCGCAAATTTATCCATAGTGTTTTCCCTTTTCTTTCGTCCGCCTGCCATACATCCCATAAGCTTCAGCCGGTTCCCATATTCCCATCCATTTTATACGTAAACCTTCTGTTTATGTCATATCCCGACTGTCGTAAAATTTCGATTCCGTCTAAGTATTTATATCTGCGCTTTATTCCTGTTCTGTTTTTGCCCTGCTTTCGTGTATAACAGGTTTGTGCCTGCGGAATTTTTTCTTCCCTGTTTCTACAATACTTTATGATCTGGGAAACATAGAAGGGCCGGTTTAGATTGATCACAACCTTTTCCCCACGGAATTTCGCGGGAAACCCGATGTTATATAAAAAATGTTCTGCTGTCGGGAAATGAATACACCAGGTTTTTTCTGAAGAAGATTTCTCTGCTATCAGCAGATAGGGGCAATTACTGTAATTATGATCATCATACCGAAAAAGCCATTTATATTCTACCTGATCGACCACTATTTTTCTGAATTTCCGCATTACGCTTTCCTTTCGGCCCAAGATGCCGCTTTCATTCACTGTTCAGAAAGCAGGTACCTTTTAATATACCGGGCCACTCCGTCCATATCGTTACTCTCCGTCACATGATCCGCGGCTTCCAGTACCCTTTCGATGGCGTTGGACACGGCAACGCCCACAC
The DNA here is from genome assembly GCA_949840935.1 of uncultured Acetatifactor sp. Classification (GTDB taxonomy): domain Bacteria; phylum Bacillota; class Clostridia; order Lachnospirales; family Lachnospiraceae; genus Acetatifactor. Next base: position 54,554 of record CATKXX010000006.1, on the reverse strand, counting down.
CGCAATTTTTAATGGGCTCTATATCGTCATTGTCATCCCCGAAATATACCGTATCCTCCGGCCGGATGCCTGTTGCTTCCAGCATGGCCCTGATCCCGTTCCATTTGGTCGCCGCGGCGCTCATGATCTGTATCAGAGTCCCCTCCGCCACAGTCATATAAGTATCCTCTGTGAGGATTTTCTCCATTTCCGCCTGTATGTTCTTCCTGCTGCTCAGCAGGATTTTATAGACTTCGCTTTCTGTGGGCAGGGCAGGAAATCCTTTATAGACCGTAGAATTCCATTCCGGTATTGGAACGTTGGAAAAGATGCCTTCTGCGGTTTCCAGCGACAGGACAATACCGGGAATCCTGATGACCTTTTGCAGGATGCTTTTTACGCTGGAGGGAGCGATACCGTTTTCAATTGTGCCGTGGGGCAGGATGATCCTTGCGCCGTTTAAAGTGGTCACGGCGTCAAAACCAATCTGCTCACAGTAGGATAAGATTGCTCTTTCCGGGCGTGCGGTTGCCGCCATGAGGAGCATCCCCCTGCGGCGGCATTGCTTCAATACGGAGCAGGTGTATTCGGATATCGTTTTATCCGTATGAAGCAGAGTTCTGTCTAAATCCGTTATGATCACTTTCACTCTAACACTTTTCACGCTGATCGGTCTCCTTCTCCCTGCCGCTCTTATTGGTATTACTTTACTAAATCTTATGTCTAAAGCAGGGAAAAGTCAACGTCCTTCTTGTAATCCTGCATAATTCCTGTAGTATTTTCACTCCCGGTACAGTCGCGCAGAGGCGGAAAGTAACCTGGAATTGCCTTTTAGCGCATTACTTTTTAATTCGTCTTATTGTATAAAAATATTTGACATCTGATATGTCCCCTGTTATAATGGAAATACATATCCGGGAAATCATCTAAATGAAAAGCACTTCAAGGAACATTTCAGACCATTTCAGCTGACGATCCCTGTATGAATAAAAAGATAGCGGATTGCAGGGAATGAAATGGCATGTACTTTCATACCCCTTTTCTTTCCGCCACATATGAGGACGGGGCAAGCACCCTGTTCCTCTATACGAAAGGGACAGAAGGCATTCCCAGCGAGGCTGTCAGACAGCTGCTGCACTATATGGAAAACACGACCTGCGAAAATGCAGTAAATGACGAGCTGCGGGAGATTCACAGGATGGTTGAAACTGTAAAGAAAGATCCGGAGGTAGGCGGAATGCGCATTCAGATTGTAGATGAACTCATTAAGCTGTCGGAAGAAATCAATAAACAAGTGGAAGTAAACGTAAAGCAGACGGAAGAAATCAATAAATTAGCAGAAGAAAACGCGAAGCTTCGGGAAGAATTCCGTCAGAGAACCCTGAACCCATAACGAAAAGGTATTTGTACAGAATCCCCGGGTGCGGGTGTCCTGGGATTTGGCTCATTGCATGTGAAATTGGGTTTTGACAGGATCATGATTCCCGCCATACCGCCTTCCGGCCACAAACATCCCATATTCTTTGGGCACATGGAGGGAGCCGTTTACTTTTCTGGAATTAAAATAATGAAACAGGACATCATATTTCCCCCTGTCAAGTCCCTGCAGAGAGGCCATGGAATAGATATAATCCAGATAATCTCTGACGTCCTCGATCTCCAGCGCATCCTCATAATCACGCCGCTCCACTCTGTCAAACTGTTTTTCCAGCAGCTGTATTCCATTTTGTAATGTAAAGGATATATTGGATTTATGTTCATACGGAATACCAAGCTCATCCATCGCATGATACAGAAACTGCGTCATGCCGTTTGTCCCGAATGTGGAGCAGAAAAACAGGCCGTCTGTTTTCAAAACCCGCCTTACCTCTGAGAGGGCCGAACCAATATCCTTCACATGGTACAACATGGAATTGGCTATGATAAGGTCAAAGGTATCATCCCCAAAGGGTATATCCAGTATATCCACTTTTCTCACAGAAACACCCCTGCCGGAATAACTGTGCCGCAAATGTTCTGTCATCCCGTCCGAGAAATCTGACAATGTAATGTCCATCTTAAGCTTCTGAAGGGCATCATTTTCAAAATAGTAATCCCACAACTCGCCTCTTCCGCTACCCAGCTCCAGAACCTTCATCCCTGCACGGAATGGATACTGGTCAAACATCCACCTTTGAAACCCTGTTTCATTGACGCTGTATTTTTCATGCAGGCTCTTCCGAAGCTTAAGGCTATCCGTACTTTTGTACTGTTCCTTTATCAGGGCTTTGTTTGACATATTGCCGATATCGATCATCTTCTGTTTTCTCCTCTATATTTCAATATTTTTCAGGTAATTGCGAAGCCCACATTTGGCAAACAGACTTTGGGCGCTCCGATTCAGCTTTTCACAATGGCCTGTATAAATTTACCGGATGGCCTTCCTGCAGATAAACATCCCCGTATCCTTCCGTATATAGACCGCGCCTTCCCGTTTTAACAATTCCTCCAACAGCTTCCGAAATTCCTCCCCCCGCTGTTCCAGGATACAGGGGGCGTTTCCGGGATAGGAATACACATAATCATAAATGGCCTCCGCATTGTCCACGACCAGGTCATTTTCCTGCCGTTCACACTCCACCACAGGAAATATTTTTTTCAGCTGGGCTTCCCCGTTTTCCAGCCGAAATCCTGTGGTCAGCCTGGAAAAGGGCATTTCAATCCGTTTGTCAAAGGAAGAAACGATCTCATGCAGCTCCTTCATATGATTGTTGCCGATGGTGGAACAGAAAAAAGTGCCGGAAGCCTTCAGCGCCGACCTGATTTCACGCAGGCATTCTTCCCTGTTTTTCACATGGTACAGCATGTGATTAGCGATAATAATGTCATAACTGTCTTCCTTCAGCCGCAGCTCATCCGCGTCCATGACATGATATTCTGCCTGAATCCCCTTTTCTTTTAACAGCTTTTCATAAGGGGTTAAATTTTCCTGTATCTGCGCCAACATTCCCTCCGACCGGTCGGTGAGGGTCAGATGCAGTCCCCGGGGCAGCCGGTGAACATTGCTCTGCCACAGCTTACCGTTCCCGCAGCCAAGCTCCAGAACCCTGTCCCCGGGCTGCAGGCGCAGCCTTTCGTATACCCAGTCCATCCAGTCCTGGGGGCTGGTGCTGTAATCATGTATCCGGATCCGCCGTTCCAGATTGTCGGGAGTCTCATACTGCTGCCTTATCTTCTCCTCGTCTGTCAAGAGGTTCAACAGCCGCAGCAGATAATCCCATCTCTCCTCTCCGCTGCATTTTTCCATAATTTCAATGGTGGAGATCATTTCATCCAGCCGGTTTTTCCGCTGCAGAAGGAGGGATTTCTGCTCTGCCAGATGGGCGTCTATTCCCTCCGGCCCGTCCGGCTCATTCCTTTTTTCCGGGGCAGTCGGTATGCCCGGCGCATTCCCTTCCGTCCGGATCATCCCCTCTATCTGATGCAGGGAAAATCCAAGGTATTTCAGGATCAGGATCCTCTGGAGCTTTTCCACACAGTCCCGGTCATAATACCGGTATCCCGCTTCCGAATGCGCGACAGGCTTTAACAGCCCCTTTTCGTCGTAAAAGCGGATGGTGCGCAGGGAAACCCCTGTCAGCTTTGCAATCTCCCCGGCAGTGTACAGTTTTTCCTTCATGAATTAACCCACCTTTCAAAGATTTGGAATCGTTCTTAAGGTACATTATAAAGGGTCACCCAAGGGAAGGGTCAAGAAGAAATATGTCTGAAAGTATGGATATCGTGGATTGTTTATGATACAATAAGAAAACAACGGGAATGGTTTTTCAGTGTGAGGAGGTGGACGAAATATGCCTACAAACGAAAAAGAATACAACGGATATCTGTTTGACCAGCTTTCTGCAATAGAGCGGATAGAGCGCTGTTTAAAAAACGGCGGCGAAAAGGCTGCCATGGAAGAAATTGAAATCCTGAAAAAAGAGATCAACCGAAAGCTCTATCAGCAGCCTCCGGTCAGAGCCGAATAGCATTCCAGACGCGTGAAGTCAAAGTCCTCTCCGAGCAGAAAGGCAGTCAGTCAAAAAAGGCATACCGCGCGGCAATTGTCTCTGCGGTATGCTTTTTTACCTTATAGGAAACTGCACCGTAAGGTGCGTACATTCACAAGAATGCGAAGCATTCTTGCAATTGTCACAAAGTGACAATTTGTTATCCGGGAATGACCTTACAGCGCTTTTTATAACACGCAATCCCGTAACAATAAATCGTTTTCATCCCATCGTTTATCAGCAGCTCCTCATAGTTTTTATCCCTGATCTGCTTTACCGCTTTCTCGCACGCAGCGTCAAACTGTGCGTTTTCGGCGTATTTCAATTCTATGACGATACCGGTTTCCTCCCCCTCAATCTCCACTGTGATATCACTGTAGCCCTCCCCCGTCTCTGCGTTGGAACGGATATTCCAGTCATCCATATGGCTCAGAAGCCCCAACAAAATACCATGATAGAAGTTTTCTTTCCGGTCTTTCTTCACACCTGTGTCCCGGATGCTGATTGTCTTTTTCAGATAGGCGTTAAATCCCTTCTCAATGGCCGCCACATCATTTTCCTGGAAAGCCCTGCAGAAACTGTCCAGCCCTTTACTGTCCCGGGCCGTTTCCTCCTGAAACCACTGGCGGATCTGTTCCGTAAATATCCACCGTATCTCCCTGTTGGGAATGGCAAGCGGGACAAAATCGTCATTTTCCTCTCTGTCAACATCCCCGTACCGGGTCAGGTACCCCGTTGTAAAGAGCAGGCTCCACAAATGGTCGATATCGGAATCCAGGTCTCTATATGTCAGCTCCTGATGTATCTTTTTGTTAACGCTTCCGCCCGCGATCAGCTGTTCCAGCTCATTGCGGGTGCCTGCCCTGGCCTTGCCCACAAACCGCCTGATGATGTCGTTACTGCTGGTATTGACCCAGTAATTCTGCGGCCTTGCGGAAGGATCCATCTTTAATGCATGGCAGTAGCTGATCACATCCCAGGGGCAGTATATTTCCGCATTGCCGAACCGGTATCCGTCATACCATTCTTTCAGGACGTTATAATACTCCATCCACTCATAATCTGCCAGCAGCCGGCGTACTTCCCCGTCGGTAAAACCGAAATATTCATTGTAAGGGACATCCTTCACCGTAAACACGTTAAAATTGTTTAGCCCCGTAAAAATACTTTCCTTTGAAATCCTGAGGCATCCGGTAAGAACCGCAAAGTACAGGCTGTCATTTGTTTTAAGGGCCTGTCCCAGAAATCCCCGGAGCAGCTCCACTATTTCGTCATAATATCCCAAACGCCATGCCCTGTCAAGGGGCACGTCATATTCATCGATCAAAATGACGGCACTCTGCCCGTAGTGCTTCTGCAGCAGTTGTGACAGAGTCAGAAGGCTGTCCCTCAGCACTTCGTCCGCCATGGTAAAAATGCCTTCTTCGTTAACATTGGTTATGGCGTTATACTGCGTGCGCTCTGTTTTTGTCAGACGGCTGCTCTGCGCAAGGCAGGAAAACCGCAGCGCCTCCTTCCCGGTGATTCTGCGCAGCATCCCTTTTGCTTCGGCAAAATCCATACCGCTCACATCCTTTAAGCTGATGGATATGACCGGGAATTTTCCCATATAGCGCTCACAGAGACCCTTTTCACCGGATATTTCAAGCCCGTCAAAAAGAGTGCTGTCACATCCCATTTCAAAGAAATATTTCAGCATACTCATGTTAAGGGTTTTCCCAAAACGTCTGGGACGTGTAAAAAGGTTTACATACGCCCTGTTGTTCAAAAGGTCTTTGATCAATCCTGTTTTATCAATATAGTAAAACCCATCCCTGCGTATTCTGGCGAAGTTTTCAATCCCCACCGGAAGCTCCGCCCTCACACCCATGCAAACCTCCATAATAATTAGTATATTCTATGAATCCGTGAAACTTGTGGAAGAATCGCTTCATTCCTTTCACACTTCGATCTTCTTACAGCAGGCAAAGGCCAGCGCCCCGGGGCCGATGTGGCAGGCCACGCTCAAGGAAAGGGGATCCACATGGATATCATAGCCGGGGAATTGCTCCGCAATCTCCTCCTTAAAGGCCTCTGCAGCCGCTTCGTTGTGGGTATGGGCAATCTGCAGCCAGATATGCTTATCCTCGGTCAGCCCGCCGAAGCGCTTCTCGATATCGTTGCGGATGGCGTTGATCATAGTGGCCTTTCCCTGATTGACGGTGCGCGCCTTGGCGAAGGCATCCAGCTTATCCCCCTGAATCTGGAGTACCGGCTTCAGCTTGAGCAGTGTGCCGATGGCCGCCGCCGCAGGGGTGATCCTGCCGCCCTTTTTCAGATAGTATAAGGTATCCAGCATGATATAGATACTGCTGTTGAATCTGTCTTCCTCCAGAAAGTCCTTGATTTCCCTGGCGTTCATCCCCTTTGCCACAAGCAGCTTTGCATCCAGACAGGACTGGCGCTGGGTAACGGAAATCCGCTGGTTGTTGACTACCTGGACTTTGCCTTCATAGTCCTGTGCCAGCATGATGGCCGACTGGCAGGAACCGGAAAGGCCGCTGCTCATGGGAATGTGTACAATCTCGTCATACTCCTTTAACAGCTTATCCCAAAGCTCCATCACCGATTCGGGGGAGGGCTGGCTGGTGCCAATCTGCGCCCCGTCGATCAGCTTCTCATAAAACTGCTCCTGGGTCAGGTCAATGTCCTCAAAATACGTTTCGTCGTTGATCATGAACGGCATGGGGAGGACGTGTATCCCGTACTCCCTGCCCCGTTCCTGTGTGATACCGCTGTTACTGTCCGTTACAATCGCAACGCTACTCATAATTTTCTATTTACCTCACTTTTGCTTTTAATGGCTTTTGATCCGGTCGGTTTACAATCCATTTTAATGTCATATGGAACGAAAGTCAACACTGTTGGCGGACACCTTTTCTAAATGTTTCCTTAAGGCTTCCTGTTCCGGCAGCTCCAGGGAAGGATCCCTCTGTGCCAGCGCATCGACGGCTGCGGAGGCCTTCTGCAGCACTCCCGCGTCATTGTAGATATCGCCGATACGGAAGGAAAATTCCCCGCTCTGACGGATACCGAAAAGATCCCCCGGCCCCCGCAGCTTCAAATCCTGGGAGGCGATAAAGAAACCGTCGTTAGATTGGTTCAGGATCTGCAGACGCTCCATGGTCTCCTGATTTTCCTTTGTGCTGACGAAGATGCAGTAGCTCTGGTGTTCCCCCCTTCCCACCCGGCCCCGCAGCTGATGGAGCTGGGCCAGGCCGAAGCGCTCCGCGTTCTCCACCATCATCACTGTGGCGTTGGGGACATTGATCCCCACCTCAATGACCGTCGTGGATACCAGCACATCGATTGTATGGGCGGCAAATTCTTCCATGATACGGTTCTTATCTGAGGGACGCATCTTGCCGTGGAGGTATGCCACCTGGATATCGGGTGAGAGACGGCTTCGCAGCTTTTCCGTGTAATCCACCACATTTTCCAGGTCGTCCAATTCTCCTTCCTCCACCTGGGGGCAGATTACATAGGCCTGCCTTCCCGCCCTGACTTCTTTTTCAATAAATTCATAGGCCTTTTTGCGGTAGGAGGTATTGACCACACAGTTTTTGATGGGAAGCCTGTTGGCCGGAAGCTCGTCCACCACCGAGATATGAAGATCGCCGTAGAGGATGATTGCCAGTGTCCTGGGAATGGGTGTGGCGCTCATAACCAGGATATGGGGCTTCTCCCCCTTCTCCGCCAGCAGCTCCCGCTGCCGGACGCCGAAGCGGTGCTGCTCATCCGTCACCACCAGGGCCAGGGACTTATACTCCACCTTGCTTTGGATCAGGGCGTGGGTGCCTATGATAAGGTTGGCTTCCCCGGAGGCAATCCTGCCATAAGCTTCCTTCTTTTCCCTGGCGGTCATGGAGCCCACCAGCAGGATCGGCTTCAGCACAGTGCAGCCCTTTCTCACATAGCCTGAAATCGTCTCAAAATGCTGTGCCGCCAGTACCTCCGTAGGCGCCATCAGCGCGCCCTGAAAGCCGTTTGCGGCAGTCATCAGCAGGGCGAGCAGGGCAAGCACCGTCTTGCCGGAGCCCACGTCACCCTGGATCAGGCGGTTCATGCAGACAGGGCTGCCCATGTCATTCCGGATTTCCCCCCAGACCCTTTTCTGTGCCCTGGTAAGGGGGAAGGGAAGCAGCTCCAGAAAGCGCACCGTGTCCGCCGTCTCAAACATGGGGTAGCTGTTTTCCATACCCTCGCTGAATTCCCTGTTCCGCCGCATCAGGAACAGGAAGGCAAAGAATTCGTCGAACACCAGACGCTGTCTTGCCCTGATCAGCTGTTCCATGTCCGCGGGAAAATGGATGGCATGAAGTGCCTCCTCCGTGCCTTCCAGACCATAGGTGCGGAGGAATTCCTCCCCATAAAATTCCTCCTCCGGCGGGCAGGCGGACAACGCCTGTTTTATGGCCTTCTGCACAGCCTGGTTTGTAAGTCCCTTGGTCAGGGAATATCTGGGGTTCAGCCGGTTGGTCAGCTTCCCGTATTCTTCCATGGAATAAATCTTTGGCTGCTCCATGAGCTTAAAGCTTCCGCGGGTCTGTACCGTCCCGCGGAAAATATAGTAACCGCCCTGCCGCAGCGTCTTTTTTAAAAACGGCATATTGAAAAAGGTGAGCTGCATACTTCCCGTGCCGTCGGAAACATTGATATTCAGGATATGAAGGCTTCTCACCCGCTTCTCATTGGGAATTCCCGCCACTGCCGCACGCACGGCGCAGGCTTCGCCGGGAGCCGCATGGCCGATTGTGACAGGCTCCCGGAAATTTTCATAATCCCGTGGATAGAAGGAAAGCAGGTCTCCCACAGTATATATATTCAGCTTTTCAAACAGTTTCCGGGTCTTCTCACCCACTCCTTTGAGCTCAATGACCGGTGTGCTTCTGTCCATATATCCTCTCATTCCGCCAGGCAGCAAAGGTCTCAAAAAGGGAGACAGCGGCAATCTGTCTCCCCTCAATCATCGCTTATCTTCTATTCCACCGACATTACATAATAATAGATGGGCTGGCCGCCATACTGGAGTTCTATATCGCAGAAGGAGTAATCCTTCTCCACCTCTGCGCGGAAAGCCTCCGCCGCTTCTTCTGTCACATCGCTTCCGTAATAGATGCTGATCAGGACAGAATCCTCTGTCACCATCTGTCCCAGGGCATCCTTTGCAACCGTACCGATATCGCCGCCCACGGAAAGGATCCCGTTGTCACCGATACCCATATAGTCGCCCTTTTTGATTTCCTTGTCATCAATCACAGTGTCCCTGACGGCATAAGTGACCTGGCCTGTCTTCACATTGGAAATCTCCTGGAGCATGGCCGACTCATTTTCATCCGCGGACATCTCAGGTACAAAGTTGATTACCGCCGTGATTCCCTGGGGGATCGTCCTGGTAGGAATGACCAGCAGATTCTTGTCTGTGGTCAACTCTGCCGCCTGGTTGGCCGCAAGGATGATATTTTTATTGTTGGGCAGGACAAAGATTGTTTTCGCGTTTACCTTATCCACCGCGTCCAAAATATCGGCAGTGCTGGGGTTCATGGTCTGCCCGCCCTCAATGATATAGTCTACTCCCAGGCTCTTAAAGATCTCATTTACACCATCTCCAACGGAGACTGCGATAAAGCCAAATTCCTTGGGAGGCTCGGAGGGCTTCTCGGGCTCTGCGGGAGGCTGCTTTTCAGGGATGGGCGTACCCGTCTTCCCGGACATCTTAAACAGCTTTTCCTGATGCTCCAGGCGCATATTGTCAATCTTCATGTTGGAAAGGGCACCGTACTTCAACGCCTTCTGGATAGCCAGACCGGGATCGTTGGTATGTACGTGTACCTTAACCACGTCATCATCCGCCACACAAACGATTGAATCTCCGATGGATTCCAGATAAGCCTTGAAGTCCATCTCCATCTTAATGTTAAAAGTCTTATTCAGCAAAATGATAAATTCCGTACAATATCCGAATTTGATCTCAGCCCCGGCCTGCGCTTCCATGGAAGCCTTCCCGGATGATACGCTGCCGGAGGAAGCCGGTTCGGAGATAGAATAGTCTATTTCTTTACCCATATATGCGTCAAACGCGCCCTGGAGAACCTCCATCAGCCCCTGGCCGCCGGAATCCACCACGCCCGCCTGCTTTAAGACAGGGAGCATCTCAGGAGTCTGGCTGAGTACATAATTGCCATGCTCGATGACTTTCCCGAAAAATACCTCCAGATTGTCACACCCCTCCTCGACAAGCTCTTTCGCCTTGTCTGCGACGCCTCTTGCCACAGTCAGTATGGTTCCTTCTTTCGGCTTCATAACGGCCTTGTATGCGGTCTCCACCGCTTTGTCATAGGATTCCGCAAATACGGCAGTGGTAAGCTCGTTCTCTTCCTTGATCCGCTTGGTAAAGCCCCGGAACAGCTGGGACAGGATAACCCCGGAATTGCCTCTCGCCCCTCTTAATGATCCGCTGGAAATTGCCTTGCAGATGGAGGCCATATCTGCTCCTTCGCCCAGTGCGGAAACCTCCCTTGCCGCAGACATGATGGTCATTGTCATATTGGTGCCCGTATCACCGTCGGGGACGGGGAAGACATTCAGCTCATTGATCCATTCTTTTTTATTTTCCAGATTCTTTGCACCGGCTAAGAACATCCTGGAAAGCATCTTAGCATCGATTTGTTGTAAACTCACGATAAAGTCCTCCTTAATCAATCACTCTGACACCATCTACATAGATGTTGATCTTTTCAATCTCAATGCCGGTAAATTCTTCTACCTTGTATTTTACACTGTCTATCAGATTATCTGCCACAGCGAGAATGCTCACTCCGTACGCCACGATCACATGGAAATCGAGAATCAGCCTGTTCTGGTTCAGTGACACGCTGATCCCACGGGTAATACTGTCCATTTTCAACAGCCTGACTAGCCCGTCCTTCACATTTACGCCCGCCATGCCGACAATGCCAAAGCATTCCACCGCAACGCTGCCTGCGTACTGAGCGATCACATCATTGTCAATGACAATATTTCCCATATGGGTATTCATAGAAGAACCTTTCATATCGCTACCATTCCTTTCTGTTAGTCCACAAAGCCAACGGACATATATATTGTATTCTAACAGCTTTCCCTAAAAAAGGAAACAATAAATACAAAAATTAAAAAAAGATTTTTTTTGCTTGCTTTTCTTACATATTTCTGGTAATATATCAATGTTGTGAAAGAAAATGCAGGTGTCGAGGAGGTGTCAAAATGGCTAAGTGTGATGTTTGTGGCAAGGGCGTTCATTTTGGTAATAACGTAAGCCATTCCCATAGAAGAAGTAATGCAATATGGAACGCTAACGTCAAGAGGGTAAAGTGCAAGGTAAACGGCGGTTCCAAGAAGATGCATGTCTGCACCAGCTGCCTTAAGTCCGGCAGAGTGGAAAGGGCTTAACGGCCTGACAGCAAATTTGAGGCTTAAATGGAAGCTTAAATAAAAAGAGCAGAATTGAAAAGAGCAGAATCACTGCTCTTTTTCTTTTCGTTTCATATATTCCCGGTTGATCATCTGCACCAGCTCCTCATCCCCAAACATATTATCAGGATGAAAGATTTTTACCAGATCGCGATACCTCTTTCTCAGTGCCAGGGTGTTATTGGCGCCCCTGAATAAAAGCTTTACAGCTTCCTCGGAGGCCGGCCCTCTGGCCTGGCCGGATATTCTGAGCTTTTCCGCCGCAAATTGCTGCTTCTGGCGCTCCAGGGAACGTCTGTCCTCATCCAGATGCTTAAAGCCGTCCTGAAGGATTTCCATCTTTTTCTCAAAGAAAAGGGTTTCCTCCTTCAGGCGCTTCTGTTCCATCATCGTCCTGCGGTTCAGCTCGTCCAGCTCCTGGCGAAGCTTTACATGTTCACTGGTAAATCTCTCCTGAGAAAGGGCAAGCTCCTTCCTCTCGTTTTCCAGACGTACATTCTCCTGAAACAGCCAGAGCTTGATATCATTCAGCTCATCGATACTCTCCGCCCTGTTTATCTCGTCCCAATCAATCATTAGAATCAACCTCTTAGTCGCTGCAGACACAAATATATCCGACAAACAATAACAGAGCAATAATGATCAGTCCAATCAGCCGGTTATGCGCGATCAGCATGATCAGCATACCGATTGCAACCAGGAAGGCAACACATCCAATCATCTTCTTCATGAAACAATTATCCAGGGAATCTTCACTCTATTATATTCATCGGCCGCCGTTCAGATGCCTGTCAGTCCTTACCTTCCTTTCCGTCCCCGGGGAAAGCAATATCCACTACCTCCGCATCCGATATCTCGCCACTCTGTTCCTTGGGCTTGGTAAACCTTTCCACAATATCGGGAATCATGTCCAGGACTTTGGTCACAGCATCCTGATTCTTGATATTTACAAGCTTGGTAGAGCCGTTTTTAATCACCAAAACAGCGCTCGGAGTCATTTTGCCGCCCAGGCCTCCCGCTCCGGAGGAGGAATTCTTTTCCCCGTTGCTTCCCGCCCCGGCGCCTACCCCAAAGGACACATCCACCAGAGGCAGTATGATAGTATCGCCGATCTGTGTCGCCTCCCCCACTACCGTCTTGGTAGAAAGCACCGTATCCATCCCCTTTAACAGAGATTCCACCACACCCTGAAACTGATTTTCCTTATCTGCCATCTACATTTTCCTCCCTGCTTTCATTTTCCTGATAAAGGCCCGCAATTTTTTATCCATAAGTACTTTAAAGACATTCCATAAAACGGTAAAAACTGTGATATGTCCGGCAGCATACAGATTGCCTTCCAAAACCGCCCTGGCAAAGTCAGGCGTTACCTGCAGCCTGTTACCCAGGCATGGCGACAGCATCCCGTATATGCCAAAGGCATACCCCGTGGTATCGGGAGCTCCTGTGCCAAACAGCAACTGCCCCCGTATATGTCTGGGGCGGATGCATTTCAATATCTTTCCCAGTCGGAACACTGCATGGGAAAAAAGCTGCTTTGTGTCCTCCTCCTGAAGGAGTCCGATATAATAGGATATATTCTCCCAAATATTTTTTATTTTATCATATATGCCGCAAATTGTGTACTTTATCTTTTTAAATTTTTTGAAAAGCGGGAAACCGGCATTTTCTTCCGTAACTTCACTGTCCGGGCTGTCAGGCTGGCCGTCCCGGGCCGGGTCTGGGTTCTGCCCTGCCTCCGCGTCCTGTCCTGCTGCCGGATTCGGCCCTGTCCCCACGTCCTGCCCTGCTTCGGCGTTTCGGGCTGAACCTGAGTCCCGACCTGCGGGCTGAGTCTGCCCTGTCTCTGCGTCCTGTGTCCCGGCCTGGCCTTGCCCTGCCTCTGCATTCGGTGTCCCGGCCTGGCTTTGCCCTGCCTCTGCATTCGGTGTCCCGGCCTTACCCTGCTCTGCTTCCTGGCTCTGTGCCGCTGCCCGACTCTGCCCTGCTTCCGCTTTCGCCGTTCCCGAATCCTGCCCTGCCCCCGCGCTCTGTGTTCCAGCCTGGCCCTGTCCTGTACCCTCGGGGCGGTTCCGGCTTTCAGAAGCCTTATTTGATTTATCCCCGGCCTTTTTCCCGGAATCGAAGACAGTGAAGGGAAGGAGCTTTACTAAAAGCCTCCCCGGCTCCGGATAGCTGAAGCTGACACGAAGGAAGCCAAACAACCAGGAGGCACGGGCGCTGACAGAGGCCTGCTCCGCATCTTTTTCCGCCGAAAGCCTGTAAGATACCGGGAAAAAGAGTACCAGAAGGATTGCCAGCACCACCAGCCCCAGAAGGCACAAAAGCACAATGCCCAATATGGAAAGAACCTCTAAAAACACATTCAGCATAGCAGATACTCCTTCAGGGCACAGTCACCTCTCTCCAGCAGACATTCCTGAACCATCTGCTCCACCAGCAATAGCGCCTCCTCCCGGCTCTCCGTGATACCGATGACATAGGGCGGGTTTTTCTCATAGTAGGGCTGTACCAGCTGCCTGGCCGCAAAGATATCGAGCTGGTCGGAAGGGTTTGCGGAAACAGAAATCAGGAAAACGCCGGAAAGCAACGGCTTTTTTTCCAGCTTTTTCTTTATCTTATCCAGTTTTTTCCCCGTAATCCCCTCACTCAGGTATAATTTTGAATGATACCGAACTCTTTCCGCCATACAGTTCCCGATCCCTTAGAAATGTCTCTGTAAAATGGAGCAGCTAAAAATATTTCCGGCTGCCCCATAAGTTATTCTTTTTCAATTCCAGATATTCGGAGTATGCGTCCTCCAGAATCTGCTTCTCATTGGCAAACTTCAGAAGATGATACGCTTCATGATATTTATAGAACCCGGAATCAATAAAGTACTCCTCCTTTTGTGGTTTACTGTAATAACTGTCTGCCATCATCAGATACCAGTGAACCTCCTTCTCCACGATATCCTCCGGAACCGCAAAGGAATATTCACTGGTTCCCACATACTTAATGATGGTAGCCTTCGCTCCCGTCTCCTCCAGGACTTCCCGAAGGGCAGTTTCCTTGTAGTCCTCGCCCTGTTCGACCGTCCCCTTTGGCAATACCCAGCCCTCGTACTTATTCTTGAAATTCTTATACAAAAGCAGGATCTTTCCACGAAAAATTACCACACCACCACAGCTTGTTGCTTCAATCATTGCAATTCCTCCTGTCGGTGGTCACATCCCTGACCTAAACACAGTATAGTCTAATCGGACGTTTCACGCAACCCTTTTATTTTTCCCTGAAATAGGCGTCAAATATCCTCTTGGCTATCGGGACTGCGTAATCGCCGCCGCTTCCGGCACCTTCCACAATGATCGTGACACATACTTCGGGGTTTTCCGCCGGGGCAAAGCCTGTAAACCACGCATGGCTGTCCCCCTTAATATTATTGTATTCCGCGGAACCGGTCTTCCCGGCGGCAGTGTAGGTAAGGCCGGATAGCTTCCGGGCAGTGCCCTTTTCCACCACCTCCGTCATGAGCTGTGTCAGGGCCGCAGATTCCTCCTCGCTCATCAGCCTTCCGTAAGAGGATGGTTTAAAGGTTTTTATGACGTTTCCTGCGTCATTCTCCACATGATCGATGAAGTAGGGCCTCATCAGCATACCGTCATTGGCGATGGCACAGGTGATCATATTCAGATGTATAGGTGTGATCTGTGTCAGGCCCTGGCCGATGGAAGTCTGCAGCATACTGTCCTGGGAGATATCGGGAGTAACGGCCGTACTGCTTTTGGCATAAGAGAGGGACATGGGGAGTTCCTCGTTAAAAAGCAGTTCCCGCAGGGTTTCTGCAAAGTCTTCCCTATCAAGCCCCATGCCGATATTGGCAAAGGAAGCGTTACAGGATTTTGCGAAGGACTGGTAAAAGTCCACCTGCCCGTGGCTGGAACCATGATAACAGTTTATCCGGCTGCCATCGGCTTTAAAATAGCCAGGGCACTGAAAGGAATAACGGGAATAGTCTTCAGGATTTTCCCTCATATATTCCAGCGCCGTCACAATCTTAAAGGTAGATCCCGGGGGATACAGCCCCTGGGTGGCACGGTTGAGCAGTACGGAGCTGGAATCGTTTTCGACCAGGGAATCCCAGATTTCCTGTATTTCATTGGGGTCAAAATCAGGATGGGATACCATTGCCAGCACCTTCCCTGTGGATACTTCTGTCACTACGATTGCCCCCCGGTAAATGCCCAATTCGGAATCAGCCACCTCCTGAAGCTGCACATCAAGGGTGGTATATACATTATCGCCGGGATTTTTGACCCCTGCCATATCGTTTGCCACCTTATTGTTCAGCGAAGTGCTGGTATTGATCAGATAATAATTCGCGAGGGCCTCCACTCCCATACGTCCCTGTGTGGAATATCCTACGACATGGGAAAACAGATTTCCGAAAGGATACTCTCTTGTCTCGTTCTGTTCCCTGTCCAGGACGGTTTCCGCCAGCACTTCCCCGTCCCTGGAGAAAATAGTCCCCCTGTAATTCCGGGACAGAAGAATCTCCTGTCGGGAATTATAGCTGTTATTGATCATTTCCTGTTCACTGGTAGCTGTGAAGTATCCCAGATAACCGATCATCACGGCAAAGAGCACCAGAAAGAAGCTGCAGGATACGACGATTTCCCTCCGGTTGGCGCTGTATTTACCGGGATGGCGCCCGGGGCGTACCTTGCGCTTCTCCGTCCCGTTTTCCTGCGGCCCGTGGGGTTTTCCTGTCTTCCGCTCCTGTGCCCGCGGGGCAGCTTTCCGGTTCTGAATCTTCTGTACCTGCGGCCCCGGGGCTGCTTTCCGGTTCTGTACCTGCTGTGCCTGTGCCTTTGAGGCCGCTTTCCGCCCCTGACTCTGCTGTGCCTGCGCCTTTGAGGCCGCTTTCTGCCCCTGTTCCCGCTGCACCCGTGGCCCCGTGGCCGCCTTCCGGCCCTGCCCTGTCCGGCTGTCCGGCATTGTACCCTGATTCTGCTGTACCATAGGATCTGAATCTTTCTGCATCTGCTCTGTCTGCCTGTCTCGATCTGCCTGTTGCGGCGGCTGCACCATACGCCCCTGGATAGACGGCGGCGCTTCCCGCCAGGCCGGTATGTCCGGGCCGGTTCCCTGCTGCATCTGATGAACCGGGGTGAACCGTGTTTCCTGCTGTACTGTTATGTCCGGGGGCGGGCCGGGTTCCTGGCGTATCTGCTGATCCGGATAATTCTGTGTGTCCTGCTGCTCCGGGCCGATCGGATTATGCCCGGTGTTCTTCTGCGCCGGACTGCCCGGATCACGCCCTGTTTCCCGGTGCGCCGGGCTGACCGGATTATGTCCGGTTTCCTGCTGCGCCAGCCCGCCCGGATTACGCCCTGTTTCCCGGTGCGCTGGCTCGCCCGGATTATGTCCGGTTTCCTGCTGCGCTGACCCGCCCGGATTACGCCCTGTGTCCTGCTGCGTCGGCCCGCCCGGAGCCAGCCATGCTTCCTGCCCTGCCAGGCTGTCTTGACCTTCCTGCCATTCCCGGAGCGTTGTCCGCTTTTCTCCCGCCATTATGCCTGCCTCCTTCCTGCTGCAGCCGAATGTAGATGCCCTGTATGATAAAGAACATGATCATGGTCGTCATGACCGAGCTCCCGCCGTAGCTGATAAAGGGGAGTGTCACCCCTGTCAGGGGAATCAACTTAATGCCGCCCCCCACTGTCAGGAAAATCTGAAAGATGTACATGATGCCGATACCGTAGACGATCATCTGGTAAAAGCGATCCCGTATCCTTACCGCCACAGACATCATCATTACGAAACAGCTGACCATGATCAATATCAGGCAGATACCGAAAATAACACCCAGCTCCTCACACACCGAAGAAAAGATGAAATCGGCATCCACCTTGGGGATTTTCTTGGGATCCCCCTGTAGCAGACCCATGCCGAACCAGCTTCCACTGCCGATGGCAAACAGCGACTGGGTAATCTGATACCCCTGATTGTCAATATAAGTCCAGGGATCCCTCCATGCCAGCACCCTGGTCTTTACATGGCTGAACAGGCGGTAGGCCACATAGGCGGCGCCGCTCCCGCCCACTGCACCGCAGAGCAGATAGAGATAATTCCTTGTGGCGGCAAACACCACAAACACATATCCCACAAAGAAGATCAATGCGCTTCCCAGATCGGTGGACACTACCAGTACTATCACATGGAGCCCCGCGATCACCGCCGTAACGGCCACCCGCGCAAAGCTGTATTTCTCCCACAGGGCGCCTGCAAGGAAGAAAATAAAGAGGATTTTGACAAACTCGGAGGGCTGGAAGCTGATTCCCCTGATGCTGAAAGAAATTTTGGAGCCGTAAGTTACCTCCCCCAGGAGAAGAACCAGGCTTAAAGCCCCGATCCCCACAGCCGCATACACCCATGTAAGTTTCTTTAAGAAACGGATCCTGGAAAGCAGATAGGGGATTGTAAGCGCGACGATCAGGGAGATCATTATGATTATGTACTGTTTTACCGCCTTGTTAAAGGACAGCCTGGATATCATGCAGAGCCCAACGCCCGCCAGCATACACATGTTATTCAAAAGGAGCCTGTTCGCGTTCTCATAGATCATGGGGACGATTCCCATGACGGCGATAAGGAACACCTGCACAAAGGCATAAAACAGAACATACTGCATATCGCCGCTGACCAGCATCAGATCTGCAAAGCACAGCAGTTGAATCAGGAAGATCAGTATCTTCTGCGTAGTATAAATAAGCCTGCTGCTGACCCATTTATCCGCAAACACCAGAAAACATTCCAATGTATAAATGACCATGCATATGTTGATAAAATATTTTGATAATTCCGTCACATATTCCCGCATTTATATCGTCCTCATTTCCGCATTACAGGCCTCAGGCTCGCAGCAATTGCCCACGTCATGGCCCTATTCCACGCCGCGTTTCTCATGGCCTGTAGTGTATCCGCCGCAGGGCGGCTCCCCATCTTCCAGAAAGCACCGCAGCGCCTGCAGGGTCTCCGCGCCCGTCTCCGTTGTAAAATCCATTCGGATATCCGTCCTTTTATACCATTCCTCCGCGCTTTGGTGCAGGGACAGGGGGATACTGTTATATATAATATTTATACAATAACGGCAGCTTCTTACAACAGGAAATTCCTTCCGATACCTGTCGGTGAGGACGGCAAAGCCTTCCTCCTTTGCTCCACAACTGCCGGTGGTCTTCCACAGGCAGTTTGCTGTCACCATCATGGGAATCCTGCCATATACAAGCTTTTCAAAGCCCTTTCCTCCACAGAGATTCCCGGAAGCCTCCAGCAGCCTCCTCTGCTCCCCCGCCTTTAATTCCAGCGGCAGGCAGAATCCCTCCGCCATGGCCTGCAATTCTTCCAGCGCCACGCTGTTCCAGCAGTACACATTGGCATCCAGCCTGCATCGGCAGCCATACTCCCGCACACAGGCAAGCTCATCCAGAGACCTTACCAGCATACCGTGGAACACAGGGTACTGGCCGGCCAGCCTGAAAACATCCTCCAATATACTTATGCTTTTCTGCCGCAGGATATAAGGAAGCGCGATATACAGCTCCACCTTACCCTGAAGCGCCTGGCAGGCAGATACCGTCTCCCCGGGCTGCTCCAGAAGCAGATTGCTGTCGATATACAGACGCCTGAAGTTTCTTTCCGGATGCCCCGCCATGTAGCCGGCCGCTTCCCGGAGCTGCCCGGAAGTCCTGACACTGACCGCTATCCCGTTCTTCTGTCCTGCCCCCACAGGATTTTGGCTTTCCCGGGGCTGCTGCACCATATGCCCTTCCCGGCGGACATAGCCATGTTTCTCAAGGATTGACTGTTCCAGTCGAAGCACTGCATCCCGCCGCAATTCATTTATCTGCTTCAAAGGATAAAAGATATCCTTCCCCACGGTCAATTCCATACGTTCAGGGACAAAAGCGCTGTCGCCCATTTTCCCCAGCTGCTTTTTAACATTTTCCTCCGTCACCGGCTGTTTCTGCGCCCTGTCCACCACGGCGCCCTGCACCGTAACAGACAGGCTCTTCGCCTGCAGGGTTACTTCCGCAGGGCATCCGGCCACAAAGGAGCCCGTAACATTGACAGGCAGGCGGAAACGCTCCTTCAAATAACGGTTTCTGATCTCATCCAGAAGCGCTTCGTCATTCCCGCTGTAAGCAGGATCTGACAGGGTTATCATTTCCCTTCCATTCTGTTTGAAGTAATAGCCGTCCTGCTTCCCGCTTCGGATGTAAAGGGACGAAAGGATGTCCATGTCCCTTCGGGAGACCTGATACTGCTCTGCCGCCTGTTCTTTTCCAAACTGCTCTCTCAGATCATAATAACTATCGATATATTTGCGGTATATCGCCGTCACACCTGCTGTATATTCAGGCCGTTTCATACGTCCCTCAATTTTAAAAGAATCGATCCCCGCTTCCGCCAGTCTGGGAATATGCTCAATGGTACACATATCTTTCAGACTCAGAGGATAGCAGCTCCCGCTCTGCTGCCCCCGGCCCGTCCTGACCTGGTATGGAAGCCTGCAGGGCTGGGCACAGCGTCCCCTGTTGCCGCTCCTGCCGCCTAAGATGCTGCTGAAAAGGCATTGCCCCGAATAGCAGTAGCACATGGCTCCGTGAATAAAGGTTTCCAGCTCCACATCCACCCGGCCTTTGATCTCAGAAAGCTCCTGAAGGCTCAGCTCCCTCGCAGGGACGATCCGGGAGGCTCCAAGCTCTTTTAAGAGCTCTGCCCCATAACGGCTGCAGAGAGTCATCTGGGTACTGGCGTGCAGTTTCATTCCCGGAAAATGTTCCCGGATAAAGCCAAGTACCCCCAGATCCTGTACAATGACAGCATCCAGTCCCGCTTCATAAAAGGGTTGAAGGTACTCATAAAGTTCCTTAAGCTCATCCTCCTTAAGCAGCGTATTTACCGTAAGATAAATACGCCGCCCCATAAGGTGCCCGTAACGGATACATTCCACCAGCTCCTGTGTTGTGAAATTCTCGGCATACGCCCTGGCTCCAAACCGGCTGCCGCCCAGATAGACAGCGTCCGCCCCGGCATGGACGGCCCCGTAAAAGCCCTCCGCATTTCCTGCCGGTGCCAGGAGCTCTGCCTTCTTATTCTCGGCCATAATCCATAAATCCCTTCATGAAATCAATAGAAAAGCTGTCCGGGATGCGGACAGCCAATATCATTTTTTCTTCAACTCTGTTTCCAGCCTGACGATCTTCTTTCCATTGTCGTCAGCCTCCTGCTGCAGAGCCCTCACCCGTTCCTCCGAACTATCCAGCTTGATCTGGGCTGAGATCAGCTCATGTTTCAGATCGTACAGCTCCTTTTCCTTCGCCTGCAGCTCCTCCTCCAGGACAGAAATCTGCTTCTTCGCCTTGAAATAGTCGTCCGCAATGTTCAGCTGAAGCAGGACGCTCTGGGTATCCATGGGGTGCCTGCGAAAGCTGTCCACCTTGTTATATTCATTTATCTTGTTATTGATATACGACGCAACCTTCTGAAGGTATTCTTCACTTTCGTATCCACTCAACGTAAAGACCTTGCCGCCGATTATCACTTCTGTATCCGTTTTGGAAGACATGCCCGCACCTCTTGACCACTTTAACCCCTGTAGGAACCATTACAACGCTATTATATATCATAAATGTGTGACAGGCAAGCAAAACTTTACCAAGATCATGAATTAAAGCCCAAGATGTTGATATGCAAGATTCGTCACTACCCTACCTCTTGGGGTGCGGTTCAGAAACCCGTTCTTGATCAGATAGGGTTCATAGACATCCTCAATGGTTCCAGCATCCTCCCCGATGGCTGCCGCCAGAGTGTCAAGCCCCACAGGGCCCCCGTCGAATTTCTCGATCATGGTGGCCAGCATGTTCCGGTCAATGTGATCCAATCCCAACTTGTCCACATCCATCAGATCCAGCGCCGTCCGCGCCACATCCTCCGTAATGATTCCATCATACTTTACCTGGGCAAAGTCCCGCACACGCTTTAAGATACGGTTGGCCAGCCTGGGGGTGCCGCGGCTCCTGCGGGCCATCTCCAGGGCCCCCTGAGGTTCGGTCTCAACCTCCAGTATCCTGGCGGAATGCAGGATTATCTGCTGCAGTTCTTCCACCGTGTAAAATTCCAGATGGTAGATCATCCCAAACCGATCCCTGAGAGGGGCTGTCAGAAGCCCCGCCCTTGTGGTGGCCCCCACCAGGGTAAACTTCGGCAGATCCAGCCTCACCGAACGGGCGGAAGAACCCTTCCCGATCATGATGTCGATGCAGTAATCCTCCATGGCGGGGTATAATACCTCCTCCACCTGACGGTTCAACCGGTGGATTTCATCCACAAACAGAAGATCCCCTTCCTCCAGATTATTCAGGATTGCCGCCATCTCACCGGGCTTCTCAATGGCGGGGCCGCTGGTAACCTTGATGTGCACTCCCATCTCGTTGGCGATGATGGAAGCCAGGGTGGTCTTCCCCAGGCCGGGAGGCCCGTAAAAGAGCACATGATCCAGGGCGTCCCCCCTCTGCTTTGCCGCCTCAATGTATATCTTCAGGTTTTCCTTTACCTTGGATTGACCAATATAGTCATTCAATATCTGGGGCCTTAAGGAACCTTCTATCCTGCTGTCTTCCTCTGTGATGTTTGTCTCGATCATTCTCCTGGGCATATATTCCGTCCTTTACGTGATTTCCTTCAGAACATTTTCTTCAGCGCTGCCTTTAAAACGGCGCCGGAATCCATCTCCTCGATTCCCTCGATAGAGTTTACCGCCTTCAGGCTTTCCGCCTGCCCGTATCCCAGGGATACCAGGGCTGCCACCGCCTCCTGCTTCTGGGCGCTGTCCGCCGCTGGGGGGCTGACACTGTGGCCGCCGATCTCCCTGCTGATCATGGTATCGTCAATCTCGATCTTATCCTTTAAGTCGAGTATCACACGCTGCGCCGTCTTCGCCCCGATGCCCGGCGCCCTGGAGATGGCCTTGCTGTCCCCCGACATAATGGCGAACCGGAGATCGTCCGCATCCATGACGGAAAGGATGGACAGCCCGCCCTTGGGCCCGATGCCGTTTACTGTGATCAGCTTCTTAAAGATCTCCAGGTCGCCCCGTGTGAGAAAACCGTACAGCAAAAACGCGTCCTCTCTGACGCTGGTGTAGGTGTAGAGCTTCACCGACTCTCCAACCCCCGGAAGCCTGGACGCCGTATCGGCGGAAATCCTGACATTTATACCCACCCCGCCTACATCGATGACGGCATTGTCCTCTGAAATATCATCTATGATTCCTTTTACGTATGCTATCATATCAATTCCCGTTTCCCGTGTTGTTTTTACAGATTATGATCCCTCTGTCTTACAGAAATTCCACGTATGCCTGGCCCTTCAGAATATCCAGCAGGGCTGTTTCATCAACAAACAAAGTGCATTTTGCCCTGATCACAGGAGTATTATATACTGCTGCCGGAAATTAATCAATGGAATCCTGCTGCCCTGTAATGCCTTCCTCCTTCACTCCCCCGCTGCGAAGCAGCTTCCGGTAGACGATAGCAAAGCAGACCAGATGTACACATAGGGTCAATATCCAGCTTATGGGGTAGGAAACATACAGGCAGTCTAATGTCCTGATCTGTTGGAATACGGTGTAAATCCACACTACCCGGAACAGGCAGGCTCCCGTCAGGGACACCAGCATGGGCATGATGGAGCAGCCAATCCCCCGCAGGACGCCCACAATGACTTCCATCATACCACATAGGAAGTAAGTCACGCAGATATAGCTCATCCGCAGAACACCGTAGGAAATGACCTCCGGATCCGTGGAATAAATCTTTAAGATATTCCCGGCAAAGAAATAACCCGCGTTCCCCAGCGCCAGACCCACAAAGATCACCAGCCCCTCGCAGATCAGCAGTACCTTTCCCACCCTCTTGTATTTCATGGCCCCGTAATTCTGTCCGGCAAAGCTGATAGCCGCCTGGTGGAAGGCGTTCATAGAGGTATAGACAAAGCCCTCCACATTGCTGCCTGCGGTATTGCCTGCCATGGCAACGGAACCAAAGCTGTTCACCGAAGACTGGATCAGCACATTGGAAATGGAAAACAGGGAGCTCTGGAGCCCTGCGGGAAGCCCGATCTGTATCATACGCAGCAGCTTGTCACGCCGGATCTTAAGTCCTTTTAATTCCAGCTTATAGACCCCGTCTGTACGGATCAGGCACCGGATTACCAGCAACGCGGATATAGCCTGGGAGATTACGGTAGCTGTGGCCACTCCTGCCACCCCCATAGAAAAGACAATGACAAAGATCAGGTTCAGGACTACATTGACTACCCCCGCAATCATCAGATAATAAAGGGGCCTTCTGGTGTCCCCCACGGCCCGCAGGATGGCGCTGCCGAAGTTATACGCCATCATAAAAGGCATCCCGGCAAAGTAAATCCGCATATAGAGCACCGAATGGTCAATCACATTCTCCGGGGTAGCCATAAGGGCCAGCGCCGGCCTGGCCGCTAAAAAGCCCACAAAGACTAAAATGACGCCGCCGATTGCCGCCGTTGCCACCGCCGTCTGAACCATTTCTTTTAATTCCTTCATCTGCCCTGAACCGTAAAATCTGGCCACCATCACATTGGCTCCCACGGATAATCCCATAAACAGATTGACGATAAGGTTCGTCAGGGAACCGGTGGAGCCCACTGCCGCCAGAGCCTCGTTTCCCGCAAAGCGCCCCACTACTGCGATATCCGCCGCGTTGAACAGAAGCTGTAACACACCGGAGAGCATCAGAGGAATGTAAAAGATCAGGATTTTCCCCAGGAGCGGCCCGTTACACATATCAATCTCGTACTTTTTAGAATGATTAACTGACATTTGTATTACCATGCCTTTCTGTAGACCATATAATCTTCTGTTTCCATTTTCAAGCACATTATT
Source organism: uncultured Acetatifactor sp. (assembly GCA_949840935.1). Classification (GTDB taxonomy): domain Bacteria; phylum Bacillota; class Clostridia; order Lachnospirales; family Lachnospiraceae; genus Acetatifactor. The sequence goes on along the minus strand of CATKXX010000006.1, from coordinate 30,089 downwards.
ATCTGACAAATACCCCGCTGTCTGCAGCGGGGCATCGGAAAATCATTACCTGTTCAGTTACTTACTGTTAATATAGTTGATTAGTCCCTCGGAGGCGATGATCTTCTGCATAAACTCGGGAAATGCCTGGCCCTTGAAGGAGGTTCCCCTGGTCACATTAGTGATCACCCCGGTGTCGAAATTTACTTCCACCTGATCTCCTGCCTCAATGCCTTTGCTGGCCTCAGGGCATTCGATGATGGGAAGCCCGATGTTAATGGCGTTCCGGTAAAAGATCCGGGCGAAGGTCTCCGCGATCACGCAGCTGACTCCCGCCGCCTTGATGGCGATGGGGGCGTGCTCCCTGGAAGAACCGCAGCCGAAATTCTTTTCAGCCACAATGATATCGCCCTTCTGCACCTTCTTGATAAACCCCGTGTCTATATCCTCCATGCAGTGAGCCGCCAGCTCCGCCGGATCGGAGGAATTCAAGTACCTTGCGGGGATGATGACGTCCGTATCCACATTGTCTCCGTATTTGAAAACTGTTCCCTTTGCGTTCATATCTATCCTCATTTCCGCGCTGTCAAAGAGGGTATACAAGGCCCTCTCGCCGCACCTTTTATAATTATTCTGCCGCGATTGTCCTGCAACCACGGCGATGGCTTTCCTCTGGCAATCTGCAGACCACAGCCGGACTTGTTCCGGATTCCTGCGGGCAATGAGTCACTGTTCCGGATGCCCGCATCCATAAGCAAGTCTTATCCCTATAATTCCTCCGGGCTGGAGATTTCTCCTGTGACCGCGCTGGCCGCCGCCACCGCGGGGCTTGCCAGGTAAATCTCGGATTTCACATGTCCCATACGTCCCACAAAGTTCCGGTTGGTGGTGGAGACACAGCGCTCTTCCTCCGCCAGGATTCCCATATAGCCGCCCAGGCAGGGGCCGCAGGTAGGGGTGCTTACAATGGCACCGGCCTGGATAAAGGTCTTCAACAGCCCTTCTTCCATGGCCTGCATGTAAATCGCCTGTGTGGCGGGAATCACAATACATCTCATACCCTTTGCCACATGCCTGTCCTTCAGGATCTCCGCCGCCGTCCGCAGGTCGTCCAGCCGTCCGTTGGTACAGGAACCGATCACCACCTGGTCAACAGCAATCCTGTCCATCCCCTTAATCTCGTCAATGGTATGGGTGTTCTCCGGCAGATGGGGGAAGGCAACCGTAGGGCGCAGGGCGGAGAGGTCGATGGTATACTCCGCGTCATACACAGCATCCGCTTCCGCCTCAAAAATCCGATACTTTCTCTGAGAATGCTCCTTCATATAATCTTCCGCCAGTTTGTCCACGGGGAAGATCCCGTTCTTACCTCCCGCCTCGATGGCCATGTTGGCAATGGTGAAACGGTCGTCCATGGACAGGTTCGCAATCCCCTCCCCCACAAACTCCATGGACTTATACAGCGCGCCATCCACGCCGATCATTCCGATGATATGTAAGATCACATCCTTGCCGCTGACCCATTTGGCGGGCTTCCCAATGAGATTAAATTTGATCGCAGAGGGCACCTTGAACCATGCTTTTCCGGTGGCCATCCCCGCCGCCATATCGGTACTGCCCACGCCCGTGGAAAATGCCCCCAGGGCGCCGTAGGTACAGGTGTGAGAGTCCGCCCCGATGATCACGTCCCCCGCCACCGTCAGGCCTTTCTCGGGAAGCAGGGCGTGCTCGATGCCCATTTCCCCCACTTCAAAATAATTGGTGATCTCGTTCCTGCGGGCAAATTCCCTGACGCATTTGCAGTGCTCCGCAGACTTGATATCCTTGTTGGGCACGAAATGATCGGGTACTAACGCAATCTTATCCTTGTCAAACACGCCCTTTGTGGTGAACTTGTCCATCTCCTTGATGGCCACGGGGCTTGTGATATCGTTTCCCAGCACCAGATCAAGATCCGCCTCGATCAGCTGCCCGGCCTCCACCTTTTCCAGGCCCGCAGCCGCCGCAAGAATCTTCTGTGTCATTGTCATTCCCATAACGCTTAACCAAACCTTTCCGTTAATTTATGCGGGCAATGAGCCAAGTCAGTTTTGCTGACCTGGCGCCGCTGTTTACACGGGCACAAAGCCAACAAAGTAGACTTGGCGAATGCCGCGAGAATTAAGTCCCCTGTTGCTTTCTGCAGGGTATTTGATTTCCTACCGAACCATCATAGCACAGATTGGGATATTGCACAATATCTGCCTCCTGCAAAACATCTTTTTAAACGAGTTTTACATTATTCTTCCGGCTGAAAGCCATAAAAGAAGTCATCCTTTCCGTCAAGCCAGTATTCAAACCATTCCAGGAAATCCATTGCCGGTGCGCAGGGCTGGATTCCCACATCCGTAAAGAACCACATTCTGCCCCTCTCTTTTCCCCGCACAATGATATTCCAGGACTGGGCGTCCCCGATATCGATCAAAGCAAGGTTTCCGTTTTCTGTCTCCTTAATTTTTCCCGGATTATAATCATCGTCATTTTCCCAAACCCAGTACTTTTCAAAAGGGAAATCCCTTTTCAGGCTGTCGGCGTCATATTTCCACTGCTCCATTTTCAGCAGGTCGAACCCGTCCAACATTTTACACCCATTACAGGCCTCTGTGTAAAACAGCGTCAATTCCTCCGGCAGCCTGATACCTGCATTTTTCTCGAAATCAGCCACGTCTGCAACACTCAGAGCATCGTTTCTTTGAATGTTCTTATCCTTCATTTTCTGCAGAATCCTTGCCGCCTCCGCTTTCAAGGAGCGGAAAATTTCCATGTTTTGCGGCGATTCCCAGTCTAAAGCTTGCCGGATGAACGAAAAGATATCCTGGCCGCAGGTGTATTTTATCCGCCGCTCAATGATTTCCTCCCCTCCCCATTCAGCCATTCTTTCAGAAATACCAATTTCCCGCAAATCTTCTTCCGGCAGGGCTATATACAGATTGTAGTCCATGAGATCCCTTCCCTTAATTCCACATCATATTACTATCCAAAAAGAAACGAATAAAATTCTATTCCGCAAAGAAGATTTAGCTGACTTTTCGGAACACACATATGTATAAATACTCACTCTCCCACGTTCGGTCATCCACAATATTTTCTCCCTTACGTAAATCTACCACATCGAATTTTTTTCCCCAGAATTCTTTCAGCCTTTCCTCCGTAAATGCAACGCCGGTTTGTCTGCTCCTGTAAAATTCATAATCATCCACCTCGTCAGCGCCGTCTTCCCCTGCCGCAAAGCACAACAATATAAAGTGACCTTCTTTAGCCAAAATATTTGATACAATATCCCTGTACTGCAAACGCCTATGGGGCGCCAAATGATGAAAAATACCGCTGTCTATCACCAAGTCGAATTTCTTATCCATAAAATCCAACGCAAAAATATTTCCTGCCTTAAAGACTGCCTTTTCCGCCTTGCCTTCTCTTGCATTCCTTTTTGCATTTTCTATCGCGATCTCCGACAAATCGTATGCTTCCGTATCAATATTGTTTTGGGCGAGATAGATTGCGTTTCGTCCCTCTCCACAACCAAATTCACATGCCTTTTTAATATCATGCCTTTCTATAAAATCAACAACGCACTTATCCGGCAGTTTATTATATTTCAAAAACGGGGCTGGCTTGTCCCGCTTAGTATAAAAAGTATCCCAATCCACTCCCTCTGTACATCTGTCGAGCATGTGAAACAAGTCGTCCATTGTATTGATAAAATTCATACAAATACCTCCAGATTTATTCATTCCCTGTATAAAATCCCTTTGTGTCCCATAAGGCTAAGCTGTTCCGACAGCTGCCGCATTCCCCGTATCCTGTTTTCGTCATACCCGCTTTTCTTCAGCCCATCTGCGACATTGCAGAAGACAGCTTTCCACTCGCTTACAAAATGCGGTACAGGAATGGAAATCCTGGAATTATCATTCAGCAGATTTTCCAAATGCCCTACCGTGCACTCCCAACAGGACTGTATTTCCATCTGTCCATGGTTCCAGGTGATATGCCAGTCACACCGGAAGGTATCCGGGAGCCAGTGTATGGTCACCTCCCCGGTATCCACCTGCCGTATACATTTCAGCAGATATAACAGGTCATCCAGCATATAGCCGATATCATATTTATATGACAGGGGAATGCTGATATGGTTCCATGCCATAACCGCACTTTCTGTATTTAACAGGAAAATACTTTCCACCGCATCGGACAGGGTCTCATCATTCTCGTCCAATACAGGACGGAATCCGGGGGTGCCTGCCTGTATAAAAAAGATACTCATTTCTACCCCTCATTCTTGTTGGCTGCTGAAGCTTTGTGATTTACAAGCTGTGTTCTCCCTTTATCTTCAATCCGAAATCCGTTAAACTGCCAGTACTCCTCCTGCTCTTTTCCCCCGATTCCTATTCCATATGGGAAACCGGGATCTATAAATAGGATCTGCCCGTTTTCCAATACGATTTTTGCCGCGGCACAATTATTTTCCGTTCCATCTTTCAATTCTGTTTCCCTGACAATATTGCCGAGAAGCACAGAACTGACCAAAACCAGCTCTTTCACCGATGACCTGACCCTGATCATATCCTCATCCTGTTCAAACGGATAGCGTATATCCACAACTCTTTTTACCCTCAGCCTGCTGTATTGTTCAATAGATTCAAACTCAGCCAATATGTCCGTTCCCGGTATCCAGACACTTTCCGTTTATATCTTCTATAAAAATGTTTTCGTCTTCTGTCAATACCTTTTTTAATTTATAGATCTGGACTTTTGACAGTGGTACTTTAAATGCAATTTCCCCTTGCCGATATTTCCCTGCCATGATCGAATCGTACAGCTTCCGGATAAAAACAGACCATTGCGGTAAATTTATATTGTCGGATTTTTCCGTTAAATACTGACATCCGTCCGCCTCATAAAAAAGCAATAACGCGATGCTCAAATCACACTTTTCATTATCCAGGATGGCCTGCGGGATTTCAAAACCATCATCCCAATTATAATTACAGGCATACATATATAAGATTTCCTGATCGTCCGTTTGGGAAAGAAAGCTCTTTACCTTATCCTTTGCAGTGTCATACAATAATTCCTTAACTTTTGTTATACTGTCCTGATTCATGGTCATACCTTCCATTACATATCATGAGTCATCGATTCTTGATCACCATTCGCCGCTCGCCGAATATGCAAGCACATTCTTCTCGCTAACGCTCATTATATCATGTTATAATACAGTTTTTCCACAAAATTCCAGTCCGGATCCTTCACACTGTAATCTATCTCGTACAGGATTCTGTCCTGCCAGTCTTCCATGCCTCCGTCGCGGCGGCCGGAAACTTCACGACATCTTTCCACAAGCCGCGAAAACCAGTAATATTTGCTATACAAAACTATTTCCAACGGTATCTTTTTGACGTCCGTCAGCTGACTTCTGTATTCCTCCAGAAAACGCCAGTTATTATAAAGGCGGTTCGACTGAGGATCGGAAAATTCGTCCTTATTTACAAATTCATATTGCATCTCCACCATGAGTGTTTCAATATTGCCTTTGATTATTTCCATAAATATATCTTCCTTTCGCTTCTCCCAAGGCCCAAAACGCAATGAAAATAATTGCTCATTTTCAACCCTCTCTCCTTACAGGCACGCTCTGCGAAACACAGGTCAACCTTCCGGTCAAGGCCTAAAAGTATACGATTTTCCCTCCAATCTGCGGTAATAATCTCTGCAAAACAGAAGTCATTTTCTGTGTATCTTTCCCCATGATCTTCCCTGCAACAGCATTCTCCTTTTTCAGGCAAACAGAATATTCTTCGTTATATGCAAAGAAAAAACAAGCGTCATTAAACCAGGCACACTGCAAATTGTCTGATGACACAATTTCCCTCATGATCGTCTCAAGGTCATTTCCCTGCCTGTTGCGCTCTGATTCCCTGAAGGAATTCTTGCTTGAGCCAAAATGAAGCCTTTCTTTAAAATATTTCTCCTCAAATAAGCGAATGGCGCACTGAAACAACAGATTTTCAAAGGAGGAGCTGATCCAGCAGGTATCTTCGTAATATATCCCGCTTTCGTTCTCCTGGCATAATATATAGGCCATTCCCACTTCGTCCAATATAAATTCAAAATGACAGGGATCCATATTTTCCGGTTCATATTCATATATTTCTATGGCGGTCTCCAGCATCTTCCTTATGGAAAACCTGCCTCTCAAAGGGACAGACAGCAGGCCGCCGTCGTCCTCTCCTGCAAACTTCGCAAATTCTATAAAGGAAGCCGGCAATTCCAGATCATGCTCCTTCATACCCAGATAAAATGCTAAATCATCCAGCATGGAAGCATCCGCCGGTTTCAGCCGGCTCTGCCATTTAGCGTCCACAGGTGCAATGTATGCATTGAGTCTCTCCAGCAGATCATGTTCTGAACATCTTCCCTTTTCTGCTAATATATTTCTTCCCATTCCTGTTATCCTTTCTGACAGTGATCAAATATCCGGTAGGCCACCGTTGAGTTACCGCCTGGACATATCTGTAAACCTACTCATACCACTTCGCCTGGGCATGGTACATTTCTCGGTACCTGCCCTCACGCTGCATCAGTTCCTCATGGGTTCCCATGTCCACGATCCGCCCTGCGTCCATGACAATGATCCGGTCAGCAATCTGGGCGGAGCCCAGCCTGTGGGTCACGATGAACGCGGTCTTGTCCGCAGAAATCGCCGCGAATTTCCGATAAATATCCGCCTCCTCCAGAGGGTCGATGGCAGCCGTGGGTTCATCCAGTACAATCATATCGTGGGCGCGGTACAAGCCCCTGGCAATGGCAAGCCTCTGCCACTGGCCGCCGGAAAGGTCGATGCCTCCGAAATCCTTGCCCAGCATGGTCTGAAAGCCCTCCGTCAGCTTCCCGCTGTCTGTGGGGAAATCAGCCTTTTCCAACACTTCCCTGACAGCAGAATCCGTTCCGTCCGTCCTGCCGTCTGCGGCTGCTCCCGCTGTATCCTGCCCGGGAATCCCCCTGCCCATATCCGATATCCTGACATTCTCCTCCACCGTCATCTTATAGGACTGGTATTTCTGGAAAACTGCGGAAATCCCTCTGTACAGGGAGACGGGCGCTACCTCCCTGGCGTTCCTGCCGTCGATCAGCATCTCTCCCTCTGTGGGCAGGTACAGTCCCGTCAACAGCCTTGTCAGCGTGGACTTTCCCGAACCATTCACGCCTACTATGGCAAGAGTCTCGCCCTTTCGCACTGTCAGGTCAATCTGTTCCAGCGCCATCTTGCCGCTGTTGGGATAGGCGAAAGACACCCCTCTTAATTCCATGGTCTCACGTGGCAGGGCATCCAATTCCACGCCCTCCCTCTCCTTCAGGTTCAGGAAAGCGTAGTAATTCTGCGCCGCGCCGAAATTCCTGGTGATAGCCCCAATCTCATAATTGAACACCCCGTCCATGCTGTCAAACATCCCGTCCAGGGAAGAAAAAATTGCCGCGAAGGCGCCTACTCCGATTTCGCCCCGGAACAGATAGTAGAACAGCATGACTATCGTTCCCACATACCCCGACAACAGCAGGAAGCGCAGCGCAATCATGATCAGTTCCGAATGCCTGGTGGTCTTCCACTGTAACGTGGTATACCCGTCCAGGTTTTTGTCAAACAGCCTCTTAAAATATCGCTCCCCGCGCCACAGCCGCGTTTCTTTGGCATATTCCCTGCTGCAGAGACATTTTTCAAAGTACTCGTACTTCCTGCGGTAAGGCGCAGCCAGGTTTTCCATCCTGGCAAACATATTCCTGCGGATAATGGAACCTATGATGGTGGGCAGGAAGGAAAGGGCGAATACCAGCAGCAGCATAGGCTTTATGGAAAACAGATAGCAGCCCATAAACACAAAGTACGCCACATCATTCAATCCGATGGACAGAGCCGTAAACACTACTGTCGTGACCGCTTCCATTCCCACATAAGCCTTGTTGATATGATCCAGGAAACGATTGTCCTCATAGACAATGGGATCAACCCTGGACGCTTTGTCATTCAGAAGGATTCCCATATGCCCCATGATGACCATGTTGACGTTGTTGTAGATCAATTGTGCCGCCGCCGTAAGGGCCAGCGTCAATACCAGGAAAGCCGCCATACCGATCCCCCGCAGCACGGCGCGGGACACCGTGGTGTTTCCCTCCACCATACCGCTCACGGAATCAAAGAATGCCTGCTTGAAAAAAACATTGGCGGCCGCCGTTACTCCCATTCCGGAGGCCATTATGATGCAGAAGATCAACAGCGCCGGGTTCTTTTCCCATTCCAGCGACAATACGTGGCGAATCATTCCCGCCAGGCTTTTCTGCCTGGCCTTTTTCTGTCTTTCCGTCCCTTTTTTATTTATTTCCCGGTTACACGTCTTCTGGCCGTCTGTTTTCCGTTTGTCTACATTCTCTGCCATTATGCTTCCCCTCCTTCCTCTCCGGCGTACCAGCTCTGCTGCGTCTCGTACATGGCGGCATAAATCCCTCCCGCCGCCATCAGTTCCTCATGACTCCCCTGCTCTCTGACACATCCGTCCTTCAGGACGAAGATATGATCCGAAAGCCTGGTGGAACCCAGTCTGTGGCTGATAAATATGGTGGTATGCCCCCTGCTGATCTCGCCGAACTTTTCGTATAACGCGCTCTCGCTGATAGGATCCAGCGCCGCCGTGGGCTCATCCAGCAGAAGCACCGGCGCATCATTCATCAGCGCCCTTGCCATGGCCACCCTCTGCCATTGGCCTCCCGACAGATCCACACTATCCTCATCCAGCTTCCCCAATCGTGTCTCATATCCGTACTTTAAAGAGGAAACGTCATCCTGAAGCCCCAATTGCCGCGTTACCTTTTTCATGCGGATTTCTATATCGTCATTGTCAAGATCCATGTCCCCCGTTCCCAGGCAGATATTTTCCTTCACAGACAGGTAATACCTGGCAAAATCCTGAAAGACGCAGGAATAGATGCGGAACCACTGTTCCTGTGGAAACGTCCGCATTTCCATACCATTGTACAATATTTCTCCCTCATACTCCCTGTAAAGCCCTGTGAGCAGCTTGATCAATGTGGATTTGCCCGCCCCGTTCTCCCCTACGATTGCGTAGTGGACGCCGTCCTTCAATTCCATGGAAAAGTCTTTTAATATATCCACTCCCGTACCGGGATAACGGAAAGTAACATGTCGGAATTCCAGGGACTGCAGCCTGGGGATTTCCGGCAGCGGCAGCCCCTCTCCTTCGGACGCCTTTCTGTCCGGACGCGCCTTTGCTTCGCCGGAGGTTCGTCCCTCAGTCTCCTGCCTCTCCGGAAGCGCGGCAAAAGCGGTCAGATCCTTCATGTACTCCCTGTAGCGCGCAATCTGCGCCACTGCCCTTGTCATCTCCCAGCCCATCAGATTCACCAGATCATAAATTGCCGTGGACAGGGAAATAAAAAATCCTACGCTTAACGCCCCGGACGCCGTCAGGGGAATCATGATCAGGGATACCGCCGATGCCAGGATACTGGTGATAAGGCTCCCGCCCTGCATATTCAGCGTAAAAACAGCTTCCGCTTTCATATGGATCTTCCTGGCAGTGTCATACTGACGATACCACTGTCTGTTGATTGCCCCTCCATATCCGAACAAACTTCTCTCCTCGGTAGTCTCCCTTCCCGTCAGCACGTCAAAGAGATATCTGTGGCGTCTCTCATATACCGCAGCTTCCTCACTGGCCCGGTATATCTTCTGGCCTCCCCGCAGGGAGATGAATACAAGGGGCACCGCCATCACCATGACCACAATGGCCAGCCACCAGACACGGGAAGCAATGATCAGGAGGACGCCCGTAATCCTGGGAATATAGACCACAAAAAAGTTAACGAAGCGCTGGAGCAGCTCCTCCAGATTCCTCTCCAGCTTATTTACCACCCGGTTTGTCAATTCCTCCGTATCCGGATCTTCCAGAAGGTAGTATTCCAGCCGGTTGCGCTTTTTTGTAAATTCCTGCAGAACCTGCCGGTTTCCCATGATGACAAAATGACTGGTGAAAAGCCTTCCGATATTATAGGAAACCCTTTTCCAGCTTACCATAAGAAGCATCAGTACAAACCATAATATCAGTTTTCTGTCATAATTCCCATGCATCACCGCATCGATGGTGCCATCGAGGAATTTCGCCACTACGATCACCTGGAATATGTTCGCCAGCGCGGTGATGGCTTTCTGCACTGTGACTAAAACCGTGCTCACCGGCGCGCAGCTAAACGGGATCCGATACATGTCAAGCCAGGTGTATTTCCTTTTTTTCAGTACAAACATCTTTCTTCCTCCCCTGCCTTCTTTTTTGACGTAAAGCTGCTGTACAGCTTCAAAGCAGCTGAATCTGCCGTATCAAATTTCCCTCTGCCGATATATAGCAGAGGGAAACGTCCAATGATATTAATTTGCTGTGATTCCCATTACTTTTTCAAAGTCCTCACCCTTAACCCCGGCCACCTTTTAAAACACAGAACCTTCAAAAAGATATTTTAATTGCCACAGGGCTATCGTTTCGCCGCTTATTGTCCCCCGGACAGCCATATGCAAAGCCTGAAGCTCCCTTCTTGATCTTCCCGCCAATATTTTCTTTTCAATCCGATTTATATGTTCCTTTAATTTTTCCGAAAAGTCTTCTGACGATTCTTCCGTCATAATCGAATGTAGCAATGTGCCAAAACATCCATAGGTGCGTATTTTTTGCCTGCTTTGCTTTCGTGCGCTTTCCTCTTGTATGTTTTCACCGGATGGGTGTTTTTCTTCATAGAATTCTTTTATGTAGTAGATCTGACGGCACATATGCATATAGTCATCCTGTTCCGGATTCCAAAAGCATGTATATCTCCCTGCAAAATATGACTTTAATGCAGCAAATTTAAGCAGGCTTTCTATCTTATCGTCTGCTGCATTCAATACAGGATTCACGTCCTCCGCTTTGACTTGCAGTACATTCCGCACGATTTCTTCCTGGTGCGGTCTGTTTAAGCGATAACAGCCTCTTTTACTGGTCACCCTCTGAATCAATAATATCCGACCCAATGCCGCATAAAAATCTGTATCGAATAAACTTAGTAATTCATCTGTAAATTTCTCACTGTAAACAAACTCCAGCTGTTTTTCGTCCTCATTCAATAATTTCCCAAATTGTTGTACAATATTTCGGCATTGACCGACATATTCTGAATGATCCTTTTGCAATATACTGTCCAAAAGTCCCTCTACAACATTATATTCATCCGCTTTACATTCCGGCATATCTTCTTCCCTTGTATACCGGACACTGTATATGGCAAGCTTTATGAGAAATTCATCAGGGGACATATTGTCGGAAAACAGTGTTCTGTCCTTTCTTATAAAAAACTTCGGAATTTCTGATATGAAAGCCGGAATACTCTTTAAAAGAGTAAGATACTTCCGTTTAGAATCCCTGTTTATCTTCTTTATTCTATCATACAGAATCCCAACGTTTTGATATACTGTATAATAATGATTCTCCGTTGTAGCCTGAAGCAGATATGTCGCAAGTACATTAACCTGTTTATATCCCATTTCTACGATGGGCGACACCTTTTCCTTCTCGAATATTCCATATTGGCTTAGCACCCTGTCCATGTCAGAATATCCGTCTCTCTGGGAACAGAGTTTCAAAAATTCTCTGGCTTTTTGGATATGGTCTGTATACACGACATATAAAGACACCCTGTTTTTATAAAACTCACTGCCTGCATAGAATCCCAATGCATTTTCCAGCTTGGCCTTCAGATTCAAATCCCTTACCTCAACAGTCTTCCCCTCCCTGTTTGTGGTAAGTATGGCATGGTTGTCCAGCATTTCCAGATCACCTAATAACTGCAGTGTTTCATGCACCTTTTTCTTTATGTCTTGAACAGTCCAGTTTCCGTTTTTAAACTCAATCAAGAACCAGGCTGTCTTTTCTTTTATATACAGGGAATCTATTGTACTCAATGTATAGTTTACAGGCATCAGGAAACCTTGCTTTTTGGTCGCCTGATAAGATGCAGCTATATTGTCCAGATTCAATGCCAATTCTTCCGAAAACACTACCCGCTCATTTATTTTGCAGGGATACTGAATGGATTCCATTTCTTCTGCTTTGATACTTCTGATTAAACCGGCTTCCATAAATCTTTTCAATGTCCACTCATCGGGAATGCTTATATCATTATTTTTGCCGTCATCAACGGATATGTCGTACAAAGTACCTATAAGTATTTTTTCGGCTTCCTCCGGCAGGCTCAGAATCTGTGCGATATTTTTATCCATCGTATCTTATTCCTCATATTTTATATGGGCAATTCTCTCAGCAGCTCTAATAACGGCATCATCATTTTACTGTATACCATTTCCAAATCATCGTCTGCCTTTTTGATCAGTGCGTCACCTCCGGCATTCTGCGCATAATAATAATGACATTTGTCTCTTATGCCGTATTCACTTACAGCGTTTTCAAGCGCTTTTAAAAAAACGGACTGTGGGTCGTAATGACAACATGAAGATCCATTTCTTTCTGCAGCATTACTATAATTCTGGCATATTCGGTCTGCCACTCCGGATGCAGGTTGATTTCCGGTTCATCCAGGATCAAAACGGATTTTTTTCTCAAAACTCTATAATGCAGAATACACTGCAGCAAAGAAATTGCTTTCGCACCTGTGGACAGGTTTTTGAGTTTAAAGCTATCTATATAATCAGAATCCTTATAATCCAATTGTTCATGGGATTTTTCAAACCTTAATGATCCCTGCATAATCTCAACCAATTCTGCATTGAATCTCTCAATGATTTCATCCATCTCCTGCATTTCAACATTGGATTCCTGTTCTTCCTTCTCATCACCAAATGAAATTTCCCAAAAGTCATCCATTTCTAATCCTCTTGTTCCAGGATACCTGCCAAAAATACGTTGCCGCATAAGATTAGCGTTGTACGGAACAAGAACCTCCTCAAGTTTTGCACGTGCTGCATCCTCCAATAATCCCAGTACAGCAAGATCATCCATAATCCTGGGTGTATCAATATAAAACGCTTTACCGTTTACACCGAATTCCTGTTTTATTTCACAGACCCTGTTATTGGCAAATTTCACCGAAATGGTATTGGAGTTTTCTCTGTTCAGTTTTAAACATGCAAAAGCAGTTTTCCCCTCCGCATCACCTGCCGCCTTTTTTGCTTTTACAATCCTGTCAGCGAAAATACTCTCCCAATATTTCTGGCAGCCATGTTTTTCCGCATATTCAGAATCATAATTCAGCATAGTGTCTACCATATCGGCTATTGCGCTATGGAGCCAGTCCTGCACTTCCGGACTGTTGTACATATGCTGCATCCCGTACAATTCGAGATGTTCCTGGCAATAATCCTTCATACAATTTCTAATCCCGCTTTCATGTTTACAGCTTGCAATAAAAACTGCATACTTTCTCTGGATGTTCTCTGACAAAGAAACTTTTCTGCGCTTAACGCCCGCAAGATTTTTACAGATCAAATCCAGATTATTGCCATGCTTCTTCAATGCTTTTCTGGCATCATTCGGTTTCCATTCTCTGATGAAATCATCTAAATTGTAGAAAGAATTCATTAAGGCAAACAAGACCTTCCCGACTGTACTTTTTCCGGTATTGTTACTTCCTGCGATTACCGTAATACCATCAATATCAATATCGGCCCTGTCAATCTTAAGAATATTTTCAATCTGAAGTTTCATGATACCTCCATGTCAGTCTGGTTTTAAACCCGTAAAAACATATAAAGTTTTTCCAAATCACGCACAAAATGATTTTTCTCTAAAGATTTCCATTCTTTCCTGCATTATTTTAACATTGTTTCCGTCAGGCTGCAAGTTATACTTAACATCCCCCAACCCTACACATACCATTTCGCCTGGGCATGGTACATCTCCCGGTATCTGCCCTCCCGCTGCATCAGTTCCTCATGGGTTCCCATGTCCACGATACATCCCGCGTCCATAACAATGATCCGGTCGGCAATTTGGGCAGAGCCAAGCCTGTGGGTCACGATAAACGCGGTCTTGTCTGCGGAAATCTCCGCGAATTTCCGGTAAATATCCGCCTCCTCCAAAGGGTCGATGGCAGCCGTAGGCTCATCCAGCACGATCATATCGTGATCGCGGTACAATCCCCTGGCAATGGCAAGCCTCTGCCATTGTCCGCCGGAAAGGTCGATTCCTCCGAAATCCTTGCCAAGCATGGTCTGCAGGCCCTCTGTCAGTTTCCCGCTGTCCGTGGGGAAATCAGCTTTTTCCAGGACATCCAGGACGGCAGGCTCCATTCCGGCAGCCCGGGGCTGACGCAGGCCCGCATCATTGTCATCGCCCACAGAGTCCCCCTTCCCCATATCCGATATCCTGACATTTTCCTCCACCGTCATCTTATAGGACTGATACTTCTGGAAAACCGCAGAGACATCCCGATACAGCGCTTTCGGGGAGATTTCTTCCACATTCCTGCCGTCGATGAGTATCTTTCCTGTGGTGGGCAGGTACAATCCCGTCAGCAGTCTCGTCAGCGTGGATTTGCCCGATCCGTTTATGCCCACAATAGCAAGCGTCTCGCCCTTATGTATCGTCAGGTTAATGTGATCCAGCGCCGGTCTGTCGCTGCCGGGATAAGTGAATGACACATCTTTCAATTCCATCACTTCCCTCTTTAAAGCCCCATCATACAGCCCCTGACGCTCCGGAAGATTCAGGAAAGCAAAGAAATTCTGGGCCGGGCCGAAGGCCCTGCCGATGCCGCCGATCTGTACGTCGAACAGCTCGTTTATCCGCGAGAACAGCGTATCCAGTGAAGTAAATACCGCAGCGAAAGCTCCCACACCGATTTCACCCTTTGACAGATAGTAAAACATCATGATAATGATTCCTACATATCCTGTCAATGTCAGACAGCGCAGCCCTAATTCTGTTAGAAGGACATGTTTTGAAGTCTGCCAGTCCAGACGGGTATACTCTCTCAGATTCTTACCAAACATCTTTTTAAAGAAGCTTTCCGATCTCCAAAGCCTTGTCTCCTTGACATACTCCCTGTTGCAGATACATTTTTCAAAATATTCATACCGCCTGCGGCAGGGCGCCGCTGTATGCTCCAGCTTCGCATACAGCCTCTTACGTACCACCGTCCCCACAATGCTGGGCAGGAAGGAAACACAAAACATGATAAGCAGTGCCGGTTTTACTGTAAACAGATATACCGCCATGGAAATGAGGTATACACTCTGATTCAGCAGGATCATAAGCATACCGACCACAACGTCTCCCACCGACTGCAATCCCACATAAGCCTTATTGATCTGATCCAGGAAACGATTGTCCTCGTACACCAGGGGATCGATTCTTGCCGCTTTTTCATTTAATTCCCTTCCCATATATCCTTCCGCGGTCTTAAAGAAGACCTGCAATACAACGGCTGACAAGTTGGAAATCAGAAAGATCAAAACGGGAAACAGCGAAGTCACCACACCAAAGGCTGCCACAGCGCCAATCTGTTCTCTACCGCCTGCCAGGCCTTCCACAGAATCAAAAAAGCCCTGCTTGACAAAGGTGTAGACTGTACTGGAAAGTCCAGTGACTATATACAAACTGATAAAGAGGATCAGATGCAGCGGTTTCCTCTTTGCTCCTGCGCCAACCATATGACGGATCATTTTAAACAGGCCAAATGGTTTGACTTGTTTTACCTTATTATCCATTGCTCTGCCCTTTCTATCCTATTGCCTGCCTTGACGGAGCATCAATCGATTCTGCATTTTCCACATTTTTCTCCGTATACCAGCTCTGCTGAGTCTCATACATATTGGCGTAAATGCCCTGTAATCTCATCAACTCCTCGTGGCTTCCCTGCTCCCTGACACAGCCGTCCTTCAAGAGGAAGATATGGTCTGAAAGCTTGATGGAGCCCAGCCTGTGGCTGATGAAAATGGTAGTCCGGTTCCTGCTGATCTTGCCAAACTCCTCATACAGCCTGCTCTCGCTGATTGGATCCAGCGCCGCCGTAGGCTCGTCCAGCAAAAGCAGGGGCGCGTCATTCATCAGCGCTCTTGCCATTGCCACCCTCTGCCACTGGCCGCCGGAGAGATCCACACTGTCCTCATCCAGCTTTCCAAGCCGTGTCTCATAACCACCTTTTAAACCGCGCAGGAAATCATGGATATCCAGCTGCTTCGCCGTATTCTCCATACGGGAAATGCGTTCCCTTTTCTGCTCCGGGCCTTCCTCCTCGAAATCCATATCTCCCATGCCCAGACAGATATTCTCTTCCACAGAGAGGTAATATCTGGCAAAATCCTGAAAGACGCAGGAAAAGATCCGGAACCATTCTTCCCTGGGAAAACTGCGCATCTCAATACCGTTATAAAGAATCTGTCCCTCATACTCTCTGTAGAGTCCTGTGAGAAGCTTGATCAATGTGGTCTTGCCCGCTCCGTTTTCCCCCACAATGGCATAATGTCTGCCGCATTCCAGTTTCATGGAAAAGTCCTTCAGAATCTCTACATCCGAGCCAGGATACCGGAAAGTGACATGGCAAAATTCCAATTCCTTTAATTCCGGTATCTTCCCCTGCATCTTTAAGGCGGCCGCATCTGCTTCCCGCCTCTGTGTCCGCTCTCCCCCTGCTGCATCCTCCCGTTCCGGCAGTGCCGCAAAAACAGTAAGATCTTTCATATATTCCTGTGCGGTAGCTACCCAATTCACCGCCTTTGCGGTACTGTTTCCCATTATATCAATCAAGTCATACATGGAAGTCACCAGAGAGATGAAAATACCTGCTGTCAGCCTTCCTGAAGCAGCCAGGGGAATCATGATCAGTACCACTACCAGGGACAGCGCTCCATTTATCGTTATCCCCCGCAGGGAATTTCCCATAAACAGTATCTCCGACCTGATATCCTGCTCTACGGCGCCTTCATACTGTTTATGCCATTGCCCGTTCACCTGTCCGGTATAACCGAACAGACTCCTCTCCTCCGTAGTCTCCCTGCCTGTCAGCACACTGAACAGATACTTGTGCCGTCTCTCATATACCGCCGCCTCCTCAAATGCCCGATACACCTTTTTCCCGCTCTTTAATGAAAAAAAGAACAAGGGTACGGTCAGCGCCAGGATCACCAGGGACAGCCACCACACATATCCCGACATGATCAGCAGCACACCCACGATACGGGGGATATTAATGGCAAAAAGGTTCAGAAACCATTGGAGATTCTGACGCAGATTATATTCCAGCCTTCCTGTAAGGCGGTTGGACAGTTCCTCGATCTTAGGATCCTCCAGTAGGTAATACTCCATCCGATCCCGTTTCCTGGTAATTTCTGCGACAATCTGTTCATTTCCATGTATGGTCGCATAATTGGTAAACAGCCTGCCCACGTGATAGGATACCCTCTTCCAGCTGACGATCAGCAGCATCAGCACAAACCATACCGCTGTTTCGCTGTCGAAATTCCCTCTGACCACCGCCTGTATGGCTCCGTCCAGGAATTCCGCCACCACTATGACCTGAAATACATTGGCCAGCGCCGTGAGCAGCTTCTGGACGGTGACTGCCACCGTGCTGACAGGGGCGCAGTGAAAAGGCATAAGCCACATGTCAAGCCAGTTATACTTCCGTTTCTCTAATACAAACATTGTATTTATCCTTTCTACCATGGTTCCTGTGAAATTATGGGGATGGGAGGCGTTCTTAGAGTATAAACGGATTCCATCATATTTTCAATCAAAGGACTGTGTTTTCTATGGATCGTTTTTTATTGATAAGGATTTTCAGGCGTGCTATAATGCAGCCATGTACAACTTGATTCCCCGTTGCCTGCAGCGGGGTTAATGACTTCGGGAGAAGACAAAATGATAAAAAGGGAATTTTTTAAAAAGTATGAGGAAGACGACAGATTTATCAGCTATCATCCGATCAAGCCCATCAAAATATTCGGCTTTGACCTTGATATGCATGAGTGTGAAATCAACATTTCCCTCAAAATAGCCTGGGAGGAAGCCGCTCCGATATTGACACAGTATTTAGACTGGCTGGCATCATGTAAAGATGAAGTAACAGGCTATTTCATTTCAAAACTGGAGGAAGCTCTGCCGGAGGGCTGGTATGGAAATATAGAAGTTTACAATGCCAGTATCACTTTTATAACATTAGAAGACTTTGGAGCAACCGTCAGTTTTGGGGAAAGCATCTTTCCTGACCACATCATTGAATTTCATTTTGATAAATTTGAATTCTGATAAGACACTTTTTATAGCATTTAATAACTGTTATATCTTATCTTCAAAAAGTCCGCAAACCCTTGAAAACGCTAAATTTATAGCAAGTGAGTTTGCCCTTATGCTTTCCCTTGTGTTATATCCTTTTCCCTCATGTTACGAACCCTCATAAGGGCAAAAATGAGGGAAAGAAAAACCTGTAACAAATTATAACATGAAATGAACAGGGCAGAAAGAACTGATTGAAATGCTTTCACAAATTTCTTCAAAACACAGACAAGAAAGGACTGATAAGATATGAGATTTATTTATGCAGCATATAATATACTCCATAACTGTATTGATATAACTACATTCAACGGATATATTTTACGAATAGACTGCGGAAGAGCAGAAGAAGGATTGAGAACAACACCATGCTCTGAATGTGCCTTAAATGCTTTGGCAATAGATAAACCCCTTGAATATGCAACATTGTATCTTGAGGGTAGTATGCAGACATGGGTAGATGCAGAAGATTCATTAGAATTGTGGTAACATATTTTTCATAGTACGAGGTTGTTTGATAAGTCAGTCCTTTATTTCTTCAAAAAGGAATGTTATAATATTTTTGCTGCACTTACAAAAGGAACGTGGTATGTCCATCAGTATGACTCACCAAATGAGGAGGCAACAAAAATGGCTTTTATAAAAAAATTTATAGATGGCTTTAAAACGAAAAACCAAGAACAAAATTATAATATACTGCACAAGAATCTATCCATCTTAGAAGTTGAAAAAAAGCTTAAAAGATCTAACGAACTGGCAAATATAGCAAACAAGACTACTGATAGAGATGAGTTTTATCGGTCAATAAACGAGATAAAAGATATTTTAAGAGAATTATCAAAGTATGAGGGAGAATTGCCGTTTATTGGCTCTCCCTCTGCTGATTTAAGAAATTTAGAACGCATGGAGAAAAGTCAGATAGAACTTCTTGAAAAAAGGATAGAGGAATCACAAGAAGAGCAAGAAAAGAATTATTTATATCCCAAAACAAAAAGCTGTGCTTATGACGAACCTACAATATTTACCTTAAAGGAAAATGGAAACATAGAAGAAAATATAATATCGGAGAAAGACAGGGAAACAGACAATACTTCCAGAAAAGAAACTATATGCATTAAACGTAAAAATATTGTAATAGATGGATTAGACCCCTACTTTGTTGAAGCCGGAATGTTTGTTATAGATAAAGATAAAGCATCTATAGGTATGATACAGCGTGTATTTAAAATAGGTTTTAATCGTGCCGCCCGAATAATGGATCAGCTTGCGCAGGCTGGCGTTGTTGGAGAGGAAGAAGGAACAAAACCAAGAAAAATTTTGATGTCAATGGATATGTTCACGCAATATATCGAAGAATATGAAGAATGCCAATCAACACAAAAAGAATCAGGAATTGAAGAAGTTTCTCCAGTAGATGTAGCGTGGTGTTTAAAAGATAGATTTAATATTGATATAGAATATTTAAACGATGGAAAGGCTTTGAAAAATCTTAGAAACATTATTATTCCATCTGAAACGGATGAAAAGCAAATAGAAATTATCAATACATTGTTGAAGTTCAACTCTCCCAAAGCAATGAATTTGATTCTTATAGATGACAGTATTATAAATTATAGTATTTATAATGGAGTTCCGCAACTTTTAATTCCGGTTATCACAGATAAAAATAAAATAGATAGCATTGTTGATTGGTGCTGTGCTGAAATGCGGGAAAGAATAAATAAGTTTGTTGATAACAGAGTAAAAAATATTGATTCCTTTAATGAAAAGACAGCAGAGAACACACTTCCGAGAATAATATGTATTGTCAATGAAGCAAACGAATTTTTAAAATACATCTCTACACCATTAGAAAGACTTTTTATGAATTCCAACATAGTGGGAATATATTTTATCCTGTTTTCAAGATTTTCATTAAAAAGTCTATCGTTGGGGATAACAGGGGAATTATTAGAAGTTTCTACTGCTGATAAATTGAAAATACTTCTATCACAAAATGAATCTGCCAACTATAAACAGAGTATGACAAGAAATTTTGATGATATGGACGGACATCAATTTGAACATTTTTGCGCTGATATCCTTAGAAAAAATGGTTTTGAAAATGTGGAAGTAACTCAAGGGAGCGGTGACCACGGAATAGATATACTTGCGGAAAAAGATGATATTACATATGCTATCCAATGTAAAAGATATGATAAACCAATCGGAAATGATGCAGTTCAGCAAGCGATTGCTGGAAAAGGCTTTTATCACAGGGATATTGCAGTGGTCATGACAAACCGCAATTTTACTCCACAAGCTATAGAAGAAGCAAAGGCTTTGGGCGTAAAACTTTGGGACAGAGATAGACTAAATGAGATGATTGGGCGAGGCAAAATTGCCCCTGTCCAAGATAAGGATGGGGATTAAAAATGGTAAATAACTTTTACATATTTAAGAATAAAGTTGCGATTGTGCCTTTGTGAATGATAAAAGTCAGGATAACA
This sequence comes from uncultured Acetatifactor sp., assembly GCA_949840935.1. GTDB lineage: Bacteria > Bacillota > Clostridia > Lachnospirales > Lachnospiraceae > Acetatifactor. Next base: position 9,256 of record CATKXX010000006.1, on the reverse strand, counting down.
TATTTTTCTTTGTACAGAGGACTGGTCAAAATATAAACCAGTTCTCTCTTTATTTGTAAAAAGAAGAATGTTATAATTTCATTTATCCAAATACATTAAAAGGAACACTTATGAAAAACGATATTCAAGAACACTACGATTCCATACAGTTCAAAAAAGCCTTACAGGAGTTACATATTGCTAATGTTTCAGAACTGAAAGAGTATAATTGCGTTACATTAGCGAACAAACTCCGAACAGGTTACAATAAGCTGATGATTATAAGGAAACTGAATGATTTAGGTTATCTGCCTTCTGCCGAAAACGCAATATCAATCCATGACATTTCTATGTCAAGGAAGATGCGGAATATTTTTCTAAGAAATGGTATCGTATACCTTTCGCAGCTTTCTGCATATCCAAGAGAAGAAATATTGCAGTTTCGGTTGGTAGGTAAAGACACTATGTTAGAAATTGATCGTCTTTGTGAAAAATATGGGATTCAGATACGTTCCCTTTCTCCCATTAAAGAGGCATTCAGCGAATTTCAATTTCACAAAAAAATATACCCGCTATTCTTTAAAGGCGATATATTCAGTGTAGATGATATCAGAACCAAATCTGCCCATGATTTATATAATATATGCGAACAGGATTACTGCCTTACCATGAAAACATATCATATACTAAGAAAAAAAGGGGTAATCCTTTGCGGTTGGAATGATCAGTACCTGTTTGAAATTATACCCCAAAATAAATCTGTTCAGTTATTTGAAGAATATGGGATTATTGCAGTTTCGCAGCTTTCAGATTGCAATGAAAGGCAGCTCAAAGTAATGTCCGACAGTATTCCGGCATTGTCATCATTGATAGAAAAGTTATTGGCAGATACACATATGGATAAGGACATGGACTGACTTCCGCAATTAAATCAATCTTTTATCATTTCAAACCATACTATTTTAACTGTTTTCCTTATTCTGTAAAGAAGAAGTGTTATTCTATAACCAATGTAATTCAATAAGTACGAAGGGCAGGATATGGAAACGTAAATAGAAGACCTCAACCTTTCTTCGGCAATCAAATTGCAGGATTTTCAAGGTAAATACAACACTATATATCGTTGCGGTTACTTTGACGAACTAGTTTTCCCGCCATGCCAGACAAACATTGATGCAATCATCTGTTCTTCATATGCACATCCATTCATTATTTAAAATTCACTTTATATGTTTGGGCTGAGATACATAGTTCCTTTAGCGAGCCCTCACGAACCGCAATTTTACCATTCATGTTCACTGCATCAAAATCATAAACCCTATATAAGCGATATTGCTCTGGAAACATTTCACTCATTGCCAGCTCATTTGCTGTTATAAAAATTGCGCTCTCCTCAGATCCAGTTGTGGTTTTCACTTCTATGTATATTTCTTTGCCATGCCTGTCATATGATAGTATGTCATATCCCAAACCATCGCCATCTAATTTAGCCGCTCTGCGTACTTGCTTATTTTTACCCAGATGATATGTCTTCACAATGTTTCTTTCATACTGATAAACAAACTCTTCCCCAGCCTCTCCTAAATCTTTCTGTATTTTAGCCTCTTCTATATAGTCAACATGAACCCCCTTTAAATGCACCTCTGTATTTTTTGCTTTTAATGTGAACTTCTTCACAGGTATATCCCTTTTTTCATCAAATATTTCCGGCACACTAAAATATTTAGCAGAATATATGATGTCCTGCACCAAAAGGTGATATTCCGGATCATAATACTTCTCCCGTCTCTTCTCATACATTTTCAATAATTCCCTGTCTGACATAACCCTTTTTAATATCATGTCACACATACTTTCAAACATGAACAACAGACCAATGTCTCCAGCTTTCGGCAGTTCCGCATAATCAATCAACTTTGAAAAATCCACAAACATCGTATATTTATAAAGATAATACTTATCAGGATATCTCATGTTCAAATAAACCATAAGTGCCCTGTGATCCTGATAAGTTTTGCTATGTCCTTCACTTCCATGCCTTACCAGAATTTCCTCAGCACCTTCACGGAAACATTCCATCCGCTCCTTTAAATCAGCAGATAAATTATATAAATCCTTAAATAACCCTCTAACTGTTTCGGGTTCCTTTTTGGCAGCCCAAACAATAAACTCACGCGGGTAGTAACTTCCAGCTGCCATTAAATTTTTCGTCTTATACAGTGCATTTTCAAGCATTGTTGGGAAATTTTTCGCATCTATATCCCAGTTGTTCTGAAAATGAACCACGGCTTCCCATTTATATATTTCACGCTGCTCAATTTGACCATAATGACTCTTATAAAAGTCATATATGGCATCATACATCGTAATATTCATATCCTGCCTCCTCGTACCTATAGCCGTGTGTATTCAGCTTTGGCAATACTGATTTCCCCATCTATTCATCCCCAAATCAGCGACCGCCAGAAACTTCTCCGCTAATTCCGTCTTACACCCCATCGCACCCTATAAAACGAACTTTATTTTCCATACTCCGCTTTATCTAAATAAATCATACCATATTTCGGATATAAAAGGAACAGAAAACACGCTATAGTTTTTAGGACATATCCAAGAAAAATGCCTGTCAGATTAAATGCAACATAGGCATATTTCAGAATTACTGCAATAGGGTGTTGTGTTTAAATTGAAAAATTTCACGGAAATCAAATTAGCCCTCTCACGGGGGGTTACACACCACCAAATTTCAAAACTAATGTTGTAATATACCTTTCTCAACTTTCTGCATAGCTTTACCCATTAAGTGTGGTAAAGTTATTTTAATGTCCGTTTTCTGCTCAAATGGTCCATTTTCTGCAAAGGATATTGATAATCTTTGCGGAATTGTTTATATTGTCACCATTGACAGAAAAATTACTGGCAGATTCACATATGGATAAGGACATGCACTGATTTATGCAGTTAAATCAATCTTTTATCATTTCAATCTGCACTATTTTAGCTGCTTTTCTTTATTATGTAAGGAAAAATGCCTTACCATAACCGATGTAGTTCAATGAATACGAGGTGCGAGATATGGAAACATATATTAAAGACTTAAACCTTTCTCCTGAAGTCAAAACAGCCCTGTCATGGTATTTACATATCACCAAGGTTTCAGACCTTGAAGGGCTCAATTATCTGACATTTGCAAATAGATGTCCCAAAAATTGTAATGTACTTGCCATTGCTGATGAACTGAACGCATTAGGATACCTGTACCCACCGGAAAATGAAATATCTGTAAATAATATTTCCATGTCAAAGCGGCTGCAAAATGTCCTTATACGAAATAACATACTATACCTCTCACAGTTATCAATACATCCCAGAGAGGAAATACTGAAGTTCCGTAATATGGGCGAAAGCACAATGCCGGAACTTGACAGTATATGTGAAAAATACGGTATCCAGATACGCTCATTAGTTTCTATCAAAGAGGCATTTAGTGATTGTCATTTTCCTGCAGCGTTGCATACCATGTTTTTTAAGAACGCTATATTCAGCATAGATGACCTTAAAAACAAAACAGCCCATGATTTATACATCATATGTGGACATAATTATGCCCTAAATATGAAAACGTACTATACATTAAAGAAAAATGGAGTTGTGTTTGATGATTGGGAAGATAAGTATTTATTTGAGGTTTTATCGCAGAAAAACTCCGCTTTAATGTGGAGAGAATATGACCTTACCACAATGTCACAGTTATTGGATTGCAATGAGGAACGGCTTAAAGAAATATGCTCTGCATTTCCTAAATTGTCGGAAACTATAATGACCTTATTGCCAAGCATACAATCATAAGTGTTTTTACAATATATCTAAGCACATATCTAATTGTCAATTTGGGGGAGCGATAACACCCCCCATTTTATTTTCTAAGAATTACAGCGTCATATATCAGATAAAATTATTTATTGGCGGTAAAATATTTCTTGAATTATTGGCGGTAATATATTATACTGTTTGTGTTGGCAAGGGAAGGAGGGAAGTATGCCAGAAAAGCATAGAGGGCGACCAACGACAGACAATCCCAAGACTATGCGTGTTGATGTACGTCTGACCGAAGATGAATTGCAAATGTTAGACAAATACTGTCAGCAGGCAGGCGTATCACGCCCACAGGGATTGCGTGACGGCATTAAGGCTCTCAATGCAAAAAAGTAAAAGGAAGTGGTGCCGTTGGCAAACGTATTTACACCACTTCCCCTATGCCACCCGCACAAGGCGAGCCGCACAAATATTATACACTGTCCGGCTCTGTCTTGCAAGCGGCTTGTGGACGAAATCGAAAGGACAGATAAACAGAATGGGAAAGATTTTGGAAGCGTTTTTAACCGACCAGCTTCGTGTGGACAGCGGAACGGAAGGGCGAAGCCCCGAACATCAGCAACTTTGTGACAAAGGGAGCGAACTCCAAGAAAAGTTAGCCGAAAAACTGAATGATGAAGAAAAAAATATCTTGACGGAATTAGTTGACACGCTCTTTGAGGAAAGCTGTTATGACGAACAGAGAAAATTTGAGCGTGGCTTCCGGCTCGGCGTTCTGATAACAGCAGAAATCTTCACAGAGCGTGACACATTTCTTTAAGCTGGATATATGGCAAAACATCATGACAGCAGATAATCAGATAAAGGAGTGGCTATGTATAAAAGACGATATATCACAGACGAAGAAAAAACAAACTGCCAAAAAGTGGCAGACGCTTTTGCAGAACTCTATGAAAACAAGGACTTGATTGTCCTAAATGCCGGAAAATACGGCTTTGTAAAATTGCAGTATTTCAAGTTTCCTTTTGGCTTTGACGACGCCGATATATTTTATGATAGCAGGAGCTTGTTTGACGAGCTTTGGGTAGAATGGCTGGATACGCAGCTCCTTAACATTGCGGGCGGTACGCCAATGGAGGAAATGGACTATGCGGATATACTGAAATGCCTGCCGGAAGAAAAGCGGAAAGAACTTTTAGATATGCGGCTCAGCTTTGCGGAAAAGACAGGCATTGAGGGCATATTGGAGAAATGCAAGCCGGACTTATGGAGTGAGGAATTTGTGAAAACAACAAAGGTATGGAGCAGGGATTGGGAACATTTTGACTGGGAGCAGGTGCGCGAGAAACTTTGCGGATCAGAAGCAGACCGACGAGAGGGAAAGGCGGCAGACAAGCCCGATATAGGAATATCCCTTGATGAACTCAAAGAATACTTTGAATGGCTTTATGACACACAGCCGGAACTTTATTTCAAAGTCATTCTCTATATGGCATTGGCAAAGGCAGGAGTGCCACACGAAGAAGCGCAGGCATGGGCGAACCACCCGAAAGAACTGGAAGATGTACTGAAAGACTTATAAGGAGTAAAAGCGTGGGGAAAATGGGAAAGAAAATGGGAAGCCTGTTGGACTTGCTTGTGCGGGTAAAGACTCATAAAGCCTTAGACAGAGCCGTCAGGGAAAACAAGGACTACCAATATACGCTGAAACGGCAGGACAAGGCATTTGACAGACTGGATAATGCGGAGCTAAGTAAAGAACAGGGTGCAATCGTTGACAAAGCGATTTCAGCTGCCAACGATTGCGACGCAGCATATGGTGCAGCCGCTTACAGATTGGGGTTGCAGGACGGAATAAGGCTTGCATCTGAAGTAAAAGAATTTGAATAATTGTATATGCCAAAAGGACATTTTCAAAGAATGAAAGTGTCCTTTTGCGCATTACAAGAAATTTTAGTTTTAAGTCTACTGCTTTATAATTGGTTAAGTCTAATACATTTGGTTCCGGTTCATTTTTACACCCATAAGCTGTACCTGCTTTTCGACAGCCTCCACGTTCTGCGCTAACTGCTCTATTGTCCCTGTGCGGTTTTCCGGCTTGATTTCCGGCTGTATTAGTTCCTTTGGGTATTCCTGCCTTGTATGGATATCCATATAGGATTTCAACCGATAACAGTACCCTTCATTCCTATAATCTTCAAACACAGGGGAAACCTCGCCCTTTGAGGTCTGCCACCGCATAAGACGGGGAAACCAGCATAACCCGTCTTTTATGATTTCCTTAAATGAATTGAGCAGCTCCCCAAGTGCGGTTAGCAAGCCGCGAAAGCTGTTTCCTGCCTCTATATCCGCCCCACGCTCCACATGGTTCGCAAATTCCTCAATCAGCGGCGCAAAGGGAAGATATGACTGTATAAACTGCTTTATCTGCCTTAGTGCTTTTAGGAAGATATTGGAACTTTCAATCTCCCCGTCCAGTTCCTCTAATTTTTTCTGTGTAGTGGATTTCTCATGGTTCAGGACGAGAATGTCAGCCTCCAATCCAATTTTATCCGTTGACAGTTTTTCAATCTTTTCTTCCTCTTTTGCAACCTTGTATTCCGCAACCGTCAGGTCATGGTTTTTTCCCTTTTTCTTTTCCCGTACTTCCTGCTGGAAGATGGCTTTCATATAGTAGTTGGCGTCTGCCCGCATTTTATCCTGCAAGACTTCTGACAGGACTTGGGGCGTGAATACGGATCGCTTTGACACTTTTGTTGACAAGCCACGCTTAAACCCTCTCCCTACCGGAACACCTACAACATGCATATGCGGGCTTGCCTCATCAAAATGGACTACCGCATTTGCAATCTTAAAATCCGGCAGATACTCCTGCAACTTCAAAAGGAGCTGCTTATAGACCTGTTTCATAAATATTTTGTCACCGCTGTTCTGCTCCCAAAATTTCTTATCCCCGCATTGTATGATGACTTCCACTGCCATGTCCTGTTCCGTTTCGGACACATGCTCAAAATAATCACCAATCCGTCTTTCCGGTCTTGTCTGCTTTGCATTGTATTCATGCAGGGCGGCATCAAATTCTTTGCGGTATACATTTTTCACGTCCTGCATGAGATTGGTTGTCCCATAAAGAAGTGTGATATTATCCCTGCTGTAATCCTGCGAATGGTATTTCCTCAGATTGTGTTTTGCAACTCCGGCGAGTTTTGTTTTGCTGTTGATTGCGCTTTTCTTATTGCTGATGTGGTTGCTGAAAGAAATTTCTCCCATGCTTTCCTCCCTGATTTCATGTTGAAGCAGTGCGGTTATCATCTTGGCTCTGCCATAGATGATAACCCCCTAGCAGTATTGGCAAGCCAATACTGCGGGGGCTCTCCGAGGGTATCCAGTGAAATGTGCTTTCAGCATATTGGAAACAGTTTTCCGGCTGTTTTATGCTTATTTTATTGGCAATCCTTTTATTTCTGCCCGTCCCTGTTATCCTTATCTGTACCCAATATACGGGTTATGCTGAATTATATTTCTGCTGTTTCCGGCGGTCAACTGATTTTCTTCAAAATGATTGCACTTTTTAAGTTCATTTTTGATGGAACATATATCACAGTTTTTTCAGTGAACTTACTTTTTAAGTTCATTCTTCAAAAGTGACTGCATTTTTTGAGTTCATTTTCCAAAAATGATTGCATTTTTTAAGTTCACCGCAACTGTGCGCCCGACTTTTATACCGCCGTCTTTCTTGTAACAGCTTTGACGTTGCCCCTGTCCCTCAAATCCCTCCCCTCATTGACAGTCATAAACAGTTCCAGAATATCCTTTTTGATAAGTACCTTTCTCCCCACTTTCAGTACAGGGAGTTTATCCCATTCCACCAGCTTTCTCAGTGTGTTCCGACCAATGCCTGTGTAGTCTGCCGCCTCCTCAATGGAAAGGGCAATCTTCATTTCTGTCATTCATTCTCCTCCTCTCGAATTGCAATATGCAATTTTATGGTATGCTTACTATACATCATTTATATTTCCTTGTCAAGCGTTATGTAATTTTAAAAATTATTTTTAACTTGCATATTGCAATAATGGTTTTGGTATGGTATACTCTAACCATACCGATAAAGGAGGAAAACCAACATGAAAGACAAAGAACTGCGCAGGGTAATCGGTGTCAGGGCAAAACAGCGGAGACTGGAATTAGGCGTCAACCAGCCTTATGTTGCTGAAAAAATGGGTGTCACCGCATCCACCATTCAGAGGTACGAGGCGGGAACGATTGACAATACAAAAAAACTTGTCCTCGACGGTCTGGCAGACGCACTCCATGTTTCCGTAGAATGGCTGAAAGGCGAAACAGAGGAATATGAATCTGACATTACGGATAAAAAGGAAATGTTAATCCGTGATGCCATGTCCTCCATTCTTTCAAAGCTGCCCTATGACATGGAAGTTACCGAATCAGACTTTTCAAAAGACCTGTTGCTGCTGATGTTGCAGGAATATGAGCTGTTTGTGGATTCGTTCCGACTTGCCTGCAGGAAGTTTAAGGGCAACAAGGAAAGCGCACAGCTTGCAAAGACAATGGGATTTGAATCGGACAGGGAATATAATGAAATCATGTTCCTGCGGGAGATTACCCACACCGTAAATGCCTTTAATGATATGGGCGACATAGTGAGGCTCTACTCCAAAAACTCTGATGCCGCCGCTTCAAGGCTTTCTGTTCTTTTATCAAGGGAAGATTCCGATTCGGTATAGCGGGACAGCAGATTTTATGCTATCCTTATAATCAGAAAGCATTCTATCAGTTCCGACTGCCATATCTGTTCAATGGATTACATACGCAGAAATGCGTTCATTGAAAGGAGAAACGATTATGGCAAAGGGATCAGTACGGAAGAAAGGAAAAAAATGGTACTACCGCTTCTATGTGGAGGATGCAAGCGGAAATCTGGTACAAAAAGAATTTACAGGTACGGAAAGCAAAAGCGAAACGGAAAAGCTGTTAAGGCAGGCAATGGAGGACTATGAAAGCAAGAAATTCATAGCAAAAGCGGACAATATCACGCTTGGGCAGTTGCTTGATACATGGGCGGAGGAAGAATTAAAGACAGGCACGTTAAGCAATGGAACGGTCGGTACTTATCTTCAGGCGATTAACCGCATAAAACAGCACCCTGTAAGCAGACGGAAACTCAAAACGGTCACTTCGGGGCATTTACAGCAGTTTATGGATTTGCTCTCATTCGGCGGAACAGTTGAGGACTTTGTTTCAAAGGGATATTCTATTGACTATATACGGTCTTATTCCGCAGTATTGCAACAGTCCTTCCGTTTTGCGGTGTTCCCGAAACAGTACATCACATTCAATCCCATGCAGTATGTGGTAATGAGGCACAAAAAGGACGATATGGATTTGTTTGCGGAGGAAACGGACACTGAAACAGGCAAGGTCAAGCCTATTTCGTATGAGC
>CATKXX010000005.1 GCA_949840935.1 uncultured Acetatifactor sp. | reverse complement strand
AACATCTATGCGGCGTTCCTGCTGGAGCACATGGACTCATTCCGGGACCCCGACCTGTTCCTTGCGACAACCCGCCTGATGCACCGTCTGGAAAAGCTGTTCCGTGAGGATGTACACAGAGCCGCAGGGGGCAGCCCGTTCCACATCGACCGAAAACGCCGCCGCAGACTCTCGGAGAAGAAGCAGGCCCAGGGTCACAAGAGGGACGACAGGGAGCCTGTGCAGCAACAGATCTGATCCGGCCCAGGGAGATTATTTATTCCCGTGGGCAATGAGCAGATCAATTATGGTGGTGACTCCATCCCGGATGTCTGTGTCTGTGGAACTTCGGCAAATACAGCAGGCACTCGGTTTGGAAAAGTGTGGCATTTAAGCAGAATGGAGGTGTAAGGATGGCAGGATTTGTTTATTTTACGGACGAGCAGAAACAGCGGGCAAACGAGGTAGACCTGGAGGACTTCCTCTCCCGCCAGGGGGAGAAGCTGCTGCGCTCCGGCAGGGAGAAAAGGCTTCAAAGCGACCACAGCATCACGGTGCGGGGCAACCGCTGGTATGACCATGCGGCAGGGACCGGGGGCTGTGCCATCGACTTTGTGCAGATGCATTACAACAGCACATTCCCGGAGGCGGTCACCCTGCTCCTTGGCGGGGAGCAGGGGCAGGCATACCGCACCAGCGAGCCGGAAGGGGAAAAAGAGCCAAAGCCCTTTGCGTTGCCGGAGGCGAACCAGGACATGCGGCGGGCATATGCCTACCTGACAAAGAGCCGCTGCCTGGACCGGGAGGTGGTTTCCGCTTTCGCCGGGAAAAAGATGATCTATGAGGACGCAAAATACCACAACGTGGTGTTTGTGGGGTATGACGCGGACGGGACAGCCCGCCATGCCCATAAGAGGGGGAGCCATACGAAAGGAGAGGCGTTCAAGGGCAACGTGGACGGCAGCGATCCCAGGTACAGCTTCCGGCACCTGGGGAAAGGGAACACCGTCTATGTGTTTGAGGCCCCCATCGACATGCTGTCCTTTATCACGCTGCACAAAAAAGGCTGGCAGGAGAACAGCTATGTGGCATTAAGCGGCATATCGGCACACGCCATGCTCCAGGCGTTAAAGGACAGCCCCCAGGCCGGCACGGTGGTTCTCTGCCTGGACCATGACCCCGCAGGCATAGAGAACAGCTACCGGCTGGCGGACGCCGTAAAGGAACAGCGGCCGGATGTCCGCGTGAGGATGCTGCAGCCCGTCAACAAGGACTGGAATGAGGACCTGAAGGCACAGAATGGGATGGAGCCAATCCCGGCAAAGGAGCATCCGGGGATAGCGGAGTGCAGGGCGTGGTGCGGGACGCTCAAGGAAGTGGCGGAAAGCATCGATCCCAGGCATGCCACCGCGGAATCCCTGAAACGGTACCACTACGGGATCTATCAGACACTGCAGAAGGGGACCAGCCCGGAACAGCTGGAGGATGCCTTTGACGGGGACGGCCTGCTCCTGGCGGGGATCGCAGTCAGGATCATGGAAAAGTACGGAAAGGAGCTTGGGCGGGAGGCTGCGCCGGGGCAGATCATCGACAACCTGTGCGGCAGGTACAGGCCCCATAAGGACAGGGGAAACCTGAAATCCCGGCTTACAGACATGCAGGATGCCTTTGAAAGCGTGATGGCGTGTTTTGCAGGAACAGAGCCGGGAACGGATGAGGAAAAGGAAACGCTGGTCAAAAAATGTGTGGGCCTTACGATGGAATGCATCAGGGCCCACATTTTTGTGGCTGAAAAGCTGCAGGCCCAGAAACAGGAGGGAGGGATAAAACAGATATGCAGCCAGTCGTAATGCTGATACTGATGGGCGTGGGGATGTTTGCCGTCATCGGCGGCATCTCCCTGCTGTCCCATTATTACACCTTAAACGGGATCAAATCCCGGACCGTGGGGGACGGCCAGCACGGCACGGCCCGGTTTGCCACGGAAAAGGAGATCCGGGAAACCTATGCCCATGTCCCCTACGAGCCGGAGAGATGGCGCAGGGGCGAGAACCTGCCCGCAGCACAGGGGCTGGTGGTCGGGTACAAAAAACACGGGGCAGGCATCACCGCATTGGTGGACGAGGGGGACATCCACTGCCTGATGATCGGTGCCGCAGGCGTTGGCAAGACCGCCAACTTTCTATACCCCAACATCGAATACGCCTGTGCGTCCGGGATGAGCTTCGTGACCACGGACACCAAGGGCGACCTGTTCCGCAACTATGCGGGGATCGCAAAGGATTACTACGGCTACCGGGTATCCATCCTTGACCTGCGCAACCCCACCCGCTCGGACGGCGGCAACATCCTGACCATGGTGAACAAATACATGGATGAATACCTTGCGGACACAGGGAACCTGGCGGCCAAGGCCAGGGCGGAGAAGTATGCCAAGATCACGGCCAAGACCATCATCTGCTCGGACGGCGCGCAGGCCAGCAGCTACGGGCAGAACGCATTCTTTTATGACGCGGCGGAGGGGCTTTTGGCATCCGTGATCCTGCTGATCGCGGAATACTGCCCGCCCCAGAAGCGCCACATCGTCTCCGTGTTCAAGCTGCTCCAGGACCTGATGGCGCCGTCCCCCGTAAAGAACCGGAACCTATTCCAGCTTCTGATGGATAAGCTGCCCGCCGAACACAAGGCCAGGTGGTTTGCAGGGGCGGCACTGAACAGTGCGGAACAGGCGATGGCCTCCGTACTCTCCACCGCCATGAGCCGCCTGAACGCTTTCTTGGACAGCGAGATGGAGCAGATCCTGTGTTTTGACAGCACCCTGGATACGGAAACCTTCTGCACCAATAAGGCGGCGATCTTCATCGTGCTGCCGGAGGAAGACAACACAAAGTATTTCATGGTGTCCTTATTCCTCCAGCAGCTCTACCGGGAAATGCTTTCCATTGCGGACGAGCATGGGGGAAAGCTGCCGAACCGGGTCATGGTGTTTGCGGATGAGATCGGGACCATACCAAAGATCGAGTCCATGGAGATGATGTTCTCCGCAGGCCGTTCCAGGCGGATCAGTATGGTGCCCATCATCCAGAGCTTTGCACAGCTGCAGAAGAACTACGGGAAGGAAGGCTCCAGCATCATCACCGACAACTGCCAGGACATCCTCTTCGGCGGTTTTGCGCCCAACTCGGAGAGCGCGGACATCCTCTCCAAAGCCCTGGGGAACAGGACGGTGCTGTCCGGCTCCATCTCCAGGGGGAAGAACGACCCCAGCCAGAGCCTGCAGATGATGAGCCGGCCGCTGATGTCCCCGGACGAGTTAAAGACGCTCCCCAAAGGGCATTTCATCCTTGCCAAGACCGGGTGCTGCCCCATGCAGACAAGGCTCCCGCTGTTCTTAAAATGGGGGATCGTATTCGGGGAGGCTTATGAGGTGCCGGAGAGGGCGGCAAGGGAGGTATTCTATGCTGACCGCTTTGAACTGGAACAGGAGATCCTGCGCCGCCGTGAGGATGAGGAAATGGAGGATGGGGAACCTGGGGAGCCGCCCCTGCCGCCAGGCGCGGTCCGGACGGGCGGCCAGGGCCATACGCCTGCACTCCAGGAGAAAGAGCACTCGCGCCTGCCTAGGCGCATGCCCCTGCGGACAGATTAGGGGGCGCCTATGGGATATTTTACGGAGATCTATGCAAAAGAGCTGCCGCACCGGGCAAAGGCGGTGTATATGTACCTGAAAGACCGCAGCAACAAAGAGGGACAGTGTTACCCTGCCATCAGCACGGTTGCGAAGGAGCTGCAGCTTTCGCGCAGGACGGTGGAAAGGGCCATTGACGACCTGGTGCGGGCAGGGCTTGTCACAAAAGAACAGCGCTGGCGGGAGAACGGCGGACGGAGCAGCCTGCTCTTTACCCTGAAAGGCGGCTGAAATCAAAAAAGAAATGCCGCCAGGGGGGAAGTGCGCCCTCCTGGCGGCATAAGGGATATGCCATGATGACACAAGCGGTGAAGGTATCACCCTAAGAAAGTTTTTACCGGCAGAGAAAGAATATGCAGTTACAGGACAGTCTGGGAGATTGGAAAACCAGGGCAGGGGATGGACTCAGCAGGGGCTGAAGAAGTCGCCGTAATCGCACCCCAGTATTTCCCGGAGGGCAACCAGCTGTGCGGTGGTAGGGTTGCAGGCCCCCTGCTCGATCTTGCTGAGGGAGCTGGTGCTGATGGGGATGCCTTCCAGCTGCAGCTTTGCCACCAGGTCTGAATTGCGCAGGCGTTTCTGTTCCCGCAGGCGGCGGATGTTCTGGCCGATGATGGGGGAACTGCCCTGTTTAATCCGTTCTGCCTTGTTCATGGGGCCTCATCAAAGGCTGATCCCGGACAGGCCAAGGAAATATTCCCGTTTGTCAAGGATCTCTTTTTGCTGATTTTCCGGCAGACAGCGGAACATGTCCTGGTAGTCCAGATCGGCCAGGGGTGTGCCTTTCGTGAGTGCAAGGAGCCGCAGGGAATACCATTCGCCCCAGAGGTCGTCAAACAGGTCCCTGCCGGAGGTGAAGATGCCGGCCTCCTCAAAACCGAAAGGGTAACTGTAATCCTGCAGTTTTACAAAGCCGTACTGCCCGGCGTCCAGCACCATGAGGTCCAGGCTGTACATTTCCGCAAAGGCATCGGCAATCCTGCTGCAGACTGCCCGCTCTTCCTCCGTGATGCGCACCCTGTCTTTTTCAGCCTGCATGTGTTCCACGGTTTCCAAGTGTGCGACCGCATCCTGCAAAAAATCCAGTTTCAGGTCTATCTCCGCCTGTGAATTGGCCGTGGCGGCATACTGGAGCAGCTCCTGCGGCCCCCAGCCGTTGATATCCCTGCACCGTCTGGCAAGACCGGAAAGGGTTTTGCACTGTTCAGGATCGAGGGTGTAGGAAAGGTTATAAGAGTCCATCTGTCAGCGCCTCCTTTCTGGGCTGTGCCGGATCTAAGAGCAGCTCCCGGCAGTCGGAAAAGCCCAGCAGGTATGACAGCATCCCGTAGCGGCTCCCAATGGCGTTGTATCCGCTCACATAGCGGTCGACCAGCTTCATGGCATCCGCCGAAAGATGCATCGCCTCCAGCTTATCCGAGTATTCATCAACCGACCGGAGCAGTGCCTGGTAATCCTCATCCCGCTGTGTGATCCCGTTCATGACGCCATTCATGCGCATACCCATCAGCTGGTAAAGTGTAGATTGTTTGTCCATAAAAAACGCCTCCTTTTCTCGTGGTTGGTGTATGTTAACTCTGAAACGGGGGAAAAGCAACTACTAAGTGAAAAAAGAATTAGTATGCTGGTTAAGCAATTTTAGGCGGCATTTTACGATGTGTGTAAAATGTATTGGTGAAACCATTAAAAAAGACACAAAGGTACCAGTTCACTAATTCAAAACAAATTTGAAAAATACAACATTTTTTGCAAGTATTGGTTTTAAAGTCAGTAATTATAGATATTTGAAGCCCTAATCAGCAAACATGAATTATTGCGGACATCATATAAATATGCTATACTATAAAGAAAGCTGGATATTTGTTAAAATGGGGGAGGTGGATATCCATCCGAGCCAAAGTATGAAATATCACTCTATCGGAATTGAGAATATAGTTCTAACCATGAGGATTGACAGATTTCCTCTGCTCACGGGTATGCTGGTTGGACAAGGATAAAGAGGACTGTATGACCTAATTAACCTGTCAAGAGATGAGTTTTCTGCTGACAGGTTTGGGGAGTTGTATTATCTTGCAAAGCAGATAATATTAACTATATAAATATAATCGTGATGATGTAGACAGACTGTGACAAAGATAATGGAGACAACAACTAAATACAACTTGACATTATCGGACACAAGTAGTATATTATATCTCAACAAATGAATGTTGGGATTAGTTGTTTTGTTTGTGAAAGAGAGGGGATGATGTAATGAAAAATGTTATTAAAAAATTTACAAAAGTGGCGCTGGTGTTCACATTCGTATTTGCATGTACTGCTACAGCATATGCATATAATACAAAGTTTTCTTTCGATTTGACATCCGGCATGTTTAGCCCGTGGAAGTATTCTTCTGAGGCATATAAGTATTCTGCAGATGAAAATCCTGTTGTGGAATGCACATATGTTGAACCGAGTGATGCAACATTTACATATGATATTGTAAACTCAAATGATGAATCCAGAGTAGTTGCATTTTCCGCAGAAGGTACTTTTGCGACTCGTGAATTTGAACGCAATACAACCGTTCAGAATAAGAAGTATAGACTTCGTGTAAAGAGAGACAGCGGTGCATGGAATTCTTCGGCAAATACGCAGGGCACATGGAATATTGATTCCTACTAAAATAACACCTAAATCGTATTTAGTAACAATGTTTATTTAATCCCAACATTCTTTTAAATTAAGTAGGTGGCATTATTATGAGAAGTGAATTAAAAAGAGCTTTGCTTAAAAAATCTAATATTATTCTTATCGTTGCAGTTGTTGGATTGATGATTATAAATGCATATTATGGCGGCTGGAGAACGGCATTGAAAATAGATTCTGCCCAAGATATACAAAACATAGATGATATTATATTTTATAAAAAATATTATGGAAACATGTACAGAGTGTGGGAAAGTTCATATTATATGATACAGGCATTGGCACCAGTGATACTTGTTGCGCCATATCTAAGTACATATTTATTAGAGAAAACAAATCGTTTTAGATATTTTTGTGTTGGCAGAAAAGGAAATTTGAAGTATATTATACACAAAACATTTGCTATTGCGTTATCTGGCACAGCATTATTGGCTTTTTCTGAGATGCTTTTTGCGGTTGTTACTGGTTTATTAACACAACATGATACAGCTCTTGAATTTGTGCAGGGAATAGTATCTTTTAAAGAAGACTATTTTATAGAAAATCCTATGTTGTATTTTGCTTTAGTTTTTATTTCACATATTATATACTATTTTGGTTTTTTGATTTTTGCTATAGGAGTAACGTCTTTTTTTAAAAACAAGATCGCTGTAATCGTAACACCTTTTATAATAGTAGGGGTATTGGATATGGTTTTACCAACAGCATTGCAACCCAATGTGGTTATGCGGCCATATCAAGGGGCATTTCGTATTAGCGGATATTGTGTTTTGATAGGTATATATGTTATTGTTGGTTTGATATTATTGATGGTTTCGGAGAAGATCTACCAAAAAAGAGGAAATTGATGTATATGAAACGGTTTCGTTTTATAAAAAATAAGTTAAGACTGATTTACACATCGCCATTAATATATTTGATGATATTTCTTCAAGTCTTTTTTTTGATTATTTACATGTATATCAATAAATTCACTACTATTTCTGGTTATTTTAGCCTTTTGAAAAAGGATCTTTTTTTGTGGTTTATTTGTATTCCTATTATGGTGATTCAGCATAAGTCAAGTGTTTTCTCTACATACTACAGTTGTATTTCGAGAACGTGCAGTAAACGCAGAATGATCTTTGAAGATTGCGTTATATTGGCAATATCTACTTGCATATCTACTTGTATAGTATTATCCACGCCAATATTTTTTTTGCTGATAAAAGGTGTATCACTTGTTAGTCCAGAATTGATTATAACATTTTTCTTTCTATTGATTCGATATATATTGCTTGGATTGCTAATTCAGTATATAATTTATACCATTAGGTTTGCATATCCGAATCTCCAAAAAAGGGGAGGAAGTGTTTGCGTATTACCATTTCTCCTTTATCTTATATTTACATCTCCAATGGAGGTTTTAAGAATAAAAGGACAATACATACCAATATTAGATTTTTCGGCTGGTGAAAGTTATGTTTTTTCAATTGATGGTGTTAATTTATGGGACTCCGTTGTCTTTTTTAATATTCACTTGATTGGATACTTAGTGCTGTATATCTGGATTACAATTAATTATTTTTCTAAGAGATGGGAGTTTTTAGAGAATGAAAGTGTTGACGCTCTTTAAAATAATCGTTAAAGAGTTTAAAAAAGATATTTTATTTTCCATTATACTTTTTGCTTTGGTAGATTTTATTTATGCAAATTTTACAGGTGTTCAACTTAACGAAGAAAGCGGCAGTATTTTCTGGCAAGGAGGAAACGATATTTATTTTTGGGGTTTCAGTACTGTCTTATTAAAGCTTTTAAATGTATCGATTGTATTTATTGCCGTAGGGAAAATTGTTGATAAATTATCTTGTGATATAATGATCTATATTCTTTCGAGGACAACTAATTATAAGAAATTTATATATGCTTATTCGGCGGTGGTTATTATTTTGGGGGAAATCCTGCTTACTATCTCTCACATTGTATACTATTGTTTTTCGGGATTTTATTTAGAGCAGACCGCATCAAGTCTTTTCTATTTAGCAGTAGACGATTTGGGCTTTTTAGGAATTATGATTTTATATATTATTGCAAACGATTGCTATTCGATAGAAAACAGTTTTTTATATATAATTGCAGTATATATATTAAACACATTTTTGCCCATACCAATTTTACCTGCAATGTCAACTGTTAGATTCTTAGTTCTCAGAAGTCGTATTGGTTTCGTAAAGATATTGTTATTGATTGCAGGTATGGATTTGTGTATTGCAATTTTTTATGGTGCTTTAATTAGAAAAAGGAGAGTAAACATATGTTGAAAATAAGCGGATTGTCAAAAAAATTCAAGAAAAAGGTAATAATTGATAATGTTGATCTGGAATTGGAATTCGGAAATATATATGGTTTTATAGGACCAAACGGATCAGGGAAATCGGTATTTTTTAAAACTATTTGCGGCTTCTTGAAAGCTGATAGTGGAACTGTTGTCTTAAATGATCAAGTTATTGGTAAGGATATTGATTTTTTGCCTGATTTGGGTGTCCTCATTGAAAAGCCAGGATTCATAGAAAACTATACACAATATGATAATTTGAAATATTTAGCCCAAATAAAGAACATCATAAACGATGAGGAAATAAGAACTGCATTGGAAATGGTGGGACTGGAGCTTGACAATAATGAAAAAGTTAAAAATTTTTCTTTAGGTATGCGTCAGAGACTTGCTATAGCTCAGGCAATTATGGAAAAACAAAAGATCCTTATTTTAGATGAACCATTTAATGGATTAGATAAACAGGGTGTGGCGCAAATAAAACAATTACTTTTAGAATTAAAGTCTCCGGACAGACTTATTTTGCTTACAAGCCATATTGCTGGTGATATTGAGGAATTGTCAGATTATATTTTTGAATTTACTGCAGGAAAGATTATTCCCGTGAGTCTACAGGATGCTTGAAGATGTTAATGCATTTACTGAGAGGCTGATAGCAAATATTATGACAGCCAGTATGGTCTTGGTTTGGATGACATAGTGACTGTGTGTATATTAATGACATCAAAGAAATGGTTTCCTGGTACGCATTTACATTCATATATGATAATGCCGCTTTCTTTTTAGCACATGAAAGTTTTTACGAAAGTGATGTATCATGTTGCATAGTACGATGTGCAGAGGAAGAAAATTATGAATTACAAATAATTAAAAGGGGGTGCTTATTGTTGAACGCTAATAGACATCCTAAAATGCATAGGGAAAAGAGGGCGATAGTATCGGACGAATAATGATAATTGAGTTTAATGGAAAGGATACTTCGGTTTTTGATGAGATGCTGGCAATCTTAAAACATCACCCAAATTTTGAATATATACAAATGAATGACGAATCGATACTGTCAGTATCAGGGTTGGAGATTTATCCAAGTCGCAGAAAGATATACCGTGGTCGGCAGGAGATCAGCCTTATTGCAAAAGAGTATGATCTCTTCTGCTTTCTGGTAATGAATAAGGGGCAGGTTCTCACTTATGAGCAGATATATCATAAGGTATGGGGAGATGAGGCATTCGGTAGTGAGAACAATGCAGTGAAATGCCAGATCAAGAACCTGCGAGGGAAACTGTATCGAGCGATGCCGGATGCCTCATTTACTATCCGCTGTGTCAGAGAAGTCGGGTACTGTTTTGAAGTGGCATCAGAGGAATAACAAATTACAAACAGCAGGATTTTGAAACATGCAGTCTAGGTTTCTTTTTTGCCCATTGTCAGATCCAATTTGCAAATCTTTATAAAAAATCGCTGTCCAAGATAAGTATTTATGTGAATAATTGATTGTTATATACATTTTTTACAGAAAAATGCAAGACATATCTCAATCTTGTCCTGATAAGGCATATATAATTTTTGTTAGGCGCACAGGATTTTTTACTTCCTAAAATGAGCTAAAACCCATGATGTAATCGGCCTAAAAACAATATAAAGAACATAACCGACCATTCCGCCGATTACATTTGTAATTAAATCCGTGATGTCTGCAGAACGAAAACCGTTAATAAGCGGTTGTAGTAATTCAATACCTAAACTAATAAAAAAGCAAAAGAAAACCGTCCTGCAAAATCCGACGGCGGGATCATGCGTCATAGGGAACAAAAAACCAAACGGTAGCATCATAATAACATTCAACAAAATCTGCCGCACGAAATCCCCGCGTCCTGTTAAAACATCTACAAACGGAACCATATTCATAAGTTTGTACGGATGGTTCAGAATGAACGGTAGAGATGTTATGACAGGCATGAGGGTGAAGTAAAGTACAAAGGACAAATATACATACATCAGCGTATTGACGAGCAGTACATCTTTGCCTTTTAATTTCCATTTTCTGAAAAAAACAAAGGTGTATAATAAAACTAGTGCTATGATATCTATTAGGTATTTCATTGTATCCTTTCTTTAATAACATTCGATTTTATGTACATCAATTTTGACAATAAAATTGTCTAAGAGTTCTTACAATTACATTATATCAATTTTCATACACAAATGCAAGATTTACCCTAATTTAGAATGTTTTATAAATCAAAAGGAAAAGACTTGTTTTAAACTTTATAAGAGATATCTATTAAAAATTATAATATATAGTGTCAGTATTATATGCTTTTATCGCGCAAAGACTATAAAAATACAACTTATTTGTCAAAATGCGTTCTTCCGTGTCATAATTTGCGATATTTTACATCAGTTCTACACTTTATATACACTTAACTTACATTTGTGTATTCTATAATATCCCTATTGGCAGATTACCAAGGGGAAAAGAGGTGCTAGGAAACCGAATATCCCCGGAAAGGGGATAATATGGAGTCGATGCCGTATAAAGTAGAATATTATACACTCTCCATACACACCGCAGTTCACCAAGGAACTGCGGTATTTTTATGCCCGACAAAATGCCCCATTCCCCCACCTGATTATATAGAAAGCCCTATAATTTTACAAAAGAGCGCACCCTGCAAAAAGGGTCTGCGCTCTTTTTATGTCAGGAAAAACTGCCGCGGCCCGCCGCCTGTCCTTCGTTTTTAAGAAATTCGGAAATGAAGGAGGACAAGCCTATGGCAAAGGCATACAGAATCCCGGATTACAGGAAGATGTATCCGGATGCGGGCGGGGAAGTGATCAGCCTGCTTAAAACCACAGAAAGAAAAATGCAGTACCAGGAATATGACCTGAAGATGGAGCAGACCATCGTAAGCCAGGAGGACCAGACCATAACCACCATACCCAGCAGGGAGGATTCCCTGGAACGGCTGGCAGACCAAGAGGTGCAGTTTGCCGGGGAAACCGAGAGCGTGGAGGAAACTGTGCTGCGGAAGATCCAGTACGCGCAGTTACATAAAGCGCTCTCCCTGCTCTCTGATGATGAGCGGGAGCTGATAGACCGCCTGTTTTTCCAAGGCCAGACCGAGCGGGAAGCGGCAGCGGACATGGGGATATACCGCAATGCCATACACAAGCGGAAGAACCGCATCCTGGGGAAACTGAAAAATTTTTTGGAAAATTTTTGATTTCAGGGTGTGCAAAACGCCCTGCCAACGTGGAAGTAAGTAGAGGGGAATTTTTCCTCCCCTCTGCCCATTGAAAAATACCGCCGCCAGGCGGTCATATCCAGCAGCATAGATACGTTAGCTGTCCAGCTTGAAAGAGCAAAGCGGAGCGGAGGGCACGCCAGGACCACCTGCAGGGCAAAACCTGTCAAAAAGATGACATCAAAGGTGCAGAGCGGCAAATGCCCGTCCCAAGGCGGCCTGTGGCGGGCCGTTTGCCATGAAATGGACAGCCTATAATGATACTTCCGTCCAGTCACAGCCCCGCAGGAGCGGGATCACGCAATGAGGGCGGCCCGGAGAGATCCTCGGAGGGGTGCGAATCCCATGACGGCCTTAAGCCAGGGCCGGTCTTTGCCTGCTGCCTATGGGCGCATCCTGCGCCCGCTCCGGGGAGTAGTGTCGAACAGGGGCATATAGAAATAAAAGACGAAGGACAGGCATTTTCCGGGCCGGGGAATTCCCCGGAGGGGAAATGCCTTCATGATAGAAACTACGGCGGCAGACAGCCGGGGAGCCGGGAGGATGTATCCAAACGGCAGCACCGGGAGCTGCCGCCGTCCTTGTGTCATGAAAATATAAAAATGATGTTTGAAAGCAGATGTTTTCACAGGAGGGAATGCATGGATCAGAAAACCATAGACATGATGGGAAAGATTATGGATACGGAGCGGATGGGCTATGCCTATGTGTATCCGTCAGACGTTGGTACAATGGGTGAAGGGACTCCCACGGGGGAATACCTGATTGCCACAACGCCTGAGAACCTGGCGGATTTTATCAGCAGCCACCGTGACGCATACAGGATAACTGTCACAGACATCGCGGACAGGCCCTTCCTTGACATCAGCGGGGGCTTTATCAACGGCAGACCGGAGCCGGGGATGCGCACGAAGATCTTTAACCGGCTGGCAAAAATCCAGACCGGGGAGATAGCAGCCGGGGAAATCCTCCAGCTTGACAGGAAGCAGGCAGATGCATATTTTGCGGCGGAGGACAGGGCAGTGACCATGGCGGAATACGGCATGGAACTTGGATAAGGGCAGGGAGGTATCCTGCCAGAAAGGAGGAAACGGACATGGGCATCAGGAGGGGCGACATTTATTATGCCGACCTGGCACCGGTGGTCGGGAGCGAGCAGGGCGGCACGCGGCCTGTGCTGATCATACAGAATGACATGGGGAACCGGCACAGCCCCACGGTGATCGCGGCGGCCATTACCAGCAGGCAGGGGAAGAAACCGCTCCCCACCCACATCAGGCTGGAGGACAGCCCCTGCGGGCTGGAACAGGAATCCACCGTCCTGCTGGAGCAGGTGCGCACCATTGACCGTGCCAGGCTGAAGGAATACATAGGCCGGGCGGGCAGGGCGACCATGCAGGATGTGGACCATGCCATAGCGGTCAGCCTCGGGCTGGAGGGGATACTTTTCCCCCAGGAGGAACCGGAACCGCAGGCAAGGAAAGAGGGAGATTAGAGGCCCTCCGGCAAACGGATGCCGGACAGAAAGGGGGAACGGCTTATGGAAAGCAGGAAACGGGCATGGGCATATTGCTCAATCGATGCACCGGAGGATGAAAATGACGCATTAAAGAAACAGCGACAGCTGCTCTGTGGATATGCGGAGCAGATGGAATTTGAAATTGCAGGCAGCTCCAGCGACATCGGGAGGAAGCCGCTGTGGGAGCGCAGCGGCTTTCGGCGTTTTGTGGATGCCGCCACTAGGGGGGAGGTTGATATCCTGCTGGTAACCAGCCGCCGCTGCCTGACGCATTCGTCCATGCAGATGGCGCAGCTTAAGGCGTTGGCGGAGGGCTGCGGCCTACAGGTGTATTCCCCGCTGACCGGGCCGATGGAACTGATATAGGCAGAAAAAAGGAGGCAGGCATGGAGCAGAGGGAATTTGAACACTGGCAGGCGGTGACATCCAGCAGCCGGCACATGTGGGTGGAGGATGCGGTGACACGGATGAACGGGCGCGGCTGCCTCTATTACAGCGGCGGGGAATCCGGGATCTATATGCGCATCACCCAGGACGGGACGCTGCAGGTCGGGAATTATGAGGGAGCCATCCCCCATATCGGGGAGGCGCTGTTCAGGCCGGGGGCGGAGAGGAAATGCGGCGGCTTCAACGAGGCGTTCCAGCTGGCCTGCGAATTGGGCGGCAGGAAATTCCTGGCTGACATGTTCTCCGGCAGCCAGGTCCCCCAGATGGCGGAAACGGGAGGCATGGCACAGTCCATGCAGATCTGAGGGTGGAACCCCACAGGACATGGAAAACAGGATCACAGACAGAAAGAAACATATTGGAACCGAAGGGAGGGAAGGACATGGCGTGGATCATTGGAACGGCAGTGTTTATCATACTTTTTCTGGCCGCCATCTATGTGGTGGCTGGCATAGCGGTCAGCGTGGCAGGGAGCTATCAGACTGACTGACACCCTTTTGTCGGTCCTGCCATATTTGGGGCAGAAATGTTTGTTGGGTATGGATATGGATAACATCACGCCTACACAGTATACTGTGTATGGCGTCAGGGAAGGAGGCGGAAGCGGATGAAACGGTATACGGTGGAGACAGCGGTCGAGGGCACGACAAAGTATTTCTATATCATGGACGGGGAGACGCTGGACATCGCCCTGCTTCCGAGCAAGTATCTGAAACACAAGATAAAGGCAAACCTTTCCCCGAACACGGTAAAGAGGTACGCTTTTTCCATCTGCTGTTACCTGGAATACCTGGCGGAAAAGGGCCTGGACTTCCAGACGGTCTGCGGCATGGGGTATGAGGAACAGAGCAGCCATTTCACGCAGTTCCTGTACTGGCTGAAAGAGGGATGCCATACAGAAAAAAAGAAAACAGGGGATGCCGACAATGGGACCTGCAACGCATACTTAAAGGATGTGTTCGGGTTCTATCTTTTTATGTCGGAATGCGGATATGCGCCGAGCCTGCGGGTGCTTTCCTACAGCCAGATCACGGTGCCGAATGCGGCAGGCGTCAAGAGGACGCTGCGGTGCAGGTCTTTCGGCGGCTACATGAAAGCGGAGGAACGGAATGTGAGGGCGGCAGGCGAAGAAGAAATCATCGCCGCCCTGCAGGCATGCACCAACAGCCGGGACCAGCTGCTCCTCCTGCTGATCGCAGAGACCGGGTTCCGCATCGGGGAGATCCTGGGAGTGTACTATGCAAGGGACATCGACTATGGGAGACATACCATCGGTGTGTACTTCCGCGACGACAACGAGAACGATGCCCGCGCAAAGAATGCGGAGTACCGGAAAGCCAAGATCAGCGATGATGCCTTTGAATTCCTGATGGGATACCTCGCCGAGTACAGGGAACTCCTCCAGCACCAGGATTACCTGTTCATCAACGTCTCCGGCGATACCGCGGGGCAGCCGCTGAAAGTGGACAGCGTCTACGCCATGCTGGATCGGGTGGCGGAAAAGACAGGGACGGAACTGACGCCGCACATGCTGCGGAGGTATTTCGCAGTCACAAGATGGAATGCAGGCTGGCCGCTGGAACTGATCAGCCAGGCCCTTGGGCATAAGCACCTGGATACCACGATCAAATACCTGGGCATCCTGGACGACAAGCTGCTGGAGGCGAGCCGGGAGTTCTATGAGAAGCATTCCGTAAATTACGGCATCGGGAAGATGCCATAGGAAAGGGTGGTGGGTATGCAGGCATACCAATACCTGCAGGCGGCGCCGCAGGAGGACACAGGACAATTACAGGAACAGCTGGAGAGGGAGCTTGCGGAATGCACAGAGATACTCCCCACACACCGCAATAAACTCAGGGCATTCATGGAGGGCAGGGGAATCTGGCATATCTGTGATTTGGACTACCCGGCAAGGGCAGCATATGAGCAGTTCCTGAAAGGGCAGTTCCGATCCACGGCATACATGGCATACCTGAAGGCCATGGACCTGGTCAAGCTGCACTCCATCAAAGAGCAGGTGAGGGCGGTACGGGAAAGGGGAAGGCCCACGGCAGAATACGGAAACGGAATCCTGTTCCTGCCATACCATCCGGACCCGGAGATTGCGGAGCGGTTCATCGATGCCGCCAACAAGGGCAGGCTGGCATGGGATTTCGGGCAGAAAGCGCCGGAGAAGATGAAACGACAGATTTTTGCCAGCCTGCATTATGTCATCGGGAATTATAATGGGGACCAGCTACAGGTTCATCTCCGCAGGCTTAAAGAACTGTACGGTTTCTGCATTGACAGGAAGATTGCCAGCATTGACGGGATTGAACTTGTGCAGGCGGAAGAATTTGAGGAAACCATGCAGGCATCCGGGGAAAAAGGAGCGGCATACGGCATCATCGACCTATGCAGGAAGGCGCTTTTTATGCAGGCTGCCGAAATTTGCTGGGATGCAAATGTGTGGTACATGGAACGCCTGCACATACAGCCGGAACGCCTGAACCCAGCAAAACCGGTAAAGGCTATGTCGTTTTTGGAGGTTACGCACAAGGGAAACCGGGAACTTCTGAAGAAATACATGCGTTATGGGATAGGGGTCACGAACCTGTCAATCAGCGTCCTGCGGACAGAGATGATATGGGTAAGGAACTTCCTGTCAGAGGCAGGGCGGGAAGATATCTGCCAGGCCACAGGGAAGCAGATGGAGGAATACTTCCTGAAACTGGCGGACAAGGGACTCCAGCCGAAATCCTATAATGCGCAGGTCATGAGCATACAGCATTTTTTCAACTTCCTGATCGCAAGGGGGTACATTGAGAGGGCGCCATTCTGTGTGGATTATTACCTGAAAAAAGTGGTGCCGAAACATAATGACAGGAGCGTGGATGCAGAAATCCGGGCTGAGATACTGCAAAAGCTCCCCGGTTTCCCGGAGGACATCCGGCTGATGTACCTGCATCTGTGGGGCATCGGCCTGCGCATCAGCGAGGTCTGCATACTGAAGGGGGATGCCTATTACATACAGGGAAAGGATGCATGGGTACAGGTCTACCAGACGAAGATGCGGAGTTATAAGCGGATACCCATACCATACGCCCTGTACCGCCTGATGATGGTATACCTGAAAAAACATCAGATAGGGCCGGATGATTATGCGTTCCAGAACAGCCAGGGCGAAGCCTACAGGAGCGCCACATTCCGGCTGAAGATGCAGGAATGCTGTGAAAAAAACGGCATAAAAGGAGGGGAATACATTTTCAGGTCCCACGACTACCGCCACGGCATAGCCACTCTGTTTTACGACAGCGGGGTATCCCTGCAGGGCGTGAGGGATTATCTGGGCCATGTCTATGAGGAAATGACCCAGCAGTATATAGACTACATGCCAAGGAAGATAGAAAAAGCAAACGAAAAATATTTTAAGGAGCACGGCAGCCTTGCGGCCGGCCTGAAGATAAGGAAAGGAGGGAGCGGCAGTGATGGAAAACAGGATCAGCCTGAAAGGACTGGAAAGCTATAAAGCGGCAACGGACATCCAGAGGAAACGGATGGGGAAAGACCCTCACTATGACCTGGGCGGCGTCCCGGCAGATAAGATGCGGGAAGAATTTGCGGCATTCATCCTGCACAGGGCAGGGAGCGTGTCCCTGATGACCGTTTATGGGGAGAGACAGTTTTTCAAAAAAGTATGCATTTTCCTGCAGAAACGAGCAAAGCGTGTGGAAAGCTTCGGCGACCGTGACACAGAAACATGGCTGCGGCAGTTTAAGGGATGGATGATGTCAGAGGGCATCCCGCAGACTTTCGAGAAGCACGGGGTATACGGGAGCGTGAGCACAGGCAGGAGCAGGCTTCTCTGTTATTTTATCCAGTTACTGGAATTCACAGGGCAAAAAAGGATGCAGGGGGATGAGACAGATAAGGATATATGGGAAATCGAAAGGCTGGATATCCCGGTCAGGGCGAACCCCATAAAGAATTACAGGACAGTCAATTTCACCAAAATATCACAGCCTGGGATACGGGAGGAACTGAAAAAGGGCATATACCTGAACCTCCAGAAAGAAGCAATCGCCTGCGTACAGAAAGAGATGACGGCAATGCGCCGGCTGTCAGAATACCTGGCCGCCAGGCAGAAAGAGGTGCAGTCCTGCCGGGATATCAGCAGGGAAGTCCTGGAGGAATACCTGACATACCTGAAAACGGAGGATATAGAAACCAAGAGTTTCCATGCGGACTTAAACAGGCTCAGGGCCATCCTGGAGAGCATCGGCAAGGTGTGCGGCTATGCCAACCTGGAGCTGCTGTTCTTAAACCGGGACATCCCGCCGGCCCGCCAGCCGGAATTCAAAGTATACTCTGACAGCGAACTGCAGAGGCTGAATGCCGGGACCGTGAAGCTGGATGAACAGATTGCCAGGGCAATGATCATACACCAGATGCTGGGCACACGGATCTCCGACACGCTGACGCTCCAGACGGACTGCCTGTACGACAGCGGCGGGGAAACGATCATAAGGATACGGCAGATGAAAACAAAAACTTTTGAAAAGCCGGTGAGCCACGATCTTGCAGAACTGATCCGCAAGGCAATCGCTTATACGGAGGAACGGCATGGACCGACCAAATTCATCTTTGTGGACGATAAGAATCCGGAGAATCCCCTGCCGTATAACAGGCTGCAGAACAAGGTGGTGGAAATGATCCATAAAGAAAACCTGCGGGATGACAATGGCAGGCTGTTCGGTTTCGGGAGCCATATGTTCCGGCACTATTACGGGGTGAAGCTGACGGAGATGCATCTGGACGATTTCACCATAGCCAAGCTGCTGGGGCACAGCAGCGTCCAGAACGTGAAATATTACAGGAAGATGAGCAACCAGACGCTGGCCGATGAGACACGGGAAGTCAGGAATATGCTGTCAGAGATCATCCTGCAGAATTTGGACGGATGGGAGGAAGAATATGAACAAATACGAGAAGATGCTGGAATGTAACAGGAAAGCCAGCGATGAGAAGATTGAGAGGGCGAGGAAAGCCATCTTTGAACTGATGGATGAGGGGGAAAAGGTCACAGTCCCGAAGCTGATGGAAAAAACAGGGCTTTCAAGAGGCTTTTTCTACAAGAACCCATCGGTACGCCAGACACTCGACAAGGTGCTGGAACAGCAGGGCGGCGTGAGCCATCCGAGGAAGAACATACTTGACATGGCAATGAACAACGAGATCCTGTCCCTGCAGAAACAGATCCGGGCAATGCAGCAGGAAATGGATGCCCTGCGCCAGGAGAATGAAAAGCTGAAAAAGGCGTTGGATCGGAAGAACAGGGAGCTGCTCCGGAATCTGTAAAAATACATAGCCCTTAAAGGTAAGAACCGACAGCCGACATACACAAAAGTATGCCTGTTGGTCGTTGGTATTGGCAAAGAACTTTTGAGTACATATCCTGCATGGAAATACGCCTGGGATCACAGAGTTTCGGGGCAGGATAAACACACACATATATAATGAAGAAAAAAATTGTCGAAAGTATGGCTGCGGTCATGCTTTTTTTACAGCAAACGACAGGAAAAACAAAACGCCATACACACTTTTGTATGCCGTTAGAGCCAGTGTTTACAAGGGATTGCGGGGGCAGGGTACATTTTACCGATGAGCCCACAGGAAACCTTGACACGCAGAACAGCAGCGAAGTCATTGCCCTGTTAAAAGAAGCGTCAAGGAAGTATGAGCAGACCATTATTATGATCACTCATAACAGGAGCATTGCACAGAGCGCAGACCGGGTATTGCAGGTATCGGACGGTGTGCTGACCGATCTGGGGAGGTGCCGCGAATGAAAAGCTATTTAAACCTTATCCCGATTTCCGCAAAGGCGCGGAAGCGGCAAAACCGAATGACCATTCTGTGTATTATCATTTCTGTATTGCTTGTGACAACCATTTTCAGTGTGGCGGATATGTTCCTTCGGACACAGAGTAATGAATTGCGGGATAAACACGGTAATTGGCATATCCGGTTAGAAAATATCTCCCAGAGCATCGGAGACGAGATCAGCAGCCGTTTTGACGTTACAGCCGTCGGCTGGTCGGAAGCGTTCAATTCAGACGCAGACCAGCCGTACTACATTGGAGAGAAAAGAGCTGCTCTCTATGGCGCTGACGGTATCTATCTGGACCGGCTTTCCAACGCCCTTGAAGA
This sequence comes from uncultured Acetatifactor sp., assembly GCA_949840935.1. Taxonomy (GTDB): domain Bacteria; phylum Bacillota; class Clostridia; order Lachnospirales; family Lachnospiraceae; genus Acetatifactor. Next base: position 102,358 of record CATKXX010000005.1, on the reverse strand, counting down.
AGGGGAATTCCCGAGGCGTGATAACGAAGTCATGCTCAGCTCCAACGCAAAGCTCGCTTTGGATGTGCAGATCGGCGACAGCGTGACGATTAATACCCCTGCGGGAAATGCCGATTTTATCGTAGCAGGCTTTGGCTCGGATGACCGGGAATGGTATCAGGGACAGACGTATTTGGTTGCTGTATATATGACGCGGACAGCGTTTGTCCCGCTTATGGAACAAAACGGTATTTCGCTTAACCCAACCTGTTATGTTCAGTTTCAAAATGCGTCAAAGGCTTCTGGCGCAATTACGGAAATAAAAGAACAATATGGTCTGTCAGAGGGAAGCGTTTCCGAAAATACAGCGATCATGGGAATTGCAGGGAAAAGCAGCAATGACTCCATGAAGAATATCTATGGATTGGCGGCGATCCTGTTCGTTTTGGTATTGCTGGCCGGCGTATTGATGATTTCCGGCAGCATGAACAGCAATGTGGCCGGGCGGACAAAGTTTTTTGGGATGATGCGCTGCATCGGTGCAAGCCGCAGGCAGATTATCCGCTATGTGCGTTTGGAGGCGTTAAACTGGTGTAAAACGGCGGTACCTGTCGGATTGTTCTCAGGTATAGCGATCAGTTGTGGCGTTTGTGCGATGCTGCATTATGGAATTGGCGGTGAATTTCAGACAATGCCTGTGCTTGCCCTTAGCCCGGCGGGCCTTATCAGCGGCGCGCTGGTTGGGATCGTTACAGTCCTTCTGGCTGCACAATCTCCGGCGAAACGTGCCGCTAAAGTCTCTCCGATGGCGGCGGCCTCCGGCAGCTCAGAAACGGCGCCCTCTATACGGCATACTATGCGGCTGAATTCGGGCAGGATTGAAAAGGCTTTAGGCGTTCACCATGCAACAGCATCTAAGAAAAACTGGTTTTTAATGACAGCCAGCTTTTCCCTCAGCATTATCCTGTTCCTCTGCTTCACGGTGGGGCTGGATTTTGCACATGGGTTAATGCCGTCCCTGCGGTCATGGCAGCCGGATATTACTCTCACAGGCTATGCAAATGAACCTGTGTTAAGCCGGGGCTTAAGCGATACCATCCGCTCCGTTCCCGGTGTGGATCATGTCTTTGGCAGCGCATATATAGAGCATGTTCCCGCTGCTTCTTCACGGCAGGGGATTGACCATGTGAATATAACATCCTACAGTGACTATTTGCTGGACAGAGTAAAGGGCAGTCTTGTGCAGGGGGGTTTATCGGAAATATACGGAGACAGCAATAAGGTTATGACTGTTTCCAATAAAGACAACCCGCTGAAAGTCGGAGATACCGTTCAGATAGGGGGACAGGAGGTTGAAATTGTCTGCGCCGTATCGGCTGGATTGTATCCCAGCGAGTATAGCGTGATCTGTTCGCAGGAAACCCTTACCCGGCTTACAGGAGAGCAGAATTACAGCATGATCGGAGTGCAATTAGGTAAGGACGCTACGGAGGATACTGTAAAACAGATCAGCGGCCTTGCGGAAAGCAATGTCATCTTTGCGGATCAGCGTGAAAGCAATCGGACGGATGCCAATACCTATCTGGCAACCAAATTTGTAATGTATAGCTTTCTGGCGATCATTGCCATGATTACGCTGTTTCATATTATCAACAGTATTTCTATGAGTGTAACGGCACGGATGAAACAGTACGGCGCTATGCGGGCGGTTGGTATGGATGAAAAGCAGCTTACACGGATGATTGCCGCAGAAGCCTTTACTTATTCCATTTCCGGTCTTGTGATCGGCGGCGGCATAGGGATCGTTCTCAGCCGTTTCCTGCATATCAGGCTGCTTACACGGTATTTTGGGACTCCGTGGAGCCTGCCGATAGATTTACTTGCAATGATTCTTGTGTTTTCCATCGTTGCCGTTATCGCCGCGGTTCATGCCCCGGCAAAGCGCATCCGCAACATGGCGATCACTGTAACGATTAACGAATTATAAGATATGTGTTGTCATTCAGGAAATTTCACGGTATACTGTATGAAACAGATTGCTTTTTCCAGGCGGCAGGCGCTGAGGCTGTCAGGGAGGCAGAAACAGGGAGGTATCTATGCGATTAGGTGAGGTTGGATTATTGACAAATGATGTTGTTGCATTGGCTGATTTTTACAAGGCCCTGCTTGAGACAGATAATGGCAGCAATGATGAAGTGCACCAGACGATTATCGCGGAAGAGACAATGCTGACCATTTACAATGACGGTTCCGTAAAAAATAATGATAATCAAAATATATGTATCGCGTTTACCGTGGACGATATGGAAAAGGAATATCAGAAGGTTTTGCGATTAGGGGCGGAGATGATTGAAAAACCAACGAAACGCCCGTGGGGCGCCGTAAACATGAGCTTTTATGATCCCGACAGGAATGTGATATACTTAAGGAGTTTTGCCGGGTAGCGGCATTGCGGGAGACAGGGAAACAGAGGAGGATTATTATGGGAATTTCAGCCGGGTTCATGGTGCCTCATCCGCCGCTCATCATACCTGCTGTGGGCAGGGGCGAGGAAAAGATAATCCAGGGGACGATTGACGCATACCAAAGGGCGGCAGAGGCCATAGGCCGCATACAGCCGGAGACCATTGTGCTTCTGTCCCCTCACCAGACGATGTATGCGGACTATTTCCACATATCCCCGGGGCAGGGGGCAAGGGGGGATTTCGGGCAGTTTGGCGCCGGGCAGGTCTCCATGGAAGCCGCCTACGACACGGAATTTGTCCGGGCGCTGTGCAGGGCCGCGGAGGAAGCCGGCATACAGGCGGGAACCCTGGGAGAGCGGGAGCGGAAGCTGGATCACGGCACCATGGTGCCCCTGTACTTTGTGAACCGGTACTGGACGGGATATCGGCTGGTAAGAATCGGCCTGTCGGGCCTGCCCCTGGTGGCCCACTACCGCCTGGGACAGTGTATCAGGGATGTGGCCCGGGCCCTTGGGCGGAATACGGCAGTGATTGCCAGCGGCGACTTGTCCCATAAGCTGAAAGAGGACGGCCCCTACGGTTATCAGGAGGAAGGGCCTGCTTATGACGCGCGGATCATGGAGGTGATGGGCCGGGGCGATTTCGGGGAATTGTTTGAATTTTCGGAAGAATTCTGTGAGAAGGCGGCGGAATGTGGGCACCGCTCCTTTACCATTCTGGCGGGAGCCTTTGACCGGATTGCCGTGGAGGCGGAGAAACTTTCCTATGAGGGGCCTTTTGGAGTGGGATACGGCGTCTGCGCCTATCGGCCCCGGGGCGGGGACGGGACGCGGAATTTCCTGGAGCAGTACGAGGAGAAGGAGCGGAGGCGGCTCCTTGCCCTGCGGGAACGGGAAGATCCTTATGTGAGTCTGGCAAGAGATACCATCGAGATGTTTGTGGAAACGGGGGAGCTTCCCGGGATTCCGGAGGGGCTGCCGGAGGAATTGTACCGTTTAAAGGCCGGCACCTTTGTGTCCCTGAAGGAGGACGGAAGGCTCAGGGGCTGCATCGGCACCATCCAGGCGGTTCGGGGATGCCTGGCGGAGGAGATTATGCACAATGCCGTCAGCGCCTGCTCGGAGGATCCCAGATTCTCTCCTGTGAAGCCCTGGGAGGTGGAGCGCCTGGCCATCAGCGTTGACGTATTGGGGGAGACAGAGCGGATTTCTTCCCCCGGGGAGCTGGATCCAGCGCGGTACGGGGTCATTGTGACAAAGGGCCAAAGGCGGGGGCTGCTGCTGCCTAACCTGGAAGGCGTGGACACCGTGGAGCAGCAGATTGCCATAGCGAAGCAGAAGGCGGGGATCAAGGCCCATGAGAGCGTGGAATTGGAACGCTTTGAGGTAATACGGCACGAGCCCCGGGGCTTGCAGAATGGACTTTGACGGAAGACAGGAGCGAGATCAGCCTATGAAAACAATCTGCCAGGTATGCATACATCACTGCGCGCTGGAACCCGGACAGACGGGCTTGTGCGGGGCCAGGAAAAACGTGGGAGGGGAAATCGTCTGTGAAAATTACGGGATGGTCACCGCCATGGCGCTGGATCCCATTGAAAAGAAGCCGCTTTATGATTTCCATCCCGGAAGCCGGATCTTGTCCGTGGGGAGCTATGGCTGTAATTTAAGGTGCCCTTTCTGTCAAAATCACGAGATTTCCATGGCGGACAGGGAGGCCTCCGGCGCGGAATACGTCTCTCCCGGACAGCTGGCGGATACGGCGCTGGCATGGAAGGAACGGAAAAAGGCCGGGAATGTGGGAGTGGCCTATACTTATAACGAACCTCTGGTAGGCTGGGAATTTGTCCGCGACACGGCACGGCTGGTGAGGGAGTATGACATGGTGAATGTGCTTGTGACCAACGGCACTGCCTCCCGGGAGGTACTGGAGGAGCTGCTTCCCTGGGTGGACGCCATGAACATCGACCTGAAAGGGTTCCGCCGGGAATATTACCGGAAGCTTGGCGGGGATCTGGAGACGGTCAGGGCCTTTATCGCCAGGGCGGCGGAAAGCTGCCATGTGGAGCTGACCACGTTGGTGGTGCCCGGGGAAAACGATTCTCCCGAAGAGATGGAGGCCCAGGCGAAATGGATCGCCTCATTAAACCCGGCGATTCCTCTTCATATTACCCGCTTCTTTCCCCGTTACCGCATGGGAGACAGAGAGGCCACGGATGTGGAGCGGCTGTACCTTCTTGCCCGGAGGGCGGAAAAATATCTGGAAAAGGTGTATGTGGGGAATGTGTGACTGACGCAGGAATAAAAGAGGGCAGGGGACAGGATGGAAAATATAGCGGCATTTATCAAAAAAGAAGCAGTACTGTGCGCGGCGCTGTTGCTGGCAGTTGTATCGGCGTGTATGGTTCCGCCGGACAGGGAGTATCCGAGGTACATAGATTTCCGGACTCTGGCAATTTTATTCTGTCTCATGTGCGTTATGGCAGGGCTGCAGAAGCTGGGGGTTTTCCGACAGATTGCCGGGAGGCTTCTGGGGAGGGTGAGGGGCATTGGCAGCCTCGTACAGGTATTGATGCTGCTGTGCTTTTTCTCCAGTATGCTGATCACCAATGATGTGGCGCTGATCACCTTTGTACCGTTTACCTTTACGGTGCTGGGGATGCTGGAGGAGGAACAAAGGCGCAGGCTGGCGCTGCCCCTGGTGGCGATGCAGACCATTGCCGCCAACCTGGGCAGTATGCTGACGCCCATAGGGAATCCCCAGAACCTGTATCTCTATGGCAGGGCGGGAATGTCCATGGGCAGCTTCCTGCTGCTGATGCTGCCCTATGCTTTGTTTTCCCTGTTTCTTCTGGTAATCTGGGGGCTGTTTTTGGGAAAGAGATGTTCCGGCGGGTGGAAGCCCGGTATCTGGGACGCCGGAGGGCAGGACGGGGAGCCCTTTTGCCTTCGGGCCGTGTTCAGGACTCTGTGGGTTTATATGGCGCTGTTCCTGCTGTGCCTGCTTACGGTGGTGCACGTGCTGCCATGGCAGGCCATGCTGGGAATTGTCTTTGGGACGATCCTTCTGATGGACAGGGAGGTATTGGGAAAGGTGGATTATTCCCTGCTGTTTACTTTCGTAGGTTTTTTCGTGTTTATCGGGAATATCGGACGGATTCCCGCCTTTTGTGATTTCCTGCAGAAGGTTGTGGAGGGCAGGGAAGCCTATGTATCCATCGCTGCCAGCCAGCTCATCAGCAACGTCCCCGCGGCGCTCCTTTTGTCCGGGTTTACGCAGAATTACGAGCAGCTTGTGATAGGGGTGAATCTGGGCGGATTAGGGACGCTGATCGCCTCCATGGCCAGCCTGATCTCTTATAAGCAGGTGGCAAAGGAGGAGGGGAACCGGAAGGGGGCATACCTTGTGGTCTTTACAGTGAGCAATGTCCTCTTTTTGGCTGCGCTTATTATTTTTTATATGGGAGGAGTAAATCTATGAAGGTAGTTATTATTGGAGGCGTGGCTGCGGGAGCCACCGCCGCGGCAAGAATCCGCAGGTTGGACGAACAGGCGCAGATCGTGGTGTTTGAGCGGTCAGGTTATATTTCCTATGCAAACTGCGGCCTGCCCTATTATATCGGAGACGTGATTTCCGATCCGGAGGCGCTGACGCTTCAGACGCCGGAAAACTTTTTCTCCAGATTCCGAATCGATGTGAAGGTGCACCATGAAGTCACAGCGATACACCCCGACAGAAAGGTGGTTTCGGTTCAAAATCTGGAGTCGGGAAAAGAATTTGAGGAAAGTTATGACAAACTGATACTTGCTCCCGGTGCAAAGCCGGCCCAGCCCCGGCTGCCCGGCACGGGTATGGATAAGCTGTTCACTCTGCGGACGGTGGAGGACACCTTCCGCATAAGGGAATACATTCGTCATAACTGTCCCCGGTCTGCTGTTCTGGCAGGGGGAGGCTTCATCGGCCTGGAGCTGGCAGAAAACCTGCGGGAGCTTGGCATGGATGTGACAATCGTCCAGCGGCCCGGACAGTTGATGAATCCCTTTGACAGAGATATGGCATCTTTTATCCACGGTGCGGTGCGCAGGCATGGCGTAAGGCTGGAGCTGGGGCATACTGTGGAGGGATTTGAGGAGAAAAACGGCGGGGTGGATGTCCTGCTGAAAGGGGAGGAGCCCCTTCATGCAGATATGGTGGTGCTGGCGATCGGCGTAACACCGGACACCCATCTGGCCAGGGAAGCAGGGCTTTCGCTTGGCATCAAGGGAAGTATTGTGGTCAATGACCGGATGGAGACCTCTGTTCCGGATATCTATGCCGCCGGGGATGCGGTGCAGGTAAAGCATTACGTCACCGGGGAGGATGCCCTGATCTCCCTTGCAGGCCCCGCCAACAAGCAGGGGCGTATTATCGCCGACAATATCTGCGGCGGGGACAGCCGTTATCGGGGAAGCACGGGCAGTTCCGTCCTTAAAGTTTTTGACATGACGGCGGCCGTTACCGGGCTTAACGAGACCAATGCGAAAAAAGCGGGGCTGGATGCGGACGCCGTGATCCTTTCCCCCATGAGCCACGCTGGCTACTACCCCGGTGGCAGGGTCATGACTATGAAGGTGGTCTTCGAGAGAGAAACGTATCGTCTGCTGGGAGCGCAGATCGTGGGGTATGAGGGAGTGGACAAACGCATTGACGTGCTGGCTGCCGCCATTTACGCAGGCATGAAGGCTGATCAGCTGAAGGATCTGGATCTGGCCTATGCGCCTCCTTATTCTTCCGCGAAGGATCCCGTAAATATGGCGGGCTTTATGATCGACAACATCGCCGCGGGAAGGCTCAGACAGTGGCGCCTGGAGGATGTGGAGAAGCTTCCCCGTGACGGCAGTGTGACCCTTTTAGATGTCAGGACGGTGAGAGAATATGAGAGCGGACATATGGAGGGATTTCGGAACATTCCGGTTGATGAGCTCCGGGAGAGGCTGGAGGAGATTGACTCCGGGAAGCCGGTGTATGTCATCTGCCAGAGCGGCCTGCGCAGTTATATTGCCTGTCGGATTTTGGAAGGAAACGGCTTTGAGGCTTATAATTTCTCCGGCGGGTTCCGGTTTTATGACGCGGTGACAAACGACAGGCGTCTGATCGAGACGGCGGCTGCCTGCGGCATGGACATACCGAAATAGTACAAAGACGGCTATTTTATGTCGTCCGTGGGGATACCCGGCAGATTCCAGCGGTAATGGCTGGCAAGGATTCGGATCGCGATCACCAGCAGAGCGCCGGGCAGCATGGCAAAATCGGGACGTGTGAACTGCAGGAGCAGGACATACAGGCATGCGCCGGAAATGGAGGCACAGGCGTATACATGCTTTTTCAGGACAAAGGGGGTTTCTCTCGCCATAATATCCCGCAGGATACCTCCTCCGATGCCTGTGATGACGCCCAGAAAGATGATCAGGAAATGGTAATCGCCGTAGCCTGCCTCTACGCCGGTATCAACGCCTGTGACGGTAAACGCGCCCAGGCCAATGGCGTCCAGAATATTCATGACCTTTTCATAGCCTTCCATGTATTTGCCTTCCAGCAGGAAAGGACGACAGCGGAACAGTATAAACAGCGCCAGTGTAGTCAGAAAGGCGGCGAAGACATAGACCGGATTGCGAAACATATTGGGCGGGATACAGCCGATCAACAGATCCCGCATCATGCCTCCGCCCACGGCGGTAATGACGCCAAGGACGATGATGCCGAAAAGATCCAGCTTTTTGCGCACCGCGACCATGGCCCCGGAGGAGGCAAAGGCCACGGTGCCAATGATTTCTATGGGAAAAATTATGTTTATAGGAAGCTCCATTTTACAATTTCCCGGTTTCGTCCGGGAGGACGTTTGAAAAGCATTTCCCCGCATGGAATCTCGGGGAAATGCTTTGGTTTCTTTTGTCTACAAATGAGAATAACACAAAAAGGGCTGGGGGACAATTCCAATTTTTTTAAAACGGGAGGAGACAGGACATGAAATATAATTTTAATTACTGCTGGCATTTCCTGCTGGCGGACGCATTCCCCATGAGGGAAGCGCTGGAGAAGCACCGGGACAGCTGCGGGCGGTATTTTTATGAAAAGGATTATGAGGAGCAGGGCTGGCAGGAGGTGACGCTGCCCCATACTTTTAATGACGCGGATCTCTTTGTGGCGCCCATCCAGGATGCGGGAAGCGGACAGAAACGTACCTGCGCCTTCTACCGGAAGACATTTTCCCTAAAACAGGAGCGGAAGGACAGCAAAATCCTTCTGGAATTCGAGGGGCTGCGCCAGACCTGTTACCTCTATGTAAACGGCAGGATGGCGGGATACTATGAGGCCGGGGTGGCGCCTTTTGGCTTCGACATCACTTCCTATGTGGATTTCCAGGGGGAGAATCTGATCGCCCTGGTAACGGATAATACGGCTACCCGGAATATTCCCTTCTGTATTGCGGAGACGCCCAATGTGCCGGGAGTGGAGCCGGGCTCCTATCTGCTGGCCCAGGAGGAAGCGGTGCCGGAGGACAGGCAGGGGGTGGGCTTTTTCTGGAATTGCAATGACTTTAATCCTTCCCTGGGAGGGATTACCCGTCCGGTATACCTGCATGTAAAGCCCGGAACCTATCTGACCCTGCCCCTGTACAGCAATCTGCAGACCAGGGGCACATATGTGTATGGCAGCGACTATGACTTAGAAAAGGGAACCGTCCGCGTCCATGTGGAGGCGGAGCTGCGAAACGAGAGTGAGGAGGCGGTGAGCGCCGCTTTAAGGGTTTCCCTGGAGCAGCTGGACGGTACACGCATACATACTTTTCTGTCGGAGCAGGGTACGCTTCCGGCGGGAGGCCGGGTGGATGCGCCTCTGTCTATTACACCCCGGGATGCTTACCGGGAGGAGATCCTGGAGGATGGCAGGAGCCATTATGTGCCTGCAGGGGAGGAGGAGGTATGCCCCACCGCTGCGGATTCTGTGCGGACAGAGAGGATGGAGGCCGTGTCGGAGGAGCTTTCCCTGCGGTTCTGGGATATCCGGGATCCCTATTTGTACCGGGTCAGGGTGGAGCTTCTGATCCAGGGGGAAGCGGTGGATGAGGAGATCATCGAGACGGGCTTCCGGAAGGTGGAATATGACCGGGACAGGGGGATCGTGATCAACGGCCGGGCCGTGTGGCTGACGGGCTATGCCCAGCGTGCCGCCAACGAATGGGCAGCTCTGGGTGTGGCGCCGGAATGGCTGAAGGATCAGGATATGATGTGGCTGCGGGAGAGCAATTCCAACCACATCCGCTGGATGCATGTGGCGGCTTCACTGCCGGATATCCGAAGCTGTGACCGACACGGCGTGGTATGCACTCAGCCTGCCGGGGATAAGGAGGCGGAAAATTTCGGCCGGCAGTGGGATCAGAGAGTGGAGCTGATGAGGGACATCATCATCGCTTTCCGCAACCACCCTTCCATTCTGTTCTGGGAGGCGGGTAATAACAGCATCAGCAGGGAGCATATGAGGGAGATGACGAAGCTGAAGCGTCTGCTGGATCCCCGGGGCGGACGTTTTATGGGCTGCCGCACCATCAATACGGAGGATGTCGTGGCGGAGTCGGAGTATGTGGGAACCATGCTGAACCGCCACGCGGCACGCTTTCTGGCAGAGCACGGCCCCATCACGGAGACGGAGTACAGCAGGGAAGAGGCTCCCAGAAGGATTTGGGACGACTTTACGCCGCCGGATTTTGACTACCCCAACCGCTATATCGGAAAGGGAGGGAAAAAGCAGGTGGGCCGGGATTTCTGGGATCTGACCATGGAGGAGCTGGCTCTGGCGGAGGCGGGCGGATATGCGGAATTCTTCCATGACCGCATCGGCGGCGCTTCCGGGAAGGATATGTACAGCGCGGCGGCAGCGCTCTGCTGGACGGATTCCGCCCAGCACGGCAGGCAGTCCTGGTCGGAGAACGGCCGCATGAGCGGCAGGGTGGATCCGGTGCGTATCCGGAAGCAGAATTACTGTCTCTATCAGGTGATGCAGTCGGAAACGCCCATGGTGAAGATTATCGGCCACTGGAATTATCCTCCAAGGGAGAAGGATAATTATCGTTATCCGTTAAAAGCTTTCAATGGAGAATACTGGGAGGAGACCGGAGAGTATGCGTACAGGGAGCCGGAGAAGAAGACGGTGTATGTGGCGGGAAGCTATGACATTCTGCGCATGGAGCTGTGGATCAACGGGGAAAAGGCGGGCGTCAGCGAAAAGACGGTGAACAGCTTCCTGTTCCCCTTTGAAAATATTGACGTCACCGGAAGAACAGCGGGAACAGACTCCTGTGAACCGGATCGTGTCGAGGCCGTGGGCTTTGACTCCCGGGGCCGGGAGGCGGCAAGGGATGTGCTTTACACCGTGGGATCTCCCGCGAAGCTGCGGCTTACCCTGCATACCTCTCCCCGGGGGTTTCTGGCGGACGGGGCGGACATTGCCTATCTGGATGTGGAGGTAATGGACAGGGAGGGCAGGATCTGTCCCCTGTGCGACAGCCGCATTGATTTTGAGACGGAAGGGGAGGCAGAGTTTCTGGGCGGCTACAACAGCGGCCGCTTCAACGGTTACGGCAGGGAGGACAGTGTGATCCACAAATCCTATGTCTATGCGGAATGCGGGATTAACAGAGTGTTCCTGCGATCCACCTTCCGCCAGGGGAGTGTGACGGTGCGGGCTGTGATGGAGGGAGCGGCCCCGGAGGTAATATCCTGGGAAAGCGTGGCGGTGGAGAGAGCGCCCATAAGCCTGAATCCGCCCAATGTATGGTATGCCGAATACCCGGAGAAGGTACCGGAGAGAAGGGATGCGTTTCCTGCCATCCCCGCGGCGGATGCGTTGAAGTATCAGGCGCCGGAGCAGGATTATTGTAAGATTCTGATCCGGGGGCAGGAGCCGGACAACGGCGGTGTGCCCAGCGTCAATAAAAACGGGAGCGTGTGGGGCTCCGTGCTGATCATTCTGGACAGGATGCTGTCAACCTGGAAGGACAGGGAGCTGTTTAATTATGAGTTTGACAGGGAAAAAGGCAGACTGACGGTTTCTTCCGGTGAGAACACGATCGTGGCGGAAGCCGGCAGAACCCATCTGCTGGTAAACGGGCAGGAGAACCTGATGGACGGCGCCCCTTATGTGACCGACCGGGGAGCCTTTGTGATGGAAGTCAACGCGCTGATTCCCTATATTCAAAATGTGAGCTGCCAGTATGACGACAGGGTACATGTGCTGAGGATTGAGCTGGCACATCTCTGAGAGCGAATTTCCCGAAACGGGAAGGAGACTTGCGCAGCCCGGAAATGAGGTTGATCATGATCATAAGCGCCAGCCGCAGGACGGATATCCCCAACTATTATTCCGAGTGGTTTTTCCACCGGCTCAAGGAGGGGTACTGCTATGTCCGCAATCCCATGAACGCCCGCCAGGTCAGCAGGATCCCGTTATCTCCCGAGGTGGTGGACTGTATCGTATTCTGGACGAAAAATCCCGCCCCCATGCTGGCGAGGCTTAAGGAGCTGGAACCTTATCCCTTTTATTTCCAGTTTACTCTCACCGGGTATGGAAGCGACATGGAGCGGAATGTCCCTCATAAAAAGCAGGTGATGATTCCTGTTTTCCAGGAATTATCCCGCAGGATTGGCAGAGAGAGGGTGATCTGGAGGTACGACCCCATTCTTTTCAACGGTCAGTACACGCCCGAATATCATTTAAGAGCTTTTGAACAGATCGCGGGGCAGCTTCGGGGATACACCCTGAAGTGTGTGGTCAGCTTCGTGGACATGTATGCGAAGATACGGAAAAATATGGAGACGCTGCAAAGGATTTCCCTGACCGGGGAGGAGCTTGTAGCGTTTGCCGGGGAGCTTGCCGTCATAGCGGAGGGATGCGGTATGAAAGCCGTGTCCTGCGCGGAAGCCATAGACCTGGCAGCCTGCGGCATAGAGCATAACAGCTGCATTGACCGGGAGCTCATAGAGAGGCTTGCCGGATATCGGATTCAGGCGGGCAGGGACAGGAATCAGAGAAAGGAATGCGGCTGTGTGGAAAGCGTGGACGTTGGAGCCTATGACACCTGCAAAAACGGGTGCCTGTATTGCTATGCCAATGCCAGCCTGAACAGGGTTTTGGAGAAAAGCAGGCTGTATGACGTGAATTCTCCCCTTCTGTGCGGGAGGGTGGCGGAAGGGGATAACATTTTGGAGAGGAAGGCCGAATCGTTAAGGCAGGAGCAGCTGACACTCTGGGATATGTGAGCAAAAGTTAGGGGGTTCCGTGATAATACAGATATTCCTATCAAATTTAAGGTATCACATCTGATATTTTCTATTATATTTTTCCATGAAATAGATAAGAATTAAAAAATATTCCTGAAACAGAAGTTGAAGGTAAAGGCGGACAGTGGCATAATGAAAGCCATACTCCCAAAGAAAAGGGAATATATCAGTGTGCCGACACAACGGCACACCGAAAGCTCCTTATGGAACTGAAAGCTGTGCCAGGGGTACAGGAAACATCTGTTTATCCACCATGGCAGGATGAGGAAAGAAATCGGGATGAAAGAAACTGCGGAGATGAGCCCGCCTACATGGAGCTGACTGTGCAGGATCAGAAAAGAGCCACGTCTGTTTCAATATAATTCCGTTTCCTCTGAGCCAGCGAAAGAAGGGTCAGCCGTATACTCTTTCACACACCACTGCTTTATGTACTGGGCGGCTCTCTGTTCCGCATATTTCGCATTCAGGACTTCGCCGTTTTCGTTGACCTCAAGGTTGTTCATAAAAATGGCGTACACTGTCTCGAGCAAGCTTGGGCTTTCCCTGAATTCGTCAAAATAATCAATACCCTCTAACAGTGGATGACCAACGGTTCCGTTTGCGATCCAATAGGAAAATTGCCTGACAGCTCCGCTTACCGAATGACTTAACTTCATAGTGGCCTCCTCAATTTCAAATGATGGTTTTTGTAAGTTTCCTTTGTTTTCAAGGCTTAAATTTTATCATTTGCGCTGGCAAATTACAAGGGAAAGATATTAGGTAAATTGAGAGTGCTGAAGCGTTTTTTATTGCGTGAATATTGTTTTCATGATATCATTCAAATGCAGACATATTATTTGTAAGAAGGAGAAATATTTTATGCCGCTGCTTCAGGAAAGGATTTATACGGTTGATGATATCTATGCCCTTCCGGATGGGACGCGGGCGGAGTTGGTTGATGGAAAAATATATGGCATGGCGCCTCCCAGCCGCAGGCATCAGGAAATAGCAGGGGAATTATTTGCGGTCATTCGGGAATACATCAGAGATCAGGGCGGTTCCTGCAGACCATATATCGCCCCTTTTGCGGTTTTTCTGAACCGGGACGACAGGAATTATGTGGAGCCGGATATCAGTGTCGTCTGCGATCCTGAAAAACTGAATGATAAGGGCTGTGACGGTGCACCTGACTGGATCATTGAGGTGGTTTCCGCCGGAAGCGTCCGTATGGACTATAATATAAAGCTGTTTAAATACCGTTCCGCAGGCGTCCGGGAATATTGGATCGCAGACCCGAGAAAGGATGTGGTACTGGTGTATACTTTTTTCAACAATGACATGGAAGAATATTCTTTTACCGATGATATTCCGGTGGGAATCTTCCCAGGATTTTCCATGAATCTGGCAGAGCTGGATTTCTGACCAGAAGAAGGTTATTTTATGTTTGTATCGCGCTTCCATATTTACGACAGAAGCAAAAAGTGATAGTCTGTAATGGAAGGAAAGGGAGCCGATATGAACAGCATACACCACGATATCTTCAGGGCCGTCCACGAGGGGAAATGGCTGAAGATCGAATATAAAAACAGGGAAGAACAGATCACGAAATACTGGATAGGGATCCGCAATCTGAATGCGGCCAGGCGGACGCTCTCTGTTGACGGCCTGCATCTGGGCAGGTACACGACGGATTCCTACGATACCATCTATATAGATTCCATTTTATCCTCGCAGATTGTCGAGGGCTCTTACTGTCCGGTAAACCAGGATCTGGTGCAGGACATTTATCTGAATCCCCATAAATATAAGCCGCTGTTTGAGAATGTGGCCAATCTGAAGATCCTGAATTATCTGGAGATGTGTAACCGCATGGACACCACCCCCTATTATTCCAATTTCGAGCTGGTACAGTTCCTGGACAGGGAGAGCTTCCAGGGGGAGAGTTACCAGCTTACGGCGGCGCAGTTCCAGGCCATTGTGAAGCACTTCCAGTATAAGATGGAGGAGCGGGAGCGCAGGGACGGGAAGCTGGTGATCCAACAGCTGGCCATGAATGTCTTAAGCATCCATACGAACAGGGGCCTGTATGTGCTGGCTTACCGGAGGCTGCAGCTGGATGTAAAAAACAGGCTCCTGCGGCCGGATGATGAGATTACCATATGCACAGAGTTTATTATGGGGGATACGAAAGAGAGTATCCGGAAATACCTGGACGCGGAGGAGTATGAGCTTTTAAAGGATTTTGAGGCGAATCAGGAGCGGATCAGGGATTGTGTGACGGCCCACACGAAGCAGGTCACGGGGGTGGACGATATGCCCTATGTGATCGGCCTGGGGATGGAAGTGGTGCTGGATCTGCACAGGGAATACCGGGCGGTCATGGACAGATATAATGCGGGCAAGGCTGCCGTGCCCATAAAGGCCTTTTTCGGGGATCTTCTGAGCCGCCCCATCCGGCGCAAAGAGTATCCCATTACCCTGATTGACAGGAGGATTAACCTGGATCAGCTCCTGGCCATAAACAACGCCATGAAATATCCGGTGGCGTACATCCAGGGGCCGCCCGGGACGGGCAAGACAAACACCATTATCAATACCATAGTGACAGCCTTTTTTAACGAGAGGACGGTTCTCTTTGCCTCTTATAACAATCATCCCATCAACAGTGTGTTTGAGAAGCTGCTTACCATGGAATACAGAGGGAGGAGGATCCTTTTTCCCGTGCTGCGTGTGGGCAACATGGACAAGGTGAAGGAAGCGGCGGCCTATATCAAAAGAGTGTACCTGCAGGCGCAGGAAATCACCGTCTTTGAGTCTACATTGGACAGAAATAAGGGCGACCGGACGGCGCGGGCGAAAACGCTGTCCAATCTGCTGAAAAAATACGAGGATGTGCTGGATCTGAAGGAGCGGCGGGAGACCCTGGACAGGATGCTGGAATACCAGGGCAGGGTCAGGGCCTCTCTGGAGATGGTTCCCTTTCAGGCGGATCTCCAGGGCAGGCAGCTGGAGCGGGTCAAAAAGAAGCTCGGCGCCCTGGGGGAGGTTACGGACAGGGAAGCTCTTGCGCTGCTGGACGATGATCTGGATGAATTATATAAGTATCTCTTTTATACCTCCGCCCGTTATATCAAGAGGCTGGACGAGGAGAAGTATCAGGAGCTGCGGCACATTATCTTTGAGGAAGAGGGGGAGAAGCAGGCCGTCAGTCTCAGCAAATATCTCAGCCGGACAGAGAACGTGAAGAAGCTGCAGAAGATTTTCCCGGTGATGATCACCACCTGCATCTCCGCTCATAAGCTGGGGGAGCCGGAGCCCATGTTTGACATGACCATTATCGACGAGGCCAGCCAGTGCAATACGGCGGTATCCCTGGTGCCGGTGATCCGGGGGGAGAACCTGATGCTGGTGGGCGACCCGCAGCAGCTGAACCCGGTGATCCTGTTGGATGAAATGGCAAACCAGAAGCTGCGGAAGCGGTATCAGGTGGCGGAGGAGTACGATTATCGGAAAAATTCCATTTATAAGACATTCCTGGCCTGCGACGCGGTCAGCGACGAGGTGCTTTTGCACAATCACTACCGCTGTAACCGGAAGATCATAGAATTTAATAACCGGAAGTATTACAATTCAAAGCTGAATATCTGTTCTCAGAGCGCCGAACCCCGGCCGCTGGTGTATCTGGACGTAAAGAGCAGCGACAATCAGGTCAGGAACACGGCTGACCGGGAGGTGCAGGAAATCATCCGGTATGCCCGGGAAAATCAGGACAAGGCGGTGGGGGTCATCACACCCTTTGTAAACCAGAGGAAGCTGATCGAGGATGCCCTGCAGAAGGAGGGGCTGCAGAACGTGGCGTGCGGCACGGTTCACGCCTTCCAGGGGGATGAGAAGGATGTGGTGCTCTTCTCCACGGCGATCACCGACCAGACCCGGGCGGGTACGTATGAGTGGCTGAAAAACAATAAAGAGCTGATCAATGTGGCCACCTCCCGGGCCAGGGAGAAGCTGGTCGTGCTCTCGGATTATGAGAATCTCACGCGCCTGCACCAGAGGGGCGGGGAGGATGACCTGTTCGAGCTTGTGGAGTATGTGAAAAAGAACGGGGAATCCGTGGTTACCAAAAGGAATGCCAATTCCAGGGCGCTGGGCGTGAAGCCCTTCAGCACCGCCACGGAGGATGCCTTTATGGCGAACCTGAACCACGCCCTGGAGAATATATGGCTGTCCCAGAACCGCTATGATGTGAAGAAGGAGGTGGCCATTTCCCAGGTCTTTGAAGAGAATGTGAATTACAGCGACCTGTTTTACTCGGGGCGTTTTGATTTTGTGGTGTACGAGCGTCAGGGGCAGGCGGATATTCCGGTACTGGCAATCGAGCTGGACGGAAAGGAGCATTTCGAGGATGAGGTGGTGAGGAACCGGGATCGGAAGAAGAACGAAATCTGCAAGGCCCATAATATGCAGATCATCCGGGTGGAAAATTCCTATGCCAGGCGCTACAGCCATATCAAGGATATATTGATCAATTATTTCTCGGTAAGGCATTAGATAGAATGTGTCTGCATGCGCTGTATATAAATTAAGAAAGCTGGTGATGCGATTTGAAAGAATGTCAGCGGCCGTATTCCTGCATCGATAAAGCAGAATTCCTTGCACGGATTTATTCTGTGGAAAAGATATTACAGAAGTATGGCGCAGAATTAATTGATGATTGCTGTGAAACAAAAACATGGGTATCAACGGACGGTTCTTATCTGTCTGAAAAAATCTGGCAGCATATCTGGAAAATGGGAAACGAGTATATACGAGTGGACAGGATATACTTTTCGGAAAAGCCTTATCTTATTTTGGAATTTTCAAAACGGAAGGAGGGGCCATATGAAGATGCGGATCCATTTCCGTATGATTTGCCCGATGCCGAATTGGAACAGACAGTCAGGAATATATTACGGGACGGAGGATAAAGATGATTCATTTTGGATTTTCATATGTAAGCCTGATTTTTCTGATCATGCTGTTTATTCCCAACATGATCTGGACGAGGCATAAACCGAAGGACTATGAGAAATATGCCTCAGGGGAAAATAAAATATTATTGCTGTTTGAAAGGGTTGGGGAAGTACTGGTCTGTGTCATATCATTGTCATTCACTGATTTTAATCTGCGGGAACCGAATCCCTGGACAGCATGGCTTCTGCTTGCCGTGTCGGCAATGTTGCTCTATGAGGGTTATTGGATCAGGTACTTTCGCAGCGGGCAGACCATGGCGGATTTTTATTCTTCTTTTCTCGGAATCCCGGTTGCCGGGGCGAGCCTGCCGGTTGCGGCCTTTTTCTTCCTGGGGATTTACGGCGGGAATTTTTTCCTGCTTTTTGCGACAATCCTGTTGGGCATTGGACATATCGGAATCCATTTGTCGCACAGAAGGGAAGTTTCAGGCCCCGGGAAAAAGAGGGGACTTATCCTTCGGATTGTCCGTATTGTCCCCACGATTCTTCTGACGGCTGTTTTTGGCCTGATCACGGTCATTACGGGGGTCAGGAACGTTAATGCGATCAGGGGTTATGTACATGGTGATAATGGAATTCAGGAAGAAGTCTACCTTGAATTATGCGGACAGAGACAGTACTGCCTGATCCGGGGGGAAGATTTGGATAATCCTGTCATTATATGGATCCATGGCGGCCCGGCAAGTCCCGACACAATGGAAACCGCTGCGTTTTCCGACTACCTCAAAGACAGCTATACGGTGATCGCGTGGAATCAGCGGGGATGCGGCAGGACATATTATGAAAATAAGGACAGGGATCCTTACAACGAAACGGCTACTTTTGAACAGGCCCAGGCGGATCTGGACGCACTGGTTGACTATGCCTGTGACAGGTTTCAACAGCAAAAGGTTATATTAGTGGGACATTCTTATGGAACCATGGTGGGAAGCAGATATGCCATAGACCATCCGGAAAAAGTGGCGGCCTACGTGGGCGTGGGGCAGATGGGCGCAGCCGGAAGCGAGATTTATGCCTATGAGGATGCGCTTGCCATTGCAATGGAAAAGGGGGATGATACGGAACCCATGATCGCTGCTTTTGAAAGATATCAGGCGGATGCAAACCTGGAAAATATGATGGCGTTGAGAAATTATGTGTCGCCCTATCACACGCCTGAAAAGGAGAGCAATTACATATGGACCGCGCTGACCTCCCCTTACCTGGGGGTGTACGATGTACTCTGGTTTGGAAAGCAGCTGGGAAGCCTCTCTGATTTTATAGAGCTGAACGGCCAGCTTTTTGATTATATCAGCACGGAGGACGTATACGCTTTTGGAACGGAATATCAGGTTCCTGTGGGATTTATCTCGGGGTCGTGTGACTGGATCACTCCGGTGAAATATACGGAGGACTATTTTAACGTGATCACGGCGCCGGAAAAAGAGATGCGCCTGATGGAGGGCTGGGGGCACACGGCGCCCCAGGAGAGCCCGGAAGAATTTGCGGGAATTTTAATGCAGATGCTCCATGAGATCATGAGCGGCAGCGGAAAGGATGTGCCTGGAGTGCACTGACACGTTCATTTTTGCACTAATGGCGAAGAATAAATTTTCACTCTGCAAGGCGGCGGAGGGAGGCGATGCGGTGGCATCGTTGACCGACAACAACGTAGCAGATGGAAATTTAGGCAAGCCATTAGTCAAATTATGAACGTGTCAGTGCACTAGACATCCGGCGGGCGGCGAATGAAATACACTCATGAATCCAACTGCTGCGCGTCTGCCGTGCTTCGCGCTGGAAGACTCTTTCGTTGTTATATCCGCTCCCGGGGAAAGCATCCTGGGGAAAGATTTGGAATCGGGATACCAATCCCTCTTGTTTTGTGTTATACTGTTTTACAGGATTTCATCGGCTATGAATATATTTTGCTGATATAGGAGGAAAAGAGTATGAGTAAACCAGGGAATATGGCGGAATTGCTGAAAATCATTTATTTCTGGCTGGGTTTTGCATTTGCGGCGTTTGGAGTGCTGTGCTTTATCGGCATACTACAGCCCACGGCAAGTTCGGTGATTCAGGGCCCGACTGTGCTGGGGATTGCGTTCTTAATGCTCGGTATCGTCTTTTTTATCGTGCAGTTTGTCCTGAAAGCAGTCAGCTCTCAGAAGAATCAATTGCAGGATGAACTGTTCAGAAGCGGAGCCAGGGTAGACGGGACGGTAGAAAGAGTGTATTTGGATAAATATGTCCAGTATGGGAAGGAATCTCCCTATATCGTCGCTTATACTTATACTTATCAGGGGAAGGATTATCATCAAAAGAGCGGTTTCTTATGGAATAAGCCTGACATCAGGGAGCATGATCCGATTGTGGTATATGCGGACGGTTCCGGCAGGTCAGCTGTCAAAATATAAGGCAGGACAGATTAAGAGAGGGCAAGTTGAGGGAATGGATATTGCAAAACAGATTGAAAAGGGGGTGAGGGCATTGTGCATCAACAAGAAAAAAAGCAGTCAAGTGAGGCTCCATGCAAAGCCTGTGGAGAGTGACGTTTGCATGGAGTAGAATATCGATACAGGCTTTGCTGCTTGGGATTTACGATCAGGCAGGAGGAGCCAATATGAAATATGTAAATGCGGCGGAAATTCTTCCCGACGGACTGGTCAGGGAGCTGCAGAATTATCTGCAGGGCGGGTATCTCTATGTCCCGGCAGTCCGGGAGCAGCGAAAGGGCTGGGGGGAATTATCCGGTTACCGGAAAGAATTACAGCAAAGAAACGGGAGGATTGTGGAGGAATACCAAAAAGGCGCTTCCATGGAGGAGCTTGCCTGCAGGCACAGCCTTTCCATCCACGCCATCCGAAAAATAATTTACAGTAACTGATTCGCGGGAGTGCGCGGACAGCCGGGTTTGGCCGTCCTGTGCACTTCAGCTTTTTTGTTTGCCCTGAATGCTGTTTTCATGGCAATTCTACAAATCATTACCGAAGTATCCGGTAGATTGCAATCATAATTCCCGTCATTTAAAATGAAAACTGAATGCAGCGCATTGAGTAACAACCAGAAATGAGGAAAATATGAAGCAAGATTTTAATAATCGGGAATTCATGAGGCGCAGAGATTTTCTGAAAAAGATGAAAGCCCCTGTCCTGGATAGAAAAGGGCAGTTTATTGTTTTAGCCCTGCTCTTATTATTCCAGACAGGCTTATCACTATTGCTTCCGGAAATCCTGGGCGCTTACATTGACCGGTTGGAAACGGAAGGCAATACATGGCTGGTATTCTTTGCCCTGGGCTACTGTGTGACGGTGCTGTTAAAGGGCTGCATGGGGATATGCAACACTTATGTGAGTGAAATCCTGGGCTGGAGGCTGTGCGATCATCTAAGGGTGGATTTATTCCAGAGAATTCTTTCATTCGGGGTGCAGCGTCATAAGACGTCCCAGGAGGGAGATTTTCTGGAGCGCATAGAGGGCGATGTCAGCCTTCTGACAGGGTTCTTCTCCACTATGGCAGTTGACATCCTGGAGAGCGTGCTTATGGTTCTGGGAATCCTTGTGCTCTTTTATCTGAAATATGTGCCTATGGGGGTAATCTTCACCTTCCTGACCCTGGTCATTCTGGCCATATTCACCGGAACGCAGAATCCGGTGGCGGCTCTGTGGAAAAAGGCCAGGGAGGGGGAGACGGATGTCCTGGATGTCTTTTCCAGGGCGGCTGGGGCGAGGAAGGATATCCAGGGCCTGGGGAAGCAGGGCTATGTGGGGAGGATGCTGCGGGAGCGGTTCGTGCAGTTTGAAAAGGCTTATGCAAGGGCTTCCTTTCTGGGAAATATACCGGCTGTGATTTTCTTTTCCCTGTTGAATCTGGGGGAGGGAATTGCGCTGGCTCTGGGGATTTATCTGCTGCATCAGGGGAGGGTGTCGGTGGGGGAGGTTTATCTCATGCTGAGCTATGTCACGCTTCTGAACATGCCCTTTTACAGTCTGAAATACGAATTTTCCCGGATGCCCGGGGTGCTGGCAGCCATGGATCGAATCTGTGAAATGTATGGATCGGAAGAATGTGAGACTGCGGGGGGAGGGCTGTCGCCGGGGGATGACAGGAGCGTGGAATTCCGAAATGTCTCCTTTGGTTATCTCCCCGGGACGTCAGTGTTGAGGAGCGTGAGCTTCCGGCTGGGGAGCGGGGAACATCTGATGATCCAGGGCAGGACGGGAAGCGGGAAAAGTACAGTGCTGCAGCTGGCGGCAGGATTTTATCCGCCCCGGGAGGGGGAAATCCTCATCGGCGGCAGGAGGATCGACGAGTATCGGAGGGAGGAATTCAACCGTTTCCTTTATTATATCCTGCAGGCCAATCCGATCCTGGAGGATACTGTCAGGAACAATGTGACCAGGTATGACAGCCGGTATTCGGATGAGGAAATCTGCGGGGCTCTTAGGCAGGTAAAAATGGAGGAGTGGCTCTCTCTTAAGCCTCATGGGCTGGACGAAATCCTGGATCCGGGGAGTGTATCCCGGGATGAGGCCCAGCTTCTGGCATGGGCGGGGGCAATCCTGAGAAGGCCGGGAATCCTGCTGGCGGATGAATTTGACGCGGCGATCAGCAAAGATACTGTCAGGATAATAGACGGGGTGGCAGACACGGTCTTAAAAGATACCACGGTGATCCTCGTGACCCATCAGAACAGAAGCCACATGCATATTCACAGGAAGCTCTTTCTGGAACCGATAACTACGAAGGCCTGAAAGCTTATGGCTGGCTTATGCGGATAGAGCAAAGCCTGTTTCAGGATCAGCGTTTCGCAATTGCCTGCCATGTCCGGCAGCAGGAAAGGAATGGAGCCGGCTTGAAAAAGAATACAATATACCATACGGCCCTTTCGGGGGAGAGATGCTTTTATTATGGCGTGATCGTGTTGGAAATCATTACTTATACTTTCAGTTTCCTGGTCAGCGGGCTGGCCAAAAAGGATATATTCAATCTCCTGGAGGGAAAGCCGGTGACCTTGGGAATTCATTCCTTTGGCACGCTGATCGGACTGAATGTAACCGTGCCGCTGTTGATCAATATGGTGAAGCAGATGAATGCAGGCCTGACGGCGAAGCTTCAGGTGCGGTTAAAGAGAAACATAAAGATGAACCTGTATGAGAATTTTTTTCGCGAAAAGCCGGGAACCGCGTATACAATGGGATACGGGGAAACCATAAGTTTTTTCCGCAATGAATGCGAGGATCTGGCGGCAGGGCTGATGGAATATTATTATCAGCTGCCTGCCATATCGCTGGGCGCGGGAATCCTGTTTGTGATGCTGTATGTCAATCCTGTGTTTGCCGTTATCAGCGTGGCGCCTGCGTTCGGGATGGCTGCGCTGACCAGATACCTGGGAAGACGCATTATGGCAAACCGCGAGGATGCCCGCCGTTCGACAGGGGAGATTACTACCTGGCTGGAAAATATGCTGGGAAATATCGAGTACTTTAAGCTGGCGGCGGAGAAGGACAGCCTGGGAAATATTTTTGCGGAAAAATGTCGCCAAAGATCCGAAAGTGAGATTCGTGACCGTGTATTGGACAGGATTCTGAGCATCATATCGGAAAATTCCGCAGGCCTTGTAATGGGGATTGTATTGCTGGTGTCCATACCGCTTTACCGTCGGAATCTGTTTTCCGTGGGAGAGTTTGTCATGTTTGAGTATTATTATGCCTTTCTCGCATCCCTGCCCGATGCGGTGGGGAAGCTGGCCCGGCGGAAGAAACAGTCTGAGGTATCCGCAGGACGGCTTCAGAGATCCGGAAGCGAGGCTTACGCGGGCAGCGCGGAGTATTGCGGGGGAGAGCTGCAGATCTGTGTGGAAAGTCCGGTTCCCATGGAGCGGGAGATCACAGTGAAGGCTCACAGGGGCGAGACAATCCTGCTTCGGGGCGGAAAGGAGAGGGAACGGGGCCTTCTGCTGCAGCGGCTGTTTCAGGCCTGTACAGACTGTCTGCCCCAAGTGAAGTGCGGATATGTGCCCGGCCAGCCTGTACTCTTTCATACCTCTGTCAGAGAGGGTATTTGTTTCGGGGAGCCTTTTTCCCGGGAGCGCTTCGACCAGGTGCTGAAAAAGACGGATCTGGCCGCGGATCTGGCGGAATTTAAAGAGGGGATTGAAAGGCAGGTGGGGAAACGGGGCGGAACGGTCTCCGGTGGACAACGGAAGCGTATCGGTATTGCCGCAGCGCTGTACAGCGGAGTGGAGCTGCTGTTTTTGGAGGGGCTTTCGGAAGATGTGGACAGGAGGACGGAAGAAATCATGCTCTCGAACATCCTGGGGGATCCGGAAAAGATCATCTTTGTGGCTTCGGATTCGGAGAGGCTGCCGGGGAGGGCATCCCAGATCGTAACATTGAGGGACTGACATGGTATATTTTCACATTTCTTTTCCTGAAAATGCGCTACAAGCTTGATGCCCGTTGCTTGCAGCGGGGGTGTTGACTATGAATCACGATTTAACAGTACTGTACGAGAGATTGAACATGATGACGAGCTGCAGGAGCAATCAATGCCGGGCAGAGGGCACGGACAGGGCAGATGCTGATTGCCGATTATAAGGGAATGGGAGATTAAGCAAAATTTAATGGAATTGAGTGTGCGGTTGTAGTAAAATAATGGTGTTGGATAATTTAACAAATTGGAATTTGAACCCGTCAAAATTTTAGACTGTTACCACCCATTATAGTGTGATATTAAAATTCTCTAAAAGCTTTGAAAACAAAGGGTTTATCGCAGTTTGCTCACCTTATCCTTTTATACGGTTTCACACAAGTTTACTCTTGCTCTCTCACCTTATAAGGGCAAAAACAAGGGAAACAAAATTCAAAAGGGGGATTATCAAATGGAGTATAAAAAACTCTCTATTACAAATATTCCGGCTATTTCAGCTGTCTATTTTTCTCTGCTACAGTGTAAATATGATTTTTATTCTATTGAACGAGATACTTTACTGATAGATAAATTGCGTAGTTTTATCATATCTAATTACAGGGAATGTGACTTCTTTCTTGATGTGAAACAAAACACATGTGAAGTTTACCCATATTGGCCAAGAGCCGCTATGTTGGAAACAGTGACCTTATATATTGATTTACCTCATGAACAATTCGTTGATTTTAATGCGTATAAAAACAGTATTATGTCAGCAAAAAACATATCAGATATAGAAAGAAATCAATTGTTTTGGGATTGGATTATTCAATTTCCAAAAGCCTTAAAACTCGTTTTGCAGAGTAATAGCTTTCGTCGTTATTTAGAATGGGAAAACGATTGGATAGTAAAACAGAATCAAAAGTACAAGAAAGAATTGGGAAGAATTGGGGATATGCTCGCACTTTGCAAGGAAACGTTTAAGTCGCCTATTCAGAATATACAAGTTGTTCTTAATCCAATAAAGTGCGTATATTCCGCAGATTATCACTTAAAAGATAATAATTTTATTTTTTGCTCAGGTTCATTAAGAGAAGAATCTGTAATACACGAATTTATACATCATATCATACACCCTATTGTTGAGAACCGGAAAGATGAAATTCTGTGTTACAATTTAACCAATCTCGATATGCATACTTCGTATTATCTCAATAATGATGAGGTGGGATTATTGAATGCTTTTGAAGAATATATGGTGCGTGTACTTACAGGTGTGATTGTCAGTGGTAATGTTCCCGAAACCTTGGATGTGTTTTTTGATCAAGAAATAAGTAAATTAATGCGAACACTGGAGGTTTAGCAGGTTGTCCAATGAACGAAATACATTGAGAACATACTGCAGGTTTGTGCGAAGGGTGTATTTCGCTCTCATATGCCGAGAGCCTATTATCTTCCGAAAAATAGTTTAACATTCGGATGAATAAATTCCCTTGTTTCGGGTTATAAGGGCAAGAATAAGGGAACATATATAAAATTTGCGCATTTAACAGGCAAAGCGCCTTAAAAGTACAGGGTTTTCGGAGGATAACTAAGACAAACTGGAATTTGAAGGGTATTACAATGATTGAAAACAATGTGGAATCCAAAGGAAAACCTGTCCATGACGGCATTTCTCCCATCAATATCCCACTGGAGGAGGATGAAGATAAGGCATTTCAAACGCTTTGGGACTACCTTGTTCCGTCATATGGTAAAGCACAGACAGCGCAGGGAGAAGTTATCCGAAATATCTTCCATTAGGCAATGGGTTTAACGAAGAAGATTTGAAAACAGCAGAAGTTCTTGTGCAGCTTCTGAAAGAAAATGGGGAGAAAGGCTTCATAGACGATAGATTGACTACGGTCCTTTGTAGCTGCGCCATGGCTTGGGTGAAACAGAACCCAAAGGTAATCACTCCTTTGAAACCGGAGTATAGCCGATAACTCAAATTGTTATTCAGAAGATAAAGGATAAGGCGGGATACAGAATATGATAAGACGGAAGCAGGAAAATTTTGACCTCGCCCAGATCTGCCGGTCGGGCCAGTGCTTTCGGATGAAGGAAAAGGAGGAAGGCTTCTACAGTGTGATTGCCGGGAGACGGTACCTGGAGCTGGAACAGCAGGAGGAAGATTTCGTCTTTTACTGTGACGAGGAAGAATTTTTCGATTTCTGGGAAGATTATTTTGATTTGAGGGGGGACTATGCTTCTTATATCAGTGGAATCGCTCCTGATGACGCTTACCTGAAACGGGCTGCGGAATTCGGAAGCGGTATCCGGATATTGCGGCAGGATTTATGGGAGATGATCGTCTCCTTCCTGATCTCACAGCAGAATAATATCGTGCGTATCCGCAGGTGTATTGAAAACATCTGCGAGCGCTATGGGGAAAAGCTGGCCGGCCCCAATGGGGAGCGGTATTACGCCTTTCCCCTGCCGGAAGCGCTGGCAGGCCTGGCGGAGGATGCCCTGATAGAATGTAATCTGGGATATCGCAGTAAATATGTGGTGCGGGCGGCAAAGGCTGTGGCGGAGGGGACATGCGACCTGGAGGCCCTTGGCCGGATGTCCCGGAAGAAGGCCCGGGAGGAGTTGTTGAAGCTGTATGGGGTGGGAGAGAAGGTAGCGGACTGTGTCTGTCTTTTCGGGCTGCATCAGCTGGACGCTTTTCCTGTGGATACCCATATCAGCCAGGCTTTGCAGGCGCATTATAAGCGGGGCTTTCCCAAACGCCGTTATCTGGGCTTCCGGGGAGTGCTGCAGCAGTATATCTTTTACTATGAGCTTGCCGGGGCTTCGTCTGCGGAAACAGCGCAGACACGATGAGCTGAGGTTATACCGCGTGGAGATTGCTGTGAACCGTGAAGCGTGTCGCCGGAAGATTGTTGTGAATCGTGAAGCGTGTCGCAGGAAGACTGCTGTGAATCGTGAAGCACGACGTATGAAATTCGTTGTGAATCAACCGGGAAGAAGGTTGTAAAAAGAAAGGATGATACCATGGAAAATATGACAACAGACCCTGGCACAAGACAATTGCTGAAGGAACTTAAGCTTACGCGTATCCTCTGCATGATTTCTTCCGTGCTGACACTCTGCCTGCTGGCAGGTGGTATCCTGCTGTTCGGCAGGGTGCGGGAGCTGGCAGAAACCTGCGAACCTGTGGTGGAAAAGGTGTCACAGCTGGACGTGGAGAGCCTGAACGACACCCTGGGGCATATTAACACATCTCTGGAGACGGTGGAATGGGAGCAGGTGGCGGATGCCTTGGGCAGGCTGGATGTGGAGGCGCTGAATTCGGCCATAGAGGGTCTGGATACGGAGGAGCTCACCGAGTCTCTGAAGAATCTCAACGATGCCGTGGAGAAAATAAGGGAGATCAGTGAAATGCTGAGTGAGAAGATGAATTCCCTGTCTAAAACATTCGGGGGACTGTTCCAGTAGGTCTGCCGATGTGATGTAAGGAAACGGGAGGATTAAAAAATTTTGTTGACTCTGACGTAACGTCATAGATTAATATAGACTTACACGGGAGGTAAATTATGCGAACAGTAAGAGAGGTCAGCAAAATCACAGGTGTCAGCGTGCGCACGCTGCATCACTATGATGCCATCGGGCTATTGAAGCCTACAAAAGTAACCGAAGCAGGCTATCGCATGTATGACGATACAGCGCTTTGCCGTTTGCAGAATATTTTATTGTTTCGTGAATTGCAGTTCCCCCTTAAGGAGATCAAAGCAATCCTTGACAGCCCTGATTTTGACCCGTCAGAGGCGATTGCCCAACAGATCGGATTGCTGGAATTACAATATAAGCACATCGGGGAGCTCATCGCCTTTGCCCGTGAAATTCAAAATAAAGGAGTAAAAACAATGGATTTTGATATTTTCAGCAAGGACGAAATTGAAAAGTATAAGGCGGAAGTCAAGGCAAAATGGGGCGATACGAAGGCGTATCAGGAGTACAGCCAGAAAGACATTGCCCGGGATGAAGACAGTTACAACAAGATTGCAAAGGAATTTATGGCTGTGTTTTCGGAATTGGGAGAGTTAAAGCATCTGGCTCCTGATTCCAGAGAGGTACAGAAGAAAATATCGGACTTACAGAAATTTATAACCGATAACTACTATGTCTGCACGGATGAAATCCTGAATGGATTAGGGCAGATGTATGTGGAGGATGAACGTTTTCGGAGAAATATTGACAGGGCAGGCGGGGACGGCACTGCTGAATTTGTCAGCAAGGCTATCGCGGTTCATTGCTCCCGGGAATGAGAGCAATGATGCTATATCCAGTAAAACAGGCAGCTTGTGGAGATTTCCCCATTTCCTTCGCAGGTCTGGCGCAGGATCCAGCCATTGTAGATGTCATCCTCCAGCAGGCAGCAGGTGGAAAGGCTGACGATCCTGCCCTGCTCATCCCTGCCGGGCAGGATCAGATAGTCCGTGCCCTCCCAGGAGAGGAAGTAATACTCATCCTCTGATGACAGAGAGGGAAATCCGCCGGAACTGTCCGGCGTCCAGCATATGTCCAGGGCGGCGCCGTATCCGCCCTGACAGCGGGGGAAATGATAAAACCGCTGGTAATGGACGCCCTGTTCCTGAAAATCCTGACGGATCCAGATATCCTGGCTGTCTTCTAAATAAAGCCATTTGTCATCCGGCTTTTTCCCCGATATATAATATTGCTTCAGCACGCCCTGCCCGTCCGCTGCCATCTGCGTCAGTGATTCCTGGAAGGAAAGCTCCCTGAAACGGGAGGAATGTTCCTCCAGGAAGGCGGGCAGAGAACCTTTTTGCGTCTGTTCTGCCAGAAGCTGTCCCGCCAGCGCCTGTTCCAGTTCCAGGGCATAGGGAGGGATTTCCCCTTCCTCCAGGCGGGTGTCCTGGTAATGCCACTGTACTTTTTCGGCGGCGGTATAGTGGATGGTATCTTCTTTGAGATTAAATTCCCAGAATGGGATAATGTAGTCTTCGTTCCCTTCCGCATAGCTCCCCAGCTCGTAAGTATTATAATGAAAGCCTATGCCTTCCTCCGACAGGAAGAACCGGAAATCTTCCAGGAAGCTCTCATACATCCCGGAATCCACCATAAAATCCAGTCCGGGGTGATCTGCGTCCGCATAGGCGGCGGCAATTTTACAGATTTCCTCCGGCGTGTTTTCTACGAAATCGGTGACGGCGAGACGCTTTCCCGTTATCAGGTCGAAGACGTATTCCTCCGACCAGGTGCCGGGATGGTCGTCCCCGGAACAGTAGCTTTCCTCCGTGATGGTAATGCCCAGATAATGTCCGTCCAGGTAATTGGGCCGGGCGGTGACATGGACATAGCTTACCAGGCCGTCGTGGCGGGGGTGATACCTCCCATTGCCCGTAAGGCAGGTTTGTTCCAGCCAGGTTTGTTCAAACTCCTTCAGCTTTTTCTCTGTTTTTTGATAGATTTGATTCAGATAAGCATTGACAGCCCGGGCGCCCTCCGAGTCTTCCGACAGGAGGACCTTGGTGAGGGCGGTGCTGCAGGGGAAGCGGAAATCTTCACCGCTTATTTCAGCCTGTATGGTAAAGTTATGCTCCCGGGTGTCATAGACGCAGAGCTCCGCCGTCCTGTCCTGGGTGTAGAGGATGTAGATATCCGGGTCAGGTTTTATGGATTTGTTCAGGGCTGTCCGCCGGACACAGTATGCAGAGCCTGATCTTTCCGTGTAGTAGAAATATTTTCCGTCCGTAAAGTACAGATCGCGGAATCCGTATGCAGGGGCGATAAAGGAGGCTTCCTCTGCTAGGTGGCAGTTGAACAGGAGACGGGCCACGCTGCCATCCCAGGGAATTCTGTAAAGGCTGAGGAGGCCGTTTCCCTTTATGACGAAATAGGCGGCAGACTTGTCCTGGAAGATTTCGGCTCCGTCGCAGCCTTCCAGGGAAAAAAAGGAAATCCATTTTTCCCGGTTTTTGCCGATGACAGCCTGTTTGTTATGGCTGTTGGCGCTCTGCAGGATATCGTCGTAGGGTGTCATGTGATCCAGGGAAATGCGGTACCAGGTCACCAGTGTCTGTCCGGATTCTTCTTCGGCATAGTACAGGGCATCATTGGTGAGAAACAGGTTTTGGCGGGACTCCATGCCTTTCAGGAGCGTTATGG
This sequence comes from uncultured Acetatifactor sp., assembly GCA_949840935.1. Lineage (GTDB taxonomy): Bacteria > Bacillota > Clostridia > Lachnospirales > Lachnospiraceae > Acetatifactor. The sequence goes on along the minus strand of CATKXX010000005.1, from coordinate 72,040 downwards.
GTTCCAGCCGGCCGCTCTCCGGGGCAAAGACAGCAAGATCCCCTGCCTTGTCCATCAGGAACAAATATCCGTAATGGCGCATCTGATAAGGCAGGGAGGGAAGGTGGGGATACAGGGAAGGTGCACTGTATCCTTCCGGCAGCAGCCCATACAGGGTTTTGGATTCGTCAAGCCTCACGACAGCGCCTGTTTCCCCGTCCACCCGGTAATAAATGTTTTCGCAGGAGCTGTCGCTCATTAGATAGATGATGTCTTCGTATATGTCAATGTCATAGGAGGAGTAATAATTGTTATAGCTGGAGTATTCCAGCGTATTATTAGGCACCTGTGAGGTCAGAAGCTGCAGCTGCCCGCCGTCCGTCCCCACCCGGTACAGGCAGGTGTCCGCCCCGGTCAGGGAAGCGGTATGGGGCTTTTCCAGGAAATAAATATAATCTTCATAGATGCAGAATCTGCCGGACTGGGCAGAGTCCGCACTGAACAGTAATTTCCTGCGCCAGACGGAATCCGTGAAGCCCCGGAACAGATCTCCATTCCAGTAGCTGTAGAGGAAGCCGTCCTTTCTCTGAAGGCCCCTTCCTGTGTCATCTTGGAAATAGGGTACGGAGTGGAAGGGGGAGGAAGCCTGCTGGCCGCAGAACCGGGCAGGGTTATGGCGGAGTATTCCGACGGGAAGCATGGGATCCACTGCAGGGGCTTTCCGGAAAGGCGTGTCTGGATCCATTTCGTCCTGCAGGATGGCGTCCGGGGACGCATTACCCATATTTACATCCATGGAATCGCCCGCCGTGTTTCCGCAGGCAGCGAGGAAGAAGCAGCATCCTGCGGCAGGCAGCGCCAGGGACAGAAGCAGACGGCGGACTGACTTTTGGATGCGCAGGGAGATTTTTGTCCGGAGCGCGATTTTGCCAGCAAAGCATATTTGCGTGCTGTTATGTGGATGTACATGTTTTGCGGCGGTATTTATTTGATTTTCCTGAACGCTGTATTTCCGGGCTTCCTTCGTCTGCATTTTCTGTCCTTCCGATCATTTGTTCCGGCATCGACAGGGCAGGGTTAAGGCCTGCGCCCGCCGCCGGGAGAGTGGGCTCCTGTTTTGGATAACGCCATTATAACACGGCATTACATCAAAATTGCATCAGGGACAGAAGGGTTTGCATCCCACAAAGTGTGACGCACAGGCCAGGGAAAGCATTTTTCAAACACGCTCTAAGGCCTGCTTTCGTTCGCGGAATGATCCCGTTCCAGCTCTCTCAGCCTTTGATTGATCTTTTTTGCCTCGTTCCGGTTAAACAGGTAGAAGCAGAACCAGATCACTATGAAAACAGCGCATGAGGACAGAAACTGTAAGACAGTCAGGAGGATTCTGTCAGGATGAAAGGGAATCCAGCCTAAATATGTCCCCACAGGATAGAAAACACCCATTCCCACACAGAAATGGATGGCGATTTTAAAAAAAATGCCGGGACGGTCAAATTGATAGACTATGGCCGTGCCGCCGCAGGCAATGCCAACAGCCATGGCGCCCGCGGACTGTCTTGCGAAATCCCGGCAAATGGCCGCAAGTAAATCCTCCCCTCCCCAGATAAAGAAGGACAGGCACATGATCACGAAGAAAGTACACCCTAAAGAAATGCCGTATAAAATATATTTGACGGTTAATTTGACTATTGACTTCATTCTAATCCCAGCCTTTCTTTAAAACTTTTGCGAAAACTTCTGGAAATATAATCCGTTATCCCGTTTTTCATTACCAGCTCCATTGTCCCGTTGAAGCTCGCTTCCACATGGTTGATCTGATTGATATTGACAATCGCTGATTTTGAAATCCGCACAAAGGAAATGTCAAGTATATTTTCCAGCTCGTACAGGGGCTTGTCTAACAAGTATCTGTTGTTGAGCCTGTCGTAACAGGCAATTTCCCTGCCTTCGGCACGTATCAGAGATATATCCTGCGGTTTGAGAAAATAAGTTTTCCTGTCCTTTGCCGCAGGCAGCGTCTGGGAATTTGCGTTTTCTTTTTCCAGCATGGAAATGATTTCCGCAACGGTTTCGGTCATTTTACTGACATGAAGGACCGCATACGGTTCTTTATATTCCGCGCTGATTTTACATTCAACTTTCATGGGGATGCGCACCTCCTTTCCGGGTACATGGCTCTGCCCTTTGCGGATAGGTATATTTTATCACAATAGAGCGGTATGTGCGTGCATTTCAGACAGGAAATACGACCGCTTGCACATGGCGGGCTGCCGCTCCCCCCAACCCTGTTGCCTGTTCCCGGATTCCGCTATAAAATGGCAATATCATAAAACGGCAGGAGGGATTATTGTGTCACAGACAGTTGTATTGGTGGAGAAGTTGAATCTGTCCTATAAAAGCCTGCACGCGGTTCAGGACGTCTCGTTTTCTGTGGAGGCGGGAGAGATTTTGGCTGTAATCGGGCAAAACGGCTCAGGAAAGACTTCCACGGTGGAATGTATCGAAGGCCTGCGGAAGCCGGACAGCGGATGGATCCGGGTTTTCGGGAAGGATCCCTGGAGGCATCGCGGCGAAGTATACAGGGAAATGGGCGTTCAATTGCAGGAGGCGGAATATCCTCTGAAAATCAGAGTGGAGGAATTATGCAGAGTGTATGCTTCTTTTTATGAAAGGCCTGCCGACTGGAATCTTCTGCTGACGCAGATGGGACTTGACCATAAGAGAAAGACCCCGGTTCATAAACTGTCAGGGGGAGAGCGGCAGCGGTTAACCGTTTTGCTTGCACTGATGGGCCTTCCGAAGCTTTTGATATTGGATGAATTGACCACGGGGCTTGACCCGGAGGCAAGACAGAACATGTGGATCAGCCTTGGGAAGATCAGGGAAAGCGGGGTGGCTGTTATTATGGTTTCCCACTATCTGGATGAGGTGGAGGCGCTTGCGGATAAGATCCTGTATCTGGAAAGGGGGAAACAGCAGTTCTTCGGGACGGTACAGGGATTCAGGGAGTATGCGAAAAGCAGGATCCCCTGCGAAAAGCGAAAGGAAGCGATCTCGTTGGAAAAGCTTTATCTGATGATCGCGCCGAAGACAACAGGACTGACGATGGAGGGGATAGTGTAAAAATTAAATTTGCAGGTGACAGAAAGGCAGGGTTGTTATTATGAAAAGTTTTGGAGCTGTGTGCAAAATGGAATTAAAGTTATTTATGCGGGATTTTTTTAGTTTTTTCTTTGCCCTTGTATTTCCTGTGGCGATGCTTTTGCTGTTTGGCAGTATCTTTGGAAATGCGCCGGTTTCTGACGGGGCGGAGGTTAGAATGATGGATATCTGCGTGCCGGCGTATTGCGTTATGGTCACAGGAGTTACTGGGCTGATGTCCCTGCCCCTGACATTAGCCGGTTATAAAGAGAGGAAAATTTATAAAAGGTTTGACGCTACGCCGGTGGGAAAGAGGGCTGTTATGCTGGCACAGGTATTGGCCAACCTTCTTATGACGCTTGCAGGGATTTTGATCTTGCTGGCCGCGGGGAGGCTGATTTACCGCATAGAAATGAAAGGAGGTTTCCTTCCTGTCTTCCTGTGTATCTTATTGTCCACAGCAGCTATGTTTTCCATGGGATTCCTGTTCACGGCGGTGGGGCGGGATATGAAAGGTACGACGCTGTTATGCTACTTCTTTTACTTTATCATGCTGTTTCTGTCCGGTGCCACAATGCCGGATATGCTGTTTCCGGATTCGGTTAAAAAGATTTCCGCTTTCCTGCCCATGACCTATGCGGTGGATCTCATGCAGGGAGTTTCCGGCGGGGACAGCCTCGGATCCCATGGAACGGAATTGCTGGTGCTGGGAGCTGTGACAGTGGTATGTACCGTTGTGGGCGCTGGTTTCTATCGCAGGAAGGATTGGGCGTAGCAGCATTTCTCAAATGCGCTTTAATCTGCTTTGACATCCCGCCGGTTTTCCCGGATAAATGGCTTCTCAATTGTGGGGCAGGTCAGGAGGCTGTACTTTTCCGGACGGCGGTAGGCATTGCCATGAACCTCGCGCTCACGGTAGCGCCGAAGCTGTTCCAGGTCAAGACAGGCGATATAGATGCCTTCTTCTTCTCCTGCCTGCAGGATACAGGTATCCCGTGAGCCTTCAAGCTCAGGGAGATAGACAACGCCGTCAAAGACGCTGGAGCCGCCGTTACAATCGGGAACGGGAGAGGGATAGTTGCAGGTGGCCACAGCCAGCATATTTTCATAGGCCCTGCCCCGGAGCTGGGAAAGGCGGTTGATTTCCATAGGGCAGGCGTTGGGAACCAGGATCAGTTCCGCGCCTTTCAGCATCAGGATCCTTGCGCTTTCAGGAAATTCCCTGTCGTAACAGATCATTGCTCCCACCTTGACCTGGCCGCAGGCCGTATCCAGTGAAGCGACGTAAAAGTCGTCCCCGGGAGTCAGGTTCCTTTCCACGTCGAAATCACAGGTATGAACCTTGGCATAGACAAACTGCTGCTCTCCGAAACGGTCATAGAGGACGAGGGTATTGCGCGGATGGCTGCCGTATTTTTCCAGAAGGGTGATTCCCACAGCCATATCCAATTCGGCGGCAAGAGCTCCAAAGGCCCTGACGAAACTGCTGTCGGCAGGAATTGCTTCCGCCTTCCAGGCTTCCACAGGACGGTCATAGATACGGTACCCGTTGCTCCACATTTCCGGGAACAGCGCGATATCGGCACCCAGGCTTTTCGCTTCCCGGCAGGCGCGGATTCCCTTTTCCAGATTTTCATCTAAAGTGCTGCAGGGTGATATTTGTAACAGGGCAATTTTTAATTTAGACATTCATTTTCCTTTCTGCCTTGGGGCGGGTATCCGGCGGCCTGGTGTGCGTCCGCAAACAAGCCAGTCCCCAAAAAGACTGTTTTCAACCGGCTGTATACTGCTTCAGGAAACCTTCAGCTTCTCCGGCAGTGAGTCCAAATCTTTTTTCCAGCTTTTCTAATATTCTGCTGAAAGAAAACCCTTCTTCCAGGTTATCAGCAATCAAAGCAAAAATCCCCTCCCGTTTCGCTTCCGCGACGCGTTCCTCCACGACCTCCGCGACGCGTTCCTCCACAAGCCTGGGCATACGTTCTTCCACAACCTTGGGAAGACGTTCCTCTATGCCGGCCGCAATTCCTACTTCCAATTCATCTTTAAATAACTCCCGTAACGCTTCGCACATTATTTTTCCCTCCTGAAACAATTCCCGGTTGGCCCGTATGATCAGATTCATGGCGGACCGATATAATCCGTTTTGATGGTGTCTGTGGTACTCCTGGAGCAGCCGCTCCACGGTCTTCCCCTGTTTTAAGTCATTTGTCAGGCTGCTGAGCCATATATTCTTTTCCGGTGACAGCTCTGACGTACAGATCATCTGTACCGGAAAAAGCTCGCCGTTTATGTAATAGAGGCCCCTTTCCTTTTTTTTCAGGTATAGATGACGCTCGTCAATGAGATGGGCGGCCAGCCTGCGGGGCCAATTCCGGAAAACAAAGGATACTGTGATGTCAGAAATTTTGATAGAGTCCGTTTTTGGCGCATCTGCCTTATAAAAGCAGGCGTAACCCATAGTTTTATAGTAATCGTCTATGCTCAGATAGTCTTTTGGGCTTTTGTACTCTACAATGTTGTAGGTGCGAAAAAGCCTTCCTATATTTTTATGGATTTTTTCTTCCGGGTTCCGTTTGATGACAAGGATATCAATTTCCTTTGGCTTTGTTCCTAATTGATGTTCGTTTTCAAAAATAAGCCTGTCCGCATCCTCCGATAATTCAATCTGCAGTCCGGCATAAAATCCCGGATGCCATTGAAGAAGCCGCGTATCCCTTTGTTTTTCTTCCATTTAACCTCCTGCGAAATATGCAGGAGCCAGCCTTCCCAAAAACTCCTGCTTTTATATTGGAATAGAAAAGCACGAATTTTCTGGAAAGAACGGAGAATACCCGGGGCATTCCTTCCGTTCAATGGAATATAGCTGAAGAATACGGATAAGGATCTTTCCGCATTTGATATGTTGTAGAAAATATGCTTTTTTATACTTTATCATACTTTATAACGAATGACAAGGGGAAAATTTACTTTTTTGCATCAGCCTTTTTGTAACCAGCTGGCACCCAAACTTGACCCCGGACAGTCCGGTGTGGTAGAATGATAAACGTGGTATGGATGGAAAGAGTTTCCTGAAATAAACAGTGAACAGGAGGGTTTATAATGTCGAAAGCTAAGGTTTACTTTACAAAAGAAATCACATCCCAGTCCATGATCAGGATGTATGAGGCAATGGGAGTTGAGCTCCCGGGAAAGGTGGCTGTAAAGCTGCATTCCGGGGAGGTGGGGAACCAGAATTTCCTGCGCCCTGATTTTATGAAGCCCGTCATCGATCGTGTGAAGGGGACGATCGTGGAATGTAATACCGCCTATGAGGGAAAGAGAAATACCACGGAGGCGCACTGGGAGACTATGAAGCTTCACGGCTGGACGGAAATCGCCAAAGTGGATATCCTGGACGAGGAGGGCGAGATTGAGCTGCCGGTTCCGGAGGGAAAGAAGATACAGAAAAATTTCGTGGGCGCTCATTTAAGGGATTATGACTCCATGCTGGTACTGTCCCATTTCAAGGGCCATCCCATGGGCGGTTTTGGCGGTGCCCTGAAGAATATCTCCATCGGGCTGGCTTCCTCCCACGGGAAGGCTTATATCCATGGCGTGGGCGATGTGGATGCATTCTGGACATCGGATCATGATTCTTTCCTGGAGTCCATGGCGGATGCAAGCAAGACGATCGTAGATCATTTCGGAGAGAATATTGTCTTTGTAAATGTGATGAAAAATATGTCCGTGGACTGCGACTGCTGTGCCGTGGCGGAGGATCCGGCCATTGCGGATATCGGGATTTTGTCATCCACAGATCCTGTGGCGTTGGATCAGGCGTGCCTTGATCTGGTCTATGCCTCCAAAGATCCCGGCAGGGAGCATCTGCTGGAAAGGATTGAGTCCAAGAACGGAGTGCATACTGTGGAAGCTGCGGCAGCCCTTGGCGTGGGCAGCAGGGAATATGAACTGGTGGAGCTGGCATAAAGCGGAGGAAAACTTAGCAATATCTGAAAAGCATATAACAACAACCGCGCAGAAAAGAGTTGAAAAATATGATATCATTACTCTATTTAAGACAGAGACGGCGGTAGTGTGCATGGTGAGGGACAGACAGGAATGGATGCTCCGGCTGCTTCTGTGAAGGAAAAGGAGCCGGGGTATGGAGAAAACAGGGAATTACCGAAACATGTTTGCGGAGATTGGGATTCCGCAGGAACATCTGGAACGCAGGCTGGATGAGATCAGGAATACCTTTTTTTATGATGAGAAGGAAAAGGTGTATTATCCTGTGGGGGAAGACATGGCCTATATCATGGACACAGGCAATCATGATGCCAGGACGGAAGGGATGAGCTACGGCATGATGTTATGCGTCCAGCTTGATATGAAAGAGGAATTTGACAGGCTGTGGAAGTGGGCGAAGACCTATATGTGGATGCAGGAAGGGGAGAATGAGGGATACTTTGCATGGTCCTGTTCCACGGACGGGAAAAAGAATGCGTACGGTCCTGCGCCGGACGGGGAAGAATTCTTTGCCATGGCGCTGTTTTTCGCTTCCCACAGGTGGGGAGACGGGGAGGGGATTTTCTGCTATGAGAGGGAGGCAAGGGATATTTTGAGGGCCTGCCTCCACAAAGGGCGGGACGGAAGACAGGGGAGCCCCATGTGGAATCTGGACAACCATCAGATTCTCTTTGTCCCGGGAGCGGATTTCACGGATCCCTCCTATCATCTGCCCCACTTTTACGAGCTGTTTTCCCTTTGGGCGGACGAGGAGGACAGGCCCTTCTGGAAGCAGGCCGCCGAAAAGAGCCGTGAATATCTGGCAAAGGCATGCCACGAGGTGACAGGCTTCAGCGCGGAGTATGCGGAATTTGACGGAGCGCCCATGGCGAGGGAGCTGGAGTGGACGAAGGACAGGCACGACTGGTTTTACAGCGATTCTTACCGGACAGCTGCCAATATCGGGCTGGATTATGCCTGGTTCGGAGAGGACAGGGGGCAGAGGGCCGCTGCCGGCCGGATTCAGGATTTTCTGGCGGAGGACGGGCGTAAGGGAAGCTATCATGTATACGAGGTAGATGGCAGGATTGCCGCTGATGTGCCGCTGCATCCTGTGGCGATCACCGCTGCAACGGCGCAGGCGTCCCTGGCATCGGAGAGCGGCTGTGCCGCTGAATGGGTGGAACGGTTCTGGAAGCTGCCAATGCGGAAGGGGGACAGGAGGTATTATGATAACTGCCTGTATTTCTTCGCCTTTCTGGCCCTGAGCGGAAATTACCGGATCTGGTAAGAGGGGCTGCCGACACATGCGGAGGTAATAGAGGGCTGGCAGGGAAGCAGGATGAGAGGTTTCTCTGTAGATATGGGAGAAGGCTCCTGAAGGCTGGGACAGAGAAAGATGACTGTCTTTAGCCGGCAGGAGCCTTTGTGTTGGTATTTCAGTCTGCAGGGCGGTTGAACGAGGTCATATGTAATACGAACAGATCAGATCATGAATGCCGCGTCAGCATGAGCCCTGTCAATAGTTACAGGAGCTTCTGGGTGATCGCTTCGGCAGTAGCGGAGCGCGCTTTGGCATATACTTCAGGATTGCGCTGGCAGAACAGGTAGAACAGGCACTCTATCAGGAAGAGCTGGCCCAGCTTGGCTGCCACGGATCCGGACTGCAGAGGGCTCTCATTATAGCCGCAGAGGAGTACCACATCTGCAAATTCAGTGGCCCTGGATACAGGGAAGTGGGTAATCAGTATAATAGGCACCTGCTGTTTTTTGGCGGTGTACATGACATCCTCCATATCCTTTGTGGAGCCGGAATAGGAGAAGAAAAGGATGACATCCCTTTCTGAGGCCAGAGCAATATTCATTACCTGCATATGCGAATCCTCAATATGCACGAAGCGGGAGGTAGCGGTGGAGAACCGCGCCCATGCCTCCATGGCCATGACCATGCTTCCGCCCTGTCCGAGGCAGAACACCCTCTCTGCAGAAGAAAGCAGATCCACTGCCCTGGAGATTTCATTTTCATCCAGAAGCTCCATGGTTTCGTTCAGGGAAAGGATGTTGGCAGCATGCAGTTTGTTGAAAATACTGTCCGCCGTATCCTCGGAGGTAATGGTATCGGAGGACTCCAGGGGCTCGCCCATATCCGTGACATAGGCGGCCTTCGCCAGCGAAAGCTTTAAGTCATTGTACCCCGACAGCCCCAGGCTGCGGCAGAAGCGGGTGATGGAGGCCTCTGATACGCCGCTGCATTCTGCCAGAGCGGAGATGGAGAGATACTGCGCATCGTGAGTATTGGTAAAAATGTAATCGGCAAGCTTTCTGCCGGAACGGGTGAGAGAATGGTACTGCTCGGTGATCAGCTCTAAAATGTTTGCTGTCAAGGGATCACCTCCTCTGCTCCAGAACGGCTGCGCCCAACATACCGGCGCGGTTTCCCAGTTCGGCCTTCTCTATCCGGACATGCCGGAAAGAGGGGATCAGGTTCGGATAAAGCTTATTCCTGATTTCCTGCAGCACATAGCCCTGTTCCATGACGCCGCCTCCCAGGATGACGCAGGCGGGATTCAACATATGTACAATGGTTGCCAGGCCGTATATGATCTCCAGGATCCACTGATCCACCACCGCCCTGACAGGAGGTTCTTCCAGACGTGCAAATATGGCCCGTCCATTTGTCAGGGAAGGATCCAGTCTGCAGGCATTCCGCACAAGGGCAGTGGTGGAGGCATATTGTTCATAGCAGCCGGACAGGATGTCCCGCTCACTGTCCCTGGCTTCGGGATGCGTCACGATCGCGCCGAATTCCCCTGCAGAGAAGCTGTTTCCTGAGTAAAGCCTGCCGTCTGTAAAGATAGCGCCGCCTACACCCGTACCATAGGTGAGGCATGCAAAATCGGCCACATCCCGTCCGGCGCCAAATACTGCCTCGCCGATCGCCGCCGCGTTGACATCATTTTCAACGGCGGCAGGCACCTGGAATTCCTGTTCCAGGAGTTCCTTTAAGCGGGTGCCCATATAGCCGGGGATATTCTCGTTGGCATAGGTGATCACGCCCTGCCGGGGATCCACCTGTCCGGCCGTGCTGACGCCGATGCGCTGGAAAGAGAAGCGATTTCTGTAGTCTGCGATAAGCTCTTTGGCGCGGTTTACCACATGTTCTCCGCCCTGTTTGGCTTCTGTGGGAATTTCCCTGACCTCGGAGAGCTTCCCGTCTGTATAAAGACCGGATTTCATTGCGGTGCCGCCTATGTCTAAAACCATTGTAGTCATATGAACCCTCCATGCCGTAAATTTAATTGTATGTGGGAGTAAGACGTCAATGCTGCCGCGCTCCGGTACAGTGTCATTATGCGGGGCAGACAGGGGTCGAACGGTGGAAGACAGCCTTCACCTCCAGATCCTGTCCCAGGATCACGATATTGCCGTATTTCCCGGGAGCCAGACTTCCGTAGTCCTGATAAATGCCGATGGCCTTTGCCGGGTTGACCGCAGCGCACTTTACCGCGCTGGCAAGGGGGATACCCATATCCCGGACGGCTGTGCGCAGGCAGCCCATGAGGCTGGTTACGGAACCGGCAATGGTGCCGTCCTCCAGGACAGCCAGGCTGCCTCTGACATTGACGGTCTGGCCGCCCAGATCGTACTGCCCGTCTGCAAGGCCCGCCGCCCGCATACTGTCGCTGATCAGAATGATCCTGTCATCACCGAATATTTTAAAGGAAGCCCGTACCATCGCCGGATGTATGTGTATGCCGTCGCAGATCAGTTCCACCATACAATGGGCGCTGTCGGCTGCCGCGCCAATGGGGCCGGGAGTACGGTGATGGAAAGGCATCATGGCATTATACATGTGGGTCAGCTGGGAAGCTCCACAGGAGAAGGCTTCCATGGCAGTGTCGTAATCGGCGGTTGTGTGGGCCAGGGAAATATTAATGGTGCCGCTGTTTTCCCGGATAAAGTCCATGGCGCCCTCTGTTTCGGGAGCGATTACCACAGTGCGTATTTTGCCTCCGGAGGCCTGCTGGAGACGGCGCAGCATTTCAGTATCCGCAGGGCGGATATATTTTTCGTTCTGGGCACCCTTCTTGCCGGGGCTGATAAAGGGGCCTTCCATGTACAGCCCGCAGAAATCCGCGCCCTCCGCGCAGGAAAAGTCCTTTGCAGCCAGGCAGATCCCGGTCAGTATCTCCTCGGACATGGTCATAGTCGCCGGCGTGACGGAAGTCACGCCCTGGCGCAGCTCGTATTCGACGATGGTGCGGAAGGCTTCCTCTGTGCCGTCGCAGCAGTCGCTTCCCATGCAGCCGTGGAAATGGATATCGGTAAGCCCCGGTATGACATAACCGCCCCCGGCGTCTGTACTGGTTTCACTGCCTTCTGTGGAAAGCCAGTCTTCCTCTGATACGATCCGGTCGCTGCACAGATAGACCGTACCCGGTTCAAAGGAGCCATCCTCCTGAAATACAAGCCCGTTTGTAATCTTATGCTTCTTTGTCATTCTGATACCTCATTCTGGCGCTGCCGTGTCACCCTATCCGGGACAGGGCTGCCTCATCAGCTACAAGGGTTACATGGGGATGAAGCTGCAGGACGGATGCCGGCACCTGCGGCGTAACAGGGCCGAAGAAAGCCTTGTTCACGGTTTCCGCCTTATCTTCTCCGGAGACTACCAGCAGGATATGGCGGGCGGACATGATCGTTCGGATTCCCATGGTGTAAGCCTGGCGGGGAACATCTTCCTCCGAAGCGAAGAACCTGCGGTTAGCCTGGATAGTCTGCTCTGTGAGTGTGACGCAGTGGGTATCCGTCTTGAAGAAGCTGTCCGGCTCGTTAAATCCTATATGCCCGTTGTGGCCAAGCCCCAGAAGCTGAATGTCAATCCTTCCCACGGAGGCCAGGATATCATTATATTTTCTGCAGGCCTTTTCGCTGTCGGGCTCCGTACCGTCGGGGAGGAAGGTCCTGTCCTTGTTAATGTTTACCTTCTGAAAAAGATTTTCATTCATAAAATAATAGTAGCTCTGGGGATCCTCCCGGGTGAGGCCCTTGTACTCGTCCAGGTTCACGGTTGTGACCTGTGAAAAGTCCAGGCCGTCGTTTTCATACCATTCCGCGAGCTGGCGGTAAAGCCCGATGGGGGTGGAACCGGTGGCAAGCCCCAGCACACAGTCAGGTTTTAAAACGACCTGTGCGGAAATGATGCCTGCAGCCTTCCGGCTCATGTCTTCGTAGTCCTTAGTCCTTATGATTTGCATGTGGATGCCTGTCTGCGCGTTGCGGCGCGCATCCATACAGCAGAACGGTCTCCACTGTATGGAAATCACGGCTGAATACGCATTTTTATCCAGCCGCCGGAATTACCTTCCTTTTTATTTGGTGCTAATAAGTATACCACATAATTTTGTTTCTTTCAATCGGGATGTTAAAAAATTTCAAAAAAGACAAGTTTTGAAAATCTTTTTCAAAAATGTATTGACAAATGTGCAGGGCGAATTTAAAATGAAATTACAAACGTGTTACGGAGTCACTACAAAAACATCAACAAACGCGGCCGGCAAGGCTGCGGGAAAGAAGGAGGGCTTATTATGAAGAAGCGTAAACTCATGGCAATGGCATTGAGCTGTCTGATGGTGCTTGCTGCTGCGGGCTGCGGCAATGGCGGCGGAGGAAACGCAGCGTCCGGCTCTGCTGCAGGAGATTCGGGAAGCAGCGCGGCGGCACCCAGCCAGAGTTCCAGCGCTGCACAGGCGGAGACACCTACGGCAGAAGGAGCGGAGATCACCCTGTGGACCTACCCCATCGGCAAGTGGGGAGATGCGGATACCGTGAACGGCCTGGTGGCAAACTTTAATGCAGTACATCCTGAGATCAAGGTGACGGTGGAATATCTGGACTATTCTAACGGCGACGACCAGATCAACACCGCTATCGAGGGGAATCAGGCACCGGATATCGTCCTGGAAGGACCGGAGCGCCTGGTGGCAAACTGGGGCGCAAAGGGCCTGATGGTAGACCTTGCGGATCTGTGGACGGCTGAAGCGAAGTCGGCAATCTATGCATCCGTGGAGAGCGCATGTAAGAGCAACGACGGCGTTTATTATGAGTATCCCCTGTGTATGACGGCGCATACCATGGCGATCAATAAGGACATCTTTGAGGCGGCAGGCGCAATGCAGTATATAGACGAGGCCAACGGCACATGGACGACTGACGACTTCATCAAAGCGGTTCAGGCGGTTTATGACAGCGGCCAGGCGAATGTAGGTGCGGTGTACTGTAACGGCCAGGGCGGCGACCAGGGAACCCGTGCGCTGGTGAACAACCTCTATGGCGGCACTTTCACCAACCCTGAGCATACAGAATATACGGCTAACAGCGAGGAGAATATCAAGGCTCTGCAGCTGCTGTACGATATGGACGGGATCAACTACGACGCATCTATCGTAGGCGGCGACGAGATCAACATGTTCTGTAACGGTACTCTGGCGATGGCTTTCTGCTGGAACGTAGCCCAGGAGAAGAACAACCAGGATAAGATCAGCTTCGACGTACTGCCCATGGCGTTCCCTTCCAACGGCGATCCCAAGCTCTGCGGCGGTATCTGGGGCTTCGGTATCTTTAATAACGGCGATGAGGCTAAGATAGCGGCAGCTAAGACCTTTATCGACTTCATGGCAAATGACGAGAAGCAGGCAGTAGAAAGCGTAAGGGCTTCCAGCTATTGGCCCGTTAAGGATCTGGGCAATATCTACGAAGGCGATGAGCTGATGACCGAGTACTCGAAATTTGTTCCCTACATGGGCGACTATTACCAGGTAGTAGGCGGCTGGGCAGAAGCCCGCACCGCATGGTGGAACATGCTGCAGCAGGTAGGCTCCGGCGTGGATGTTAAGACGGCAGTGGAAGAATTTGTGGCTACATCCAATGCGGCGGCACAGTAAGAATAATAATTTTAGCAGGCATAAAAAGTGAAGCGTTTCATGTAAAGCTCGCGACCCTTCCCGAGGATATCTGCGGGGAGGGTCGTTTGCAGTTTGTCGATAATTTAATATAGAAGGGAGGAAGTTTTATGGCAGCAGAAAAAAAGAATCCCATGAGCAAGGCCCTGGTGCGCAGGGAAACGATGGCAGGGTATGCGTTTATGCTTCCCAGTCTGGTCTTCTTTCTGGGATTTGTGATCTATCCCATGGTACAATGTGTGTTTACCAGCTTTTTTGACGCTACGATGAACCGGGAAGATATCTTTATCGGGCTGGCGAATTACAAGGAGCTGTTCCAGGATACGGTATTCCTGGGTGCTCTGCGCAACACCGCTGTGATCGTGATAGTGTCCGTCCCGGTGGTATGCATCTTTTCCCTGTGGGTGAGCTCTGTGATCTACGATATCAAGGGTGCGGCGTGTTCTGCCTTCCGGTGTATCTTTTATCTGCCGGTAGTAACAGGTTCCGTTGCCGTTACAGTAGTGTGGAAATGGATGTTCAATAACTACTACGGCATTTTTAACTATGTGGGAACCAGTACCGGGCTTTTGAAGCAGAATATCAACTGGCTGGGAGATGAAAGATATGCTCTTGGATGTATCATACTGATCCTGCTGACCACTTCGGTGGGGCAGCCGATCGTACTGTATGTTTCGGCGTTGAACAATGTAGACCAGTCCCTGGTGGAGGCTGCCGAGGTGGACGGCGCTACGAAATTCCAGTGTTTCTGGAAGATCAAGTGGCCCCAGATCATGCCTACGACGCTTTACATCCTGGTGATCACCACTATCAACAGCTTCCAGTGTTTCGCACTGATCCAGCTGCTGACCAGCGGCGGGCCAAACCACAGCACGGATACCATTATGTACTATATTTATTATAATGCGTTTAAGCTGTACCGTTACGGATACGGAAATGCAATGGGTGTTGTCCTGGCGATCATCATAGCGATTCTTTCCGCAATACAGTTTAAGATGGCTGAGAGAGATTAGGAAAGGGGGAGTAAAGTATGAAACAAAAAGGATTTAATCGTTCAAAATGTTATAAGGTTTTGTCGGTGATCGTTATCACAATCCTGGCGATTGCATTTGCCTTTCCCCTTTACTGGATCGTCACAGGCTCCTTCAAGACCTCTGCCGCCATCAATGCTACGACACCGCAGTGGTGGCCCCAGGAGTGGGTGCTGGAGAATTACCGTAAGCTGTTCAGCAGGCAGTACGCGCCTCTCTGGGAGATTCATATACCGTTTACGAGCATTCAGTTTGCAGGGCCAGAGGTGCCGGCGGCCATCCGGTGGCTGCTCAACACCGTGTTTATGGCGGTTGCGGCAATGCTGCTCACCTGTATCACATCGGCGATGGCAGGATATGCACTGGCGAAGAAGCGTTTCATAGGAAGAACCCTGGTATTCTCCCTGATCGTATGCGCTATGGCGCTGCCCAAGCAGGTAATCCTGATCCCCCTTCTGCGGGAGATGGCGTCGCTGGAATTGTATAATACCATATGGGCAGTGATTTTCCCCATTGTGGGCTGGCCCTTTGGCGTGTTCCTTATGAAGCAGTTCTCGGAAGGAATCCCGGGGGAGATGATGGAGGCCGCGAAGATAGACGGCGCCGGGGAGTGGAAGACATTTTACACCATTGCCCTGCCCCTGATCAAACCGGGTATCGGCGCCCTGGCAATCTTTACCTTTATCAATTCCTGGAATGATTACTTTATGCAGTTGATCATGCTGACCAGCACCAAGAACCTGACCATTCCTCTTGGTATTGCGAAGCTGCAGGCGGAGAACGCCATGGACTTTGGCCTGATCATGGCAGGAGCGTCGCTGGCGGCAATCCCCATTATCATTATCTTCCTGATCTTCCAGAAGTATTTTACCAAGGGGATTACCATGGGTGCGGTAAAAGGATAAACAGAAGTAGAACGGCAAAAGGAGGTGGGAAATTGATCTATACGGAGATCAGTAATATCTGTCATTATCGCGGTATGGGAGAGTATCTGGATAAGGCGTTCGATTATCTGGCGGCGCATTCCCTGGCAGACCTGGATGTCGGCCATTATGAGATAGACGGCAAAAAGGTCTACCTGAATGTGCTGGAGTATGAAACGATTGCGGAGGAAGGGGCATTCTTTGAAGCCCACGCCAAATATGCGGATATTCATATGGCCGTGGAGGGAGAGGAGCTGGTGGGCGTCTCGGATATGACCAGGGTGTCGGTGAAGACCTTTGACGAAGGAGCGGATCTGTACGAGGTGGAAGGGCCTGTGGAGCATTATATCCGGCTCGTTCCGGGTAAGGCCCTGGTGGTGCTGCCGGAGGATGCCCACAAGCTGAAGCTGATGGAAAAGAGCCCTGCCCCGGTGAAGAAGGCGGTCATAAAAGTATACGTCGGGTAGCGGGCGACAATGTGGGGGACGAGAACAAAGACTGGAAAGGAGGTCTGCAGGTATGGGAGATATCAGGAAATATCAGGGAATCATTCCGGCATTTTATGCATGTTATGACGACAAGGGAGAGGTAGACGGGGAACGCGTGGAAATGCTGGCCCGGTATATGGTGGAAAAGGGTGTAAAGGGCGTCTATGTGGGCGGCTCCTCCGGGGAATGTATTTACCAGACGGTGGAGGACAGGAAGCGCACGCTGGAGCATGTAATGCGTGTGGCGAAGGATAAGCTGACGGTGATCGCCCATGTGGCCTGCAATAATACGGCGGAGAGCAGGGAGCTTGCGGCTCATGCGCAGAGCCTTGGGGTGGATGCCATTGCGGCCATTCCTCCCATTTATTTTCACCTGCCGGAGTATGCGATCGCAGAATACTGGAATGATATTTCCGACGCGGCTCCGGATACGGATTTCATCATTTATAATATCCCCCAGCTGGCGGGAGTCGCATTGACCATGCCGTTATTTAAGGAGATGAAAAAGAATCCCAGGGTCATCGCGGTGAAGAACAGCTCCATGCCCACTCAGGACATCCAGATGTTCAAGGCCGAGGGCGGAGAGGGGTTTGTGGTGCTGAACGGGCCGGATGAGCAGCTGGTGTCAGGGCTTGCTATCGGGGCTGACGGCGGAATCGGCGGGACATACGGCGTTATGCCGGAGCTTTACCTGAAGATTAAGGAGCTGATGGATGCGGGGAAGGTGGACGAGGCGCAGAAAATACAGTACGCCGCCAATGAGATCATCTATGCCATGTGCGCATGTCACGGCAATCTGTATGCCGTGATCAAGGAGATCCTTCGTATCCGGGAGGGCCTGGATATCGGAAGCGTGCGCAAGCCTCTGCCTGCACTGGTTCCCGGGGATATGGAGCAGGTGAAAAAGTGTGCGGACATGGTGGATAAGGCCATGGAACTTTTCGCAGGAGGACAGTGAGTTGAAGAAAGAGGAATTGTTTGATATCATCAAAGGAAAAGTGATCGTATCCTGCCAGGCAGTAAAGGGCGAGCCCCTGTATGTGGAGGAAAAGTCCATTATGTATCTCATGGCCCGGGCGGCGAAGCAGGCGGGGACACCGGCCATCCGCACCAGCAGTATCCGGGATGTGATCGCGATCAAGGAGGAAACGGGGCTTCCCGTGATCGGGTTGGTCAAGATACAGTATGACGGCTTCGAGAGCTATATCACGCCTACCATGAAGGAGGTGGATGAGCTTGTGGAGGCGGGGGCGGATGTCATCGCCCTGGACTGCACTGACCATAAGCGCGGAGACGGCAGGAGCATCAGTGAATATATCACAGAAGTTCGGGAGAAATACCCGGAAGCTATTCTGATGGCGGATATCTCTACCTATGAGGAAGGCGTCAACGCGTGGAAGCTGGGGATGGATATTGTGGGGACTACCATGAGCGGCTACACTCCCTGGACGCCCAGGACGGACGGCCCGGATTATGAGCTGGTAAAGAGGCTGTCGGAGACCGTGGATATCCCTGTGATCGGTGAGGGGAGAGTCCACAGCCCGGAACAGGCGGTGGAAATGCTGAATGCGGGCGCACATGCGGTAGTGGTGGGCGGCGCGATCACAAGGCCCCTGGAGATTGCGCAGCGCTTTATAAAGGCTGTGGAGAACAGATCGTAATAAGACATCCATGTTAATACAGCTTCCCGGAATCCCGGCCGCAACGGCCGGTGAAGCTCCGGGAGGCTGTTGGACGTATAACGGAGCGTGAGAAAAGATGAAGAAACATATCGTATGCTTTGGAGACTCTAATACCCATGGCTACTGTGCGGAGACAGGAGGCCGGTTTGACGAAGCCCAGAGGTGGCCCTGCCTGCTTCAGGAAAAGCTGGGGGAAGATTATCTTGTGCTGGAGGAGGGGTTAAGCGGGCGTACCACCTGCTTTGAAGACCCGATCCATGAGGGGTTGAACGGCCTTGCATATATTTACCCCTGTCTTATGAGCCATGAGCCGGTAGACCTGCTGGTCATCATGCTGGGGACGAACGATACGAAGGAGAGATTTGGTTCCTCGGCGGCCTGTATTGCGCTGGGACTGAAGCGCCTTATAGCCAAAGCCGCCGCCACCGCGGACTGCTGGCGGGACGGGAAGGCCTCCATTCTGATCGTCGTACCGCAGAATATTGACGCCCGGTACGAGGATACGGAGGTAGGCGCCACCATGGGGCGGGGCTGTGCGGAGAAATCGGCGGGGCTGGCGGAAGAATTCCGGAAGATTGCGGAGCTCACCGGATGTTACTATGTTGACGCGAACCGGCTTGTGGCGGCTGGGCCCAATGATATTGACTATATGCACCTGACAGGAGAGGGGCACAGACAGCTGGCGGAAGGGCTGGTGGAAAAGATAAGGGAAATCTTTCAGTAAACCCGGGGAGGGGCTGCCGCTCCGGGTTTATGAATTCTGGGAACCCAGGGAGGAGTCGTCCCCGGGTTTACGGTTCCTGGGAATCCAGGGCGTACCGTCCCGGGGTTATTGTCCCTGGGAACCCAGGGAAGTACGGCGTGCTGCTCTTTCTCCGTATCGGAAGGGAACCAGCTGTGCCCTCTGCAGCGCCAGGTACAGCGCGGGAACCAGGATGAGCTGTATGACAATCCCCGGGAAGCTGGAAACAAAGTAGCCTGTGGCCCAGGCCTTCCAGGAGTAGCTTCCCGCGGAAAAGATCAGCGCCCTTACAATACCTGTGAGGATGCGCCCTGAGAGCATGGCGGTGAGCAGGCTGATATAGATATCGGCCAGCTGCCTTCCGGTGTGTACCAGCTCAGTCATCAGTCCCGTGACCAGGCCGTAGACGGCCAGCTCTATCATCATGGTGGGCAGGTATCCGATGCCTGGCATACTTGTGATGAAGCAGGAAAGCGCAGGCCCCGCAAGCCCGCAGATAAGGCCGTGGGGCCATCCGCAGATCATGCCGCAGAGGAGCACTGGCAGGTGCATGGGAGAGAGCAGCGTCCCCGCGTTGGGAATGGCGTGGAGTGCTATGGGCAGAACCACACAGAGCGCCATGCAGGCGGCGGTGACGGCACATTTTACAACAGGTGACATTTTAGCGTTATTCATATTTAACCTCATTTCTGCACTGCTCAAATTTTCAATCTTCCTCCGCTCTTCCGGGAACCTTTCCAAAAAAATAAGCCCCGAAAACAACCCTCTTCAGAGGGCAAAAGCCTTCGTGGCATGTCTGCGGCCCCGATATATTGCTATACCGGCATTATTCCCGCGGGTTTTTAGATTGTCATGGCATTACAATTGCTTGTTGTATGGATAATGCATTTTCCTAAATGCGTTGTTTCTTCCTGAAACAAATATAATAATAATATAGACGAGGATACGGGAGGCTGTCAAGGCTTTTTTTTCCTGTTCCGGGATGCGGATTATTGCGGTTTAATTGTCAGATTTTTTGCAGGATTGCCTATACAACAATAGGTATTTTATGGTATAATCTAATTCGAGAATATTATCTAGGAGGGTATACTATGGCAAAAGAAATGATAGCAATGCTTCTGGCCGGCGGACAGGGTTCCCGACTGTATGCGCTGACCGAGAAGCTTGCGAAGCCGGCAGTTCCGTTTGGCGGGAAATACCGTATTATCGACTTCCCGCTGTCTAACTGTGTCAATTCCGGGATTGACACGGTGGGTATCCTTACCCAGTACCAGCCCCTGGTGCTGAACGAATACATAGGAAATGGGCAGCCCTGGGATCTGGATCGTCTCTATGGGGGGGTGCAAGTCCTTCCGCCCTACCAGAAGGCCAGCGGTTCCGACTGGTATAAGGGTACAGCGAACGCAATCTATCAGAACATATCCTTTATCGAGACGTATGATCCTGAGTATGTCATCATCCTTTCGGGCGACCAGATCTGTAAGCAGGATTACAGTGATTTCCTGAAATTCCACAAGGAGAAGAACGCCGAATTCTCCGTGGCTGTGATGGAGGTTCCCTGGGAGGAGGCATCACGTTTTGGCCTGATGGTGGCTGATGGGGACGACAGGATCACGGAATTCCAGGAGAAGCCCAAGAACCCCAAGTCCAATCTGGCATCCATGGGTATCTATATCTTTAACTGGGATATTCTGAAGAAATATCTGGAGGAGGACGAGGCGGATCCGAATTCCGAGAATGATTTTGGCAACAACATTATCCCCAATCTCCTGAGGGACAACCGCAGGATGTACGCATATCACTTTGACGGCTACTGGAAGGATGTGGGAACCATATCTTCCCTGTGGGAAGCTAACATGGAAATCCTGGATCCGGAGCACAGCGGGATCAACCTCTTTGACGAGGACTGGAAGATTTACAGCCGCAACAGCGGTATGACCGGGCACAAGATCAGCGCCGGGGCTGTAGTGGAGAATTCCATGATCACGGACGGCTGCCGCGTCAAGGGCGCGGTAAAGCACTCCATTCTCTTTGCAGGCGTAAAGGTAGAAGAAGGAGCGGTGGTAGAGGACGCGGTAGTCATGGGCGGCACGGTGATCAAGTCCGGGGCTGTGGTGAAGCACTGTATCGTAGCGGAGAATGTTACCATCGGTGAGAATGCGGTAGTGGGCGCAATGCCTACAGAGGAGGAAAACGGTGTTGCCACCATCGGCGAGGGCGTTACCATTGGCGATAACGCGAAGGTCGGCCCCAAGGCAATGGTGAGGAAGAACGTGGAAGGCGGTGAAGAAGAATGCTGAATTCAAACACAAGTGCACTTGGTATCGTATTTCCCAACAGCTATGACGCGTTGGTCCCTGATCTGGTAAATGTGCGTTTGATGGCGTCCATCCCCTTTGCCAGCCGTTACCGCCTGATCGATTTTATCCTGTCGAGCATGGCTCACTGTGACATTGACAATATTGCCGTTATGGTGAACAATAATTACCATTCCCTGATGGATCATCTGGGCTCCGGACGTGAATGGGATCTGGTGCGTAAGAACGGCGGTTTACATATCTTCCCTCCCTTTGTGGAAAAGGGTGTGAAGCCCTATGTGGGACGCGTGGGGGCAGTGGCAAGCATCCTTGGTTTCCTCAGAAGCCAGAAGGAAAAATACGTGGTGATGACGGATACCAATATCGTGGTGAATTTTGACTTTAATGCCATGATCGAGGCCCATATTGCAAGCGGCGCGGATGTTACGGTGGCTTACAATGAGCAGGAGCTGCCGGAAAGCATGATGAAGAACGAGGATAACGGTCTGGCATATTATTATACGCTGAATATTGAAGACGGACGGATCACACAGATTTATGTGAATTCCAAGAAGACGGGAATTCAGAATTTCTCCATGAATATGTTTGTGCTGGAGCGTGAGCTGCTGATCGATTTGATCAATACGGCTTCGGTGCGCGGACAGGTATTCTTTGAGCGTGACGTGCTCATGCCGCAGTTAAATAAGCTGAATATCTATGCTTATAAATACGGCGGGTATGTGGCGCGTATCTGCGATATGAAGAGTTACTTTGAGGAGAATATGAAGCTTCTGGATGACCATAACCTGGATGCACTGTTCTCCGGGCAGCAGATTTACACCAAGATTCGTGACGACAACCCCACCAGATATATCGAAGGCGCTAAAGTACAGAATGTTATGGTTGCCGACGGCTGCGTGATCGAGGGAGAAGTGGAAGACAGCGTGCTGTTCCGTGGCGTCAAGGTGGCAAAGGGTGCTAAGGTTAAGAATTGTATCCTGATGCAGGACTCTGTGATTGAGGCAGGAGCGGACATTGAATACCTCATCATGGATAAGAATGTTACGGTGTCTGCAGGCAAGTCTATGAAGGGTACGGATTCCTTCCCGGTATACATCGGAAAGCATCAGACAGTATAGGGATGCCCTGGGTACGGTATTTTTCTGTCGGTAAGGATTGATATAATGGTAAAGAGACAGCGGTAAATCTGTAACAGGTTTACCGCTGTCTTACGTCATTGCCCTAATTCCTGGCCGGGTGGGGCTCCAGGAAATCCTGCAGATATATTTCCATCGAACGGTTCATCTCTCTGGAAAACTCTGACTCATATTTTCTCTTCCAGAAGGCTTCCATCCATTCGTTATAACTCTTTCCGTCTGTCCTCCCCGAAAACATTTCCCGGATCTGTGCGCCGCTTTTATCCTGGTAACTGTTTTCACAGACGATATCTGAAATCCGGAATCGTTCCGGCTTTTTCCGCTCCTTCTGTTGTTTCGTCGGATACCCGAAAACCAGCAGGCACGCGGGATACACGTATGAGGGGAGCTGTAAGAGAGCCCTCATTTCTTCCGCATTTTCCATGACATCCCCGATATAACAGGAGCCGATTCCCAGGCTTTCCGCCGCTGTCACGGCATTTTGTGCTGCGATCAGCGCGTCTTCCACAGCCAGCAGCAGGTCGCCTGCACCGGGAGTACGCGGTTCCAGTCCCGCTTCCCTGTAAAAGGAAAGCCATTTCCGGCAGTCCGCACAAAATACAAGCATCATGTCCGCTTTTGCCATAAAGGGCTGGTTATCGCACAAAACAGCAAGCCGTTCTCTTTTACTTTCGTCCGTGATATCGAGAATGGTGTACAATAATTGACAGCCTGCGGATGGGGCCTGCAGCGCTGCCTGCAAAATGCTGTCCTTGTCCTCGCCTGCTATTTTTTCCCCGGTAAATACGCGGACAGATTTTCTCTCATACAGAGATTTCAATATTTCATTGGTCATAAGTGTATCCCCTTTCTTTTCCTGTCAATATCAGTATAATATCCTGCTGCCGGGAATTCAAGGGCAGGTCAGGCCGGATGAAGTGTTTATCCTGGGCTGTTTTCGTCAATACTTGTTTTATAATGGAGAAGAATGGAGTGGCAGGCATGGAATCAATCTGGCGGGAAACGGTGGAAATACCGGGGAGAAAAAGGGCGGAAGGCTTTCTGGAGCGGGAAATTGTAGTGATCGGGGCGGGAATGACAGGGATTCTGACGGCATATCATCTGCAGCGTCTGGGAAAGCAGGTGGCAGTGCTGGAGGCGGGAAGGATCGCCGGAGGGCAGACCGGGCGGACTACGGCCAAGATTACCAGCCAGCACGGTCTTTTTTACCATAAGCTGATCAACGATATCGGCTTTGAGCAGGCGCGGCTTTATGCCAGGGCCAATCAGGAAGCAATCGACGCTTATCAGAGCATTGTGGAGGAGCAGGGGATAGACTGCGATTTCCGACGCCTGCCCTCCTATCTCTATTCCACGGAGGATGCGGAAATACTGAGGCAGGAGGAGGCGGCTGCGTCGGCGCTGGGTCTTCCTGCCAGGATGGCGGCGGTCAGCGAGCTTCCTTTTCCGGTAAAGGGAGCGGTTCGGTTCGGCGGGCAGGGGCAGTTTCATCCGCTGAAATTTATCCGCGCCATAATCGGGGATCTGGAAATCTATGAGAACACTCCAGTGAAAAAAGTGCACGGGAATTGCGTCCGCTTTGACGGAGGGGAGGTGCGGGCAAAGAAGGTAATCTTCGCCACCCATTACCCGATTGTTAATTTTCCGGGGATGTACTTTGCCAGGCAGCATCAGGAGCGAAGCTATGTGCTGGCGCTGGCCGGCTGCGGCAGGCTGGAGGGCATGTATTACAGCATAGATCCCGGCGGGCTGTCCTTCCGCAGCGCGGGAGAGCTGCTCCTCCTGGGGGGAAATTCCCACAGAACCGGGAAAAATACCCAGGGCGGCGCTTATGCGGGGCTTGAGGAAGCGGCTTACAGATATTATAAGGACTGCCGTGTGGTCAGCCGCTGGTCGGCCCAGGACTGTATGCCCCACGACGGGATACCTTTTGTGGGAAGGTATTCCTGCCTGTGCAGGGATCAGGAGCGTTTCCGGCAGGGAGAAAGCGGACAGGGCCTGACAGGAGGGCGAAAGGGGATTTCCCCCGGAGGCAGGGACTGGTATGTGGCCACCGGCTATAAGAAATGGGGCATGACTTCCGCCATGGCGGCTTCCCTGCTTCTGGCCGACCTGGCGGCGGGAAAGGAAAACGAATATGAAAGGGTGTTCACGCCCCAGAGATGCCATGTAAAAGCGGCGGCGGGAAGCTTTGCCACGGATATGGCGGAGAGTGTAAAGGGGCTGGTGAAGGGATGGCTGTTTCCACGAAAGAGACGGGAGGGGACAGCGGAGAAGTGCTGGGCCAGGTGTTCCCATATGGGATGCCGTATGGAGTGGAACCCTGACGAGGACAGCTGGGACTGCCCTTGCCATGGCTCGCGGTTTGACAGAGAGGGCGGGCTGCTGGATGAGCCGGCGAAGTTACCTGCAGGTAAAAAGGAATAGCAGGATCAACCGCCGCCTGTATACGCAGAAAGGCATTCTTTGTGATCGCGCTTCCGGCAAATATTTACAGGGGAGGCGTAAGCGCCATCTGCCGCTGCAGCCTTGCCCGCAGATTGTTCAGGAACCTTTCATTTCCAAGCACGGTGAGCATGGGGCCGAAGGACATGACTTCGATCAAGAGCTCCGTCTCCATGTTTTGATTATAATAGATGAGGCACTCGTAGGTGTCCTCGTCTATTTTTGTGGTGTTCTTTTCATAGTTTGCAAAGTGGAGCATTGCCCGTTCAAGGGCGTTGCGCCTGTTGACAATGCGCAGCCGCAGAGGTTCCCTGTAGTAAGAGCGCCGGATCACCTCATTCAGGTCAGGGGAGAGGGCGAGAACCTTTTCCATGGGCTGCACGCTCTGGATGCGGGAGATATTCAGGATTTCCAGCCGCATTTTTGCCTCCGGCCGGGAACCGCGGGCGGTATTTGAATCCGCCGTATCAGGGCCTGCTGTCCTGAAATCGCCCTGAGTCTGCAGTTTTACCGTCTGGGAGACTGGCTTCAGGGCCAGGAGGCGGAATTTATCGTTCTTTACCGAGTATTCCAGGCGGGCGGGGAAGTAATGGTGATGGACGCGGTTTCCCCCCGGCGAGGTATAGTCGATATCCACGAAGCGGCTCTCCTTCTGCGCCTGAAGCAGGGTGCGGAAGATGCGTTGGTAGTTTTCGTCCTCATAGGGGTCGCTGTCGGAAAAACGGTCAAAATAGCAGAAATGTTCCGGCTTCCAGAGAGGGGCGGTGTCTTCCAGCATACAATACAGCTGCTCCCGCTGTTCCACGCTTATAAACAACCCTATGCGGGGGTCTGACAGCAGGGCCTTGAGATAGGATTTCTCCAGGCTGGAAACGGGGGTGGTGAAAGCGGAGGAAAGCCTGGAACGGTACAGCTTCCCCTCCTTTTCAAACAGATTCCATGTGCCGTCTTCCAGTTTGGGTATAATGGAGAGCAGGCTTTCCTCAAAGCCCTCGCCGCAGATCCGGCTGCGGATGTCCTGGATGGACAGGGCGCCCTGGCTGCAGAGAAGATGCCGCAGTACCTGGTAGTAACAGCTGTATATTTCCGAAAATAATTCCATGTGTATTTCCTCGTTCCTGCTTTGGCGGATGGATTCTTGAGTGCATTATACCATAACAAAGTGGTAGAAGAAAGCTTGTTATTGTTTCAATTGCATGCTACCGGATATTTATTTCATCCATGTTGTCGCCTACCAGGAGTGCACTGACCTTTTCCACATCGATTACGCCGGAGAGCCGAGCCGTTTTCGTATATTTCCCGTCCGAGTACCCGGCTTCAAGCTCCTGATATCCCATTTCTTCTACAACCGTACCGTCCTGATAACGGATTCCGTTGACGTACAGGGCACTGAGGCTGTCCGCCTGCTCCAGGCTGATTCCTTCTTTTACCTCCAGCTGTCTGACATCTTCTTCCTCACAGATCAGTTTTATGCTGATGGGCGTTAGTTCTACTCTGTTGACTGTGACCTGACAGCCTGCAATCTGACACTCCCTGTCAAGCTCATAACATACAGGCTCCGTTGTATGCAGATTGATTTCAAATTCCCAGCTTCCTTCCAGAAGGTGTTCACCCTCCATTGCCTTTTCCCCGGGCCCATTCAGCGAAGTAAATGTAATGTCCATATTCAGATCTTCACTTCCGGGATTCATTTTCGTTCCCGTTATTTCAAAGTATCTGCTGTTGGAGACAGCCTGCCTGCCTTCGTCCACAAAATCCCAGCTTAACATGCTGAAGGGATTTTCTTCCCCCTGGCAGTCCATCAGGAAGTCCATGCTGTAGTCGGGAGTGATCTGTATCGATTTATCCTCCGCCGATATCTCAAACAGCGCGTAAAAACAGTTGTTATCCTGAATGGTCTGTATCGCCTGTATGGTAAGGCCGTTGTCCGTTACTGTCTGGTATTCTTCCCGGGCAATCTGTCCCATTACCAGCGCTGTCTGCTGATCTTCATCCGCATGAAAGACTTCCTCGGCTTTGTGATTCCATTTGAAAATCTCCGACGCGCTCACAGTCATTCCCAGTACGGCAGCCATTGCCGCTGCCAGGATTATCATTTTACTCTTTTTCATCTTTCTCACCCTTTTGACCTTTCCGTCATCCAGTCCGGCAAGAGTACTTAATACAGCCTGATGCACATGCTCCGGTACCTCGGGGAATGCGTCGTTCCATTTTTTATCTTTCATATCCGTATACTCCCTCCAATTTTGATTTTAAGAATTTCCTGCCCCGGTACAGCCTCATTTTTACCGTACTCTGTGACAGCTTTAAGATCTGGCAGATTTCTTTCATGGAAAATCCTTCTACATAAAACAGTACGAATGGGGCTCTGTAGTTATTTTCCAGTTCCATGACTGCTTCAAACACTTCGGGATATTCTCTCTGCTCCGTCATTGTCTGGGCTTCTTCATAGTACTCCTCGTAAGGGATCTGCTCTCTTCTGGAACGAATGATCTGTTTACACTCATTGATTAGTATTCTGGTAAGCCATGTCCTGAAATACGTCTCATCCCGTAAGGTATGTAATTTTTCAAAAGCATGTAATATGGCATTTTGCATCGCATCAGCGCAGTCTTCGTCATTTTTTAAATAAGACCTCGCTATGTGATACAGGCTTTTTTCAGCATCAAGCACCTGTGCCGTAAACTGTTCCTTGTTCATATTTTCCTGTTCCTTATAATTTGATAATGGGCTTTCTGCTCATTTTCCTGAAACGGCCGT
The DNA here is from genome assembly GCA_949840935.1 of uncultured Acetatifactor sp. GTDB lineage: Bacteria > Bacillota > Clostridia > Lachnospirales > Lachnospiraceae > Acetatifactor. The sequence continues at coordinate 44,446 of CATKXX010000005.1, read as the reverse complement.
TTCATTTTACAACAATTAGATGAGTATAAAAACAGAAAGGTCACAAAAATCCAGATAAATTTTATTATGCCGCATCGTAAGGATAATTTATGGAATTGTGTGTGCGTTTGTGGTATGATGATGGAGTCGGATGATCCCGCCGATCAATTCCGCGGATATCTTTTGAGGAGGCGTGTTACAGGTGAAAAAACGGGTTAAAAAGGCGGTAAAGATCGTTTCAGGCATTCTGGCCATAGTAGTAATAACCGCTGTAATTTTGTATGTAAATCTCAAGAATTTTACGGTTAAAAAGGTGTTAATGACGGACGGGCAGGAGATTTATCTTATGGGAACATTCCATACGGAGCATTTCAGGCGATATGCAAATTATTCGATGGAAGAAATGATAAATGCCATAAGCAATATAAAACCGGATGTGGTGTTTATTGAGGCGAGGGAAAACAGCTTTGCGGAATATGGCGTTGTGGACGGACCGATAGATATGTGTGTGGCATACTGTTACTGCATGGACAATGGTATCCCTGTGGAAATGATCGATCATTGGGTAATAGATAACGATTTTAAGGCAAACTCGACCACAAACGAGCGGGATGACCACATACATGAAAACATTATGGAAAAACGGATACTTTATGAGAAACAGAAAGTTTTAGTGATATGTGGTTTCGGGCATTTGAGTGCACAGACAGGCCGGCTGCTGGAAAGCGGCGGTCACAGGGAAACGATTTCCCATATATCATCTCTTTTCGATAAGGGAGCATCGGGCTTTACATATCCGGGTCAGATATGCGATGTGTGGGAAAGGCGGGTTCTCTTTTACGGACATACGATTCCCGAAATTGTTCAGGCGGATGATTCTCTGGATGAGGATGTGAAAGCGCTCTGGGCGGAAGATGAAAATAATTCTTTTTACAACTGGCAGATGGAATACTGCGAATTATTCCGAAACAATAAGCTGTATATGGACTGAATCATAATCGAAGCAGACAGGGAAATTCAGAAGGGAGGACTATAATGGCTGTCATTGGGATTGATCTGGGAACCACCAACAGCCTGGCCTGTATCTACCGGGACGGCAGGGCAGAATTGATTCCCAACGAGCTGGGGGAATTTAAAACAAGCAGTGCGGTGAGTGTGATGGAGGACGGGTCTGTCCTGGTGGGCGCGGCGGCAAAGGAGCGGCTGATCACTCACCCGGAATCCACAGCTGCATCCTTTAAAATCTGGATGGGGACGGAGAAGAAGCTTACACTGGGAAAAAGGCAGTACAGGCCAGAAGAACTCTCCGCCCTGGTGCTGCGCCAGCTGATGGAGGATGCCCGTCGGTATCTGGGGGAGCCGGTGGAGGAGGCAGTTATCAGTGTTCCCGCCTACTTCAACGATGATCAGCGCTGCGCCACAAAGCTTGCGGCCCAGATGGCAGGGCTGACGGTAAAGAGGCTGATCAACGAGCCCTCCGCCGCAGCGCTTTACCATCGTTACAGCGCCCAAAACGGCGATCACCAGATGATGGTAGTGGACTTTGGCGGCGGCACCCTGGACGTGAGTATTGTGGACTGTTTTGAAAATATTATCGAGATTACCGCTATCGCCGGGGATAACCGGCTGGGAGGCGACGATGTTGACCGGGTTATAGCGGCTCATTTCTGTAAGGAGAACGGCCTTGCGGAAGACCGGATGGAACCGTCTCTGCGGGCGTCCCTCTACCGTCAGGCGGAGGCGGCGAAAATGGCCCTGTCCCATATGCCGGAGACTGTTATTTCCATTCAGAAAGGGGAGGAAAAATACAGCCTTGTCCTTACCAATGTCATTTTGCGCCAATTGTGCGAGCCGCTGTTTCGGAGAGTGCGGGAGGTGATCACCCGGGCCATGAGGGACAGGGGGCGGGGAGGCCGTATTAAGGAGGTAGTGCTGGTGGGCGGTTCTTCCCGGCTTACAGTGTTCGTTGATTTCCTGGAGGAAGTGTTCGGCCGCCGTCCTCCTGCGGAGGCCAATCCCGACGAGGTGGTGGCCCTGGGTGTGGGGCTGTGCGCGGGAATCCGGGAGAGGGCAGAGGAGCTTCAGGATCTGGTGATGACGGATGTCTGTCCCTTTTCCCTGGGGGTGGCCACATTCAGCCATGCCGGGGACAGGAAGCCCCATATGGCTGTCCTGATTCCCCGCAGCAGTATGCTGCCGGCCAGCCATCAGGAGCGTTTCCACACTCTGCACGACTATCAGAATGCACTGCGGTTTGAAATTTATCAGGGAGAGGGTTACTATGCCTCGGAGAACCTGAAGCTGGGGGAATTGGAGGTTCAGGTGCCGCCGGGGCTGGCGGGGGAGCAGTCCGCCCTGGTCACATTTACATATGATATCGACGGCATCCTTCACGTCAGCGCCAAGAGCAGCGGCGGCGATTACCGGGATACGCTGCTGCTCAATTCCAATCTGCGCCTTTCGGAGGCGGAGCGGGCGGGTGCCATGGAGCGCATCCGGGAAATACAGCTGGCGGCCCAGGGATCCCAGAAGGAGCAGCTTCTGCTAGAGCGGGGCCTGCGGCTCTACGAGCAGACCATCGGACGGCGGCGGGAGATGGCCGCAGGGCTTCTTAGTTTTTGGAAACAATTGATGGAACAGGGGAGCCTTATCGACCGGGAGCGCAATTATAAATGGGTCAGGGAGCGGCTGGACTGGCTGGAAGCCTGGACAGAGGAGGATCCTCTGGCGGACGGGTTCTGGTATGACGACGAATACCAGGAAGATGACACAGGAGAAGATCCAGAAGAATATCAGGCAGAATATCAGGAAGAAGACCCAGAAGAATATCAGGAAGAAGACCCAGAAGAATATCAGAAAGAATATCAAGGGGAATATCAGGGAGAACATCAGGAAGAAGACCAGGAAGAGTATCCGAAGGAAGGCCAGGAAGAATATCGAAAAGATTACAAAAAAGAGTATCGAAAAGAATATCAGGGAAATTACCGGAAAGAAGACGGAGAGGAATATGGCAGTGATTAAAAATATCGTTTTTGATATGGGAAATGTGCTCACAATATACAATGCCGACGAGTATATCCGCGGATATGTAGATAATGAGGAGGACTTCAAATGGATCAGGAACCACCTCTGCGCATCCGTGGAGTGGCTGCGGATGGACAGAGGGACGATGACGGACGAAGAAGCGGCGGCTTCCATATGCAGAAGGATGCCGGGACACCTGCATGACACGGTGAGGCGGTTTATTGCAGAGTACCGCATGGTGCAGCCGCCCAACCCGCCGATGGAAAAACTGGTGGAGGAGCTGTCACGGAGCGGATATGACCTGTATCTGATGTCCAATACTTCGCATCGTTTCCGGGTATTCAGCCAATCTATCGGATCGATCCGGTATATGAAGGGAATCTGGATCTCCTGCGAGCATGGGCTGCTGAAGCCGGAACCGGAGGCATATCTGGACTTTTTCCGTACTTTTTCACTGAATCCCGGAGAGTGCTTTTTCGTGGACGATTCACCGGCCAATGTGGAGGCGGCGCGGAACCAGGGTATGACGGGCTGCGTGTATTATGGCGACGTAAAGGAGCTTCGGCACTATATGCAAGACATAGGCATTCGGGCCGGGCAAGTCTACGAATCGTAGAATCCCGATAAATTCACCGTTCTCTACGCCCCGTGGGTGTGAAAAAAAATGACGCCGGGGGATAATCAACTCAGAAAGGAGGAGAGCCGGATGGATCAGATTTTAATTGGACAGTTCATTGCAAAGGAAAGAAAGCAAAAAGGATATACGCAAAAACAGCTTTCTGAAAAATTGGGCATAAGCGACAAGACAGTCTCAAAATGGGAACGCGGAAACGGTTTCCCGGAGGTATCATTGCTTTTGCCGCTGTGCAGTGAGCTTGACATCACTGTAAACGAACTTTTGTCCGGGGAAAGGGTTTCTGAGGAAGATTATTGTAGGAAAGCGGAGGAGAATATGGTGAATTTGGTAAAAGAAGCGCAGGAGAGCAGGAAAAAAATCATAATGTCGGCAGCGGTTGCAATGCTTGTTATCATAGCCGCAACGCCTTTGTTTGTTATTTCGGGTGCGATACAGATGGATACCTGGATTCGGGTAACGCTGATCGCCATTGGTTCTGTTGTGATCGTGTCGGGCATCGTCATTGCCTGCATACTGGACAGGGAGGCGGGGGCGTATGAATGTCCCGATTGTAAAAAGCGTTTTGTTCCTGAGATGAAGGATTACATCATGGGGCCCCATACCATCATGAAGCGTAAGCTGAAATGCCCGGAGTGCGGGGCTTATAAGTATTGCAGGAAGGTTTTGACGAAATAGACGGAAGATAAAACCGAGGGTATGCCTTCTGCAGCCAAGAAAGCTTATGTGGTAACTGTACAGAGGAGATCTGGCTGTGCAGGAAAGACGCCAGACAGGTCTCCGCTGTGCAGGAAAGACGCCAGACAGGTCTTCGCCAGGAGAGGATGTGCAAGGGACAGAATGGCAATGCTGGGGCATGGGCAACTATGTAAAAGAAAAGGATGGAGGATATTGTGTTAATAAAGCATATTAACTGCGATGAAATGAAAGAGAACATTACAAAGTGTATCTTGGAACAGCTTCCGGATTGGTTCGGCATTCCGGAAGCCGTAGAGGAATACATTTCAGACAGCAGCGGGAAGCCCTTCTTCTGCGCATTTGATGATGATAAGCCTGTGGGATTCCTTTATCTGAAAGAAACCGGCCGGCATACTGTTGAAATGGCAGTAATGGGCGTGCTGAAGGAATATCACAGACAGGGCATTGGCCGAAAGCTCTTTGAAGAGGCAAGGGAAAAAGCCAGGGAGATGGGATATTCTTTCATGCAGGTAAAGACCGTCCAGATGGGCAGATACGATATTTATGATGACACTAACAGATTCTATCGCTCGCTTGGGTTTCAGGAATTAGAGGTTTTTCCAACCTTGTGGGATGCGCAGAATCCATGCCAGATTTACATCATGTCCATTGACAGGCAGGAAAACAGATGTCTGCCGCAGAAATGAGGAGTTTTATGAAATTTGCAATTGTTTCGGATATACATGGTAATCTACCGGCATTAAATGCCATAATTGCAGATGTTGAAAAAAACAATATTGACAATTATATTTTTGCCGGCGATTACTGCCTTAGTAATCCGTATCCGGATCAGTGTATCTCCAGAATCAGAAATCTGAATAAAAAATACAGTATACGTGGGAATGAAGAAAGTTATCTGGAAAGACTGGTCGGTAAAGACCAGAGCACCTGGACTGACGGGCAGATGCAGATCTCTTATTATTGCTATCGGAAAATGAGCCCTGAAAATATGAATTATTTACTGTCATTACCGGAACAGATGAAGCTTGTATTTCGCGGTATCACATTGCATATAGCGCATTCATCCGAGGCGTTTATTGCGGATTGTGAACACAGGGAATGGACGACTGCGAAGGTTGCCGTGAGGTATAAGGACAAAAAGATCACACAGGAAATCTTTCATGCTGATATCTATAGGTACCTCGATGAGAATCAGCAGTTTCAAGGGATTTTGGGTGAATTGGAAAATGGGATATACATTTTTGGCCACTCACATATTCAATGGAATTATAGAACAGATGACGGCAAAAAAATTTTGATCAATCCCGGTTCCTGCGGATTGCCTTTGGACTGTATAGATGCGGGCATTCCTTATACCGTTCTTGACTTTTCGGATAGGAATAATATCGTTGTAGAGGAAAGACGTGTTCCGTTTGATGTAGATGAATACATTGAAAATCTGCGGCAAAGTGATCAATATGCCCAGGCAAATGTCTGGAGCAAAGTGATTGCCAGGGAATTGAAAACAAGGAGAGAACATCTATTTTTCTTTTTAAGATTTGCAGAAGAATATGCTGCACGGACAGGAGATATGCGGCGGCCTTTTTCGGTTTCTACCTGGGAAAAGGCATATGAAATGTGGGAACAACTTGTGTTATGATTCCGTGGGCGATTCTTATGCAGAAAATGGGAGTTGAACAAAGTTTTTGGAGGAAGCAGTGGGAATTTTCGGCAGGAGGAATAGAAACTATCAGGCAGTTTACCTGGGACATAAGAATGAATTGAATGATTATATAAAATAAGATGACGATGAAATGGAAAGAATCACGGATATTTGGTCGAGCTATGTAACCGGGATTCAAAAAACAGGATGGCTTATCGATGTGAAGTATGATAAAATGCAGTAAGAAGCATAAACCAAAACAAAGAATATCCGAACAGCGCAGAAAAGAGGTTAATAATGAAAATACAGTTAAGCGATAATCTGATTCGGCATTATCTGCAAAATGTTTACTTTATAAACGGACACAGCTATGCGGGGAAATCCACAATGGTCAGGATGCTGGCGGAGCGGTATGATATGATTCACTGTGGGGAAAATTACCATGATGTTTTTCCAAAGGAGAAGCTCTCACGGTGGAAGCAGCCCGGGCTGTGCTATTTTGACACTATGAGCGGCTGGCAGGAATGGCTCAATATGACTCCGGAGGAGCATTGGAATTGGATGAACCAGGTTTCCATGGAATGTATGGAAATTGAAATTTTGGAGTTGATCAGGCTGGCGGCAAACGGGAAAAAGGTCATCGTGGATACCAACATTCCTCCGGATGTGTTAAAGGAGATATCATCTTATAATCGTGTTGCTATTTTACTCTGTGATCCGCCGGATATTCATGCGACGCGTTTTTTTGACCGGGAAGATTCGGACAAAAAGTTTATAATGGAGCAGATTCAGCTTTGTCCGGATCCGGAAGCCACACTGCGGAATTTCAATTCCTGGGCATTGTATCATCCTGCATTGGAGACTGACTGGGCGCATACAGGCTTTTTTACCTATACCCGGTCAGATTTTGACAATGATACCCGGGAAGAAATGCTGTCGGCTTTGGCAGAGCACTTTTGTCTGTAAAGAGAGATCGGGCATTTCCGATGAAAGAGGAGAGAAGGAATGGAACAGAAGGGACAAAGGATTGAATTCCGTTTTGGAAAGCTTGGAAAGCTGGCGCCGCTCATTGTCGCGGCGGCCATGATCCTGTGGGCGGCGTTCAGCCAGTCCAATGTAAACGGATATGTGCTGGCTTTTTTCGCGGCGCTGGTGACGGGAGTCCTTTTTGTAAAGGATGAAAAGGCCTATGGGGAAGCTCTGGTCTATGGTCTGAGCAAGCCCATGTTTGGTGTGATCGTGATGGCGGTGATGCTGGCGGCAGTCTCAGGTAAGCTGATTTCGGCAAGCGGGGCGGTGCAGACTATTGCGGCATATGTGGTGGCCGCAGGCTTTACCGGTAAGCTCTTTGTGGCGGCCTCCTTTCTCATCACCTGCCTGTTGGCGTTTGCCACGGGGACATCGGTGGGGACTTATTTTGTGGTGATCCCAATCTTGTTCCCGGTGGGCGTGATGACGGGGGCGGCCCCGGAATTTATGATCGGGGCCATTGTGTCGGGAGCGGCGTTTGGGGATAACCTGGGGCCTATCTCGGACACCACTATCGCTTCCTCCGCCACCCAGCATGCAGATTTGGGAATTGTGGTAAAGACCAGGATGCGTTACAGCCTGCCTGCGGCGGCGGGAGCGTTGGTTCTGTTTCTGCTGTTTTCCAAAACCATGGACGGCGGCGCGGCAGTCCCGGCGGCGGAGGGCGCGGCAAATCCGGCCAGCCTGGTCATGCTGGCGGTGCCTGCGGTGATCATCCTGCTTTGTCTGATGCGGAAGCACCTGATCACTGCCCTGTCCTGGGGGATTCTGGCGGGGATTGTCGTGGGGCTGCTCTTTGGCATATATACGTTGGAGGGACTGATTTCCTTTCCCGGCGGCTTTGCCGTGTCCGGGGTTATCATAGAAGCTATTACGGGGACGGCGGGCACGGTGGCCATGCTGATCGCGGTGTTTGCCCTGCTTGGGGTGGTGGAGCGCAGCGGCCTGTTTGAGGATGTGGGAGTGTTTCTGGCCCGTTTTGCAAAAAGCGAGCGCAGTGCGGAGACCGCTATTGTGTTATCTGCCGGAATACTCAGCATGGTGACGGGGGTCATTTCCGTCGCAATCGTGGCGCTGGGCGACCTTGTAAATGAGATTGGGGAAAAGGCGGGTGTAAACCGGTACCGCCGCGCGAACCTGCTGGATTGTACCGGATGCGTGTTCTGCTTCCTGGCGCCCTGGACGGTGCACTGTGTGATTCCTGCCCAGCAGTCCGCCCAGTTTGGGGAGGGATTTGCAGTGGCACCCGGGGCGATTCCCTTTGTGAATTTTTATTCCCTCTGTATGCTGGTGATACTGGCAGTATCGGTGATTACCGGGTATGGCAGAAAGCAAGGCTCTGACAAGGTATGAGAAACATGTGCTTTTATCGAGAAGGCTCTTTTGCCGGAGGCAGCATGCAGGTACGGTTATGGACATTGCAGGATTGGCTTTGATAAGATCCTGACAGCGGAGTAAGTGAAAATATGCGGGAAGACATTTTAGAAGGGCTGCAAAAGGAAGTATATGGCAGATGCCTGAAGGAAACAAACAAATTTGGGATGGGATGCTACTATCATATTGAAGCTGTGGTGAAAAATGCGGAAATCCTTGCAGAAAAATACGGGGCGGACAGGGAAGTGACCATGATCGCGGCCTGGCTGCACGATATCGCTTCAGTCACGGATTACAGCTTATATGAACAGCACCATATTTATGGGGCGGAAATGGCCCGCGAAATTTTGAAAGAATATAACTATGATGATAAGAAAACTGCCCTGGTGCAGGAGTGCATAAAAAATCACAGGGGCAGCGTCCACTGTGAAAGACGCAGTATGGAAGAATTGTGCGTGGCGGACGCGGACGCAATCTCGCATTTCGACAATGTGCCTGGACTGCTCTATCTCGCGTTTGTGGAAAAGAGGATGGGTATGGAGGAAGGCAGGGAGTTTGTAAAAAACAAATTGATGAGAAGCTTTCGTAAATTATCGGCAGACAGTGCGGACTACTATCGGGAAAAATTTGAAAATGTGATGGAAGTCCTGAATTAAAACATTTTCCGCACAGGCTTGAGATTCTGTGGAACGGAATCATGAGGGGCAGGGATAAAATGAGTATTTTGCTGGCGAGGCATGGGGAAACGGACTGGAATAGAGAGAGACGGGTACAGGGTACAACGGATATTCCCCTGAATGTGAAAGGGAAAGAGCAGGCGGAGATTCTGTGTGGGAATCTGGAAAGGGAGAAGGTGGATCTCTGCCGGATTTACAGCAGCAGCCAGAAAAGGGCGTTGGAAACAGCCGGGATAGCCGGTTCAAGGTATCATGTGTCGGTGAAGGTAATCTCCGGTCTGGAAGAAATGAATTTTGGAGTATTTGAAGGGCATACCTGGGATGAAATTGGAGCCCTGTATCCTGAAGAATTGGAAAAGTGGGAATCCGATAAACGTTATCACAAAGCGCCCGGCGGAGAATCCTATCAGGATTTGCTTGAAAGGCTGTTTGCAGCACTTGAACGGATCATGGAAGAAGCGAAGGAAGATATCGACTCGGGCAGGGATGTTCTTGTTTTGACCCACGGCACAGTGATAATGTCGCTGTTGACATTGAAAGAGGGCCTTGATTTTGGGACATCTTATATGGCTATAAGCGTTGAAAATGCGCAGGCAATAAAGTTTGAAAGGAACGATTTGCAGGAGATACGAAAGAAGCTGTATCCGAAATCGGTATAATCAGGAGAAAGATACTGACATGACTCATAAAAACGGTAAATGGGCGAAACAGATTCTTGACTGTAGAAATGAGGAGGGCTTGTGGGGGAATTTCCACACATTGAGCCGGCCTGTGGGTAATAAAGCGATTACGACAGAGCAGGCCATACGGAGGCTGCGGATTTTAGGGTTTACGAAGGAAGACGAACCAATCCGCGCCGCTTTGGAACGGATGTGCCTGTGTGTCAGCGGCCGGAAGAAGATTGATGATTATTCTGAAAAAACACATGATTGGCCTTTGTTTGAAAAACTGATGCTTTCCGCCTGGATCAGGCTCTTTGACCCGGAAAACGAAATTGCCCTTGCTGTGGCGAAGCAATGGGCATTTATTGCCGAAAAGGCATTTTCCGGCGGGCAGTACAATATAGAGGCCGACAGGGAAGCGTTTGCGCTGCAGTTTGGCAGAAAACCCAAAAGCGCGTTTGAGACCGGCTTTGGAATGTTTTATCATGCGGTTTTGTTACAGGGAGTTTTATCCCCCGGGACAGAGGGGCTGTTGCTGGATTACTACCTTACAAGACAGGGAGGCATTTATTATATTTATGAGAAATGTCTCAGTGAATTGCCCGAAACATTTGCGTCCAAAAATACAAGCCGCTATCTGGCGGCAGTGGAAACCCTGTACGGTTATCGGCAGGCCCGGGAAAAACTGGGCTTTGTCGTGGAGTGGCTTGTCTCCAATCAGGACGAGTGCGGGAGCTGGGATCTGGGCGCAGGCGCGAAGGATGGGGTATATTTCCCTTTATCCGACTCGTGGCGTAAACCGGAGTCCAGGATAGCGGATTGCACGGAAAGGATAAACCGTATTTTGCAAAAGATTGCGGAATGAGATTGCCTTCTTTCCACAGGAATTGGTTCAGAGTGCAAATATCGAGTGAAGTTATCATGAAACAAATCTGTGAGAAGTTTGACCTGACAGAAGAAGCGGCAAAAAATATTTGAAAGATGCCAGCTGAGCAGGTCTCTGAGATAGCGATTGTCTGTACTACAGGGGAAGGGGCGGAATCATGTATGAACCGGCGGACATCATCATTTATGTGCAGGAAAAAGGGATTGTATTGAAAGAAAAATCTGTCATGGCTTTTCAGAAAACCGATGGAAAAATTGTGGCATTTGGAACGGAAGCGGAACGGCTGGAGGGAACAAACACAGACGCTATAGAGGTGATGTCTCCTCTGCGGCAGGGAAAGATTGAAGATTTTACAGTGGCGGCGGGATTATTTTCTCTTTTGCTTACAAAAGCGCTTGGGAAAAAGCCGCTTTTTAAACATCCGATGGCCGTATGTGTGCCAAAAGGAATGACGCCTGTGGAAAAGAAAGCGATGGAGGAAGTGATGATTTCTGCCGGGGCAGGAAAAGTCATGACTGTGGATATTCCGGCGGCGGAATTCATCCGGGGATTTCCTGATAAATTTCCAAAGGAATACAAAAAGTTTAAGTGGGTTGTCGGCATTACGAAGGAGGAGCCGGAGCGGTATGTGGAAGAAATGTTGAAGGATATTCTGGCATATGCCGACCGGGAACGGATTTCGCGGGAGAGAGTGTATGACTTGCTGCGGGTCTTGTGAAATGGATTTATGAATGAAGCTGCGAGGATTGGAATGTGAATGGATATTGGGAAATTTTAGGATTGGAGCCGACACGGGATTCTGCCGCAATCAGGCGCGCATATGCCCAGAAGACCAGAACCTGTCATCCTGAAGATAATCCGGATGGCTTTTTGAAGTTAAGGGAAGCCTATCAGGCGGCAATGGATTATGCCAGACGGGGGAATGACAGCCTGTCAGGATTGACATGGGAACAGGAAGAAACGGAAATAGAATCTGGACAGCCGGAAGAAATATCCGGCAAGACAATCAGTCAGGATCATTCAGAAAGATTGCCCGATCATGAAACTCCCCTGCAGGACAGGGAAACTGGCTGGCTTGTCCGGGATGAGCCAGCCGGGATGGAAGAAAATCCTTATCGCGGTGGAGAGGCTATTCGGAAATTCACGGAGCTTTATACCGGAAAGCAGCGCAGGAATTCAAAAGCGTGGATGGATTATTTCACTTCCGACACATTTTTGGACGCAGGCTGGGACAGGCACTTTACGGCGCTGCTACAGGAGAAAACGGCGGAGCTGGAGCAGGAATTCCCGCCTGGCAGGGAGTTTATGCTGTGGTTGGGAATTGCTTATCAGCTTTTTGAAAAAGGGGAAGTCTGTTTCGACCGGGAACGGCAGAGAAGGGTGAACCCGCAGGCAGATTTTGAAGGGATGGATTCTGTTCTTTGTATTGCAGCGAAAGGCCCTTCGCCTAAGAGGCCGGGGGGAGACGAGCTTTCTGTTTTGGAGAGCTTTAAGGATTATCGTCATCTGGTCAGGATGGCGGCGGGCGGCAGCTGGAACGGACAGGCCATGGAAGAATTCAAATGGATTGCGGGCCGGTATATTCAGGCGTATATCAGGGAACATTGTGACCCGGGGGTGGCGCCGGATTATCAACGGCACCCTGCCGGGCTGCGGGTGTTTGCTCATTTTTTTCAGAGAGACGATCTGCCGGAAGAAATTTACCGTTATATGTGGCAGAAATTTGATTTAAAGAATGCGGTCAGGGGCCGGGCGAAGATTTTTTACGGTTCCTTGCGTGAATGGGTGATAAAACGGATTCCAGATGTTGAAGAGGATGAATTGGAAAATTTTTTCCGGCTGAACAGGGAGCGCGCAGCCTGCTTTATCCGCATTCAGGCGGAACCGGATCGGGCGGAGGAGGAATTGGCCGGATTGTTTCATCGGGATGATCTGCGAAAAGCTCTGCACAGCCGCCGGTTTGTGGAGGAACAGCTCTTAACCTGTTCTGACTGGCTTAACAGCCTGACCCCTGAGGGCGTTGTTCACTATTTGTCGGAATTTTACAGGGATAACCGGGATATTCCCGGCTGGGATCAGGTGGTGAAACGGGCAGAACAGGAGCTGGCGAATCGGGCAAAGGAGAGAGAAAGGAAGGAGGAGAAAAGGAAGGAGGAGGCGAAAAGAAACGAGGAGGCGGAGAATGCCTTCCCTGAAAAGCCTGATTTGTCCTTATTGCCGATGCTCCCGAAACGGGTTTATGCTCAGCCCCTGACTGGCTCAGAGCTGGTTTATATCCGGCTGTCGGCTGCCGGGAATCAGACTTGTATGCAGCTTTTGACAGCTTCAGAACAGGCAGGAGAGGGTGAAGAAAATGAGCAGCCGTTGACAAGGGAGAATTTATCCGAATTGTTTGACCGTTTTGCCGTGGGTGGGCTGGAGCGGCTGGAGCTGGACTTCGGCCAGGCTGTCCTGGCGCTGGTTCGCGATAAGGATCAATACGCATGCTTTTGCTTTGAAAAGGATAATGATACATGGTATGCCCTGCTGTCTCAGCCGGAGGTGTATCGGACGGTGGATTCTGAGGCTGTGGAATACCGTATTTTTGGGATGGGAAAGCTTGCCGGCTACAATATTCATGAGAAACCTGAATCCATCCTGCGGAATCTGAATCAGGTCTTTGTGCAGATAGGCCGGGGACGTATTCAGAGCAGAATGGGGGAAATCTGGCTGTGGTCCAGCTTTACCAAACGGCAGAACGGTTCTTTTAAAAAGAGGATGGCAATGCAGAAGCTGGCAAAAATTCCGGTCAGCCGTGCAGGCACTCGTGTTTCAGCCAAATTTGTGTTCAGCCGACAGCCGGTTCTGGTGGAGAGTGTGTCCCTGGCGGGAGAGAGGTTTTTGACATCACTCAGGCCGGGGAATTATGATCTGGCGGCAGCTGCGCTGGCACAGTTTTTTGGACGAAAGCTGGCGAAGGTGCGGTTGAGCTGGGATTTGGAGGCTCAGAAGGGCGGCCCGGCTCAAAGGCATATTGTCTTATTGCAGGAGGATGGCCGGTTTATGATGGCCTGGTTACGGGATGACAGGGAGCAGGCAGGGTTTTACACATCGGCTGAGCCCGGTATGTTTATGGGACGTATGTACCCGGCAAGCCCGGTTCACCGGGATTTGGATCGTATTCGGAATTGTCTGGATTTAATGTTGGATGACATGGCCTGTATCGAACCGGTCACAGACCGCCCCGGAGAGTTTGTTCTCATAGATGTCCCTTATGGCCGGATCCGGAGGGAAATGACGGAGGCCCGGGCATAGCAGAGGAGGAAAAGCATTGGACAGTATTTGGAGTATTTTGGGGTTGAAACCGACGCGGGATGTTTCGGCTGTCAGGCGCGCATATGCGCAGAAGGCCAGAACCTGCCATCCGGAAGAGAATCCGGAAGGATTTTTGAAATTGAGGAAGGCCTATCAGGCGGCGCTGGATTTTGTGGAGGAAGCAGCGGAAGGCAGCCCGGATATCGGGGAAACGGGAGCGGGCAGCCCGGATATCGGGGAAGCGGGAGCGGGCGGCCCGGATATCGGGGAAGCGGGAGCGGGCAGCCCGGATATCGGGGAAACGGGAGCGGGCGGCGAGGATATCGTAAGGTCAGAAGCCGGATACCCGGACACAGGGGAAGCGGCTGGCGCAAATCAGGAAGAAGAGGGCTGGACTCTGGATCACAGACCGAAATATGAGATAGAATCCAATTCATATGCGGACCACGAGGCCATCCAGGGATTCTTAAAGCTCTACACCGGGAAACAGAGAAAAGACCAGAAGAAATGGCTGGACTACTTTACTTCCGATGCATTTCTGGATGTGGCATGGGAGCCGGGATTTACGGAACTGCTGTTGGAGCAGATCCTCCGGCTGGAAGGGGAGTGTCCGGTGAACCGGGAATTCCTGATTTGGCTGTGCACTGCTTATCAGTTTACGGTTCATCGGGCAGTTTATCAGAATCCTGATGGAAGCGGGCGGACGGAGTTTCAATTTCAGGTTTCTGCGGGGGCGCGGTTTGACGGACAGGAGTCTGTCTTTGAGATTGCCACAAAGGGGCCTGTGCCGAAGAAGCCGCGGGGCAATGAATGGGCGGTATCTCAAAGCTTCTCAGAGTACCGTCGTCTGGTGTCCATGGCAGAGGAGGATGTCTGGAGCGAGCGGGAGATTGGGGAATTCAGCGAGATCATTGGCCGTTACGCCGCGGGATATATCACTGACAAATGTCAGCAGCGGGGAGATATGGACTATGAGCGCCACCCTGCCGGGCTGCGGCTGATAACGCATTTTTTCCGCAGGGAAGGCCTTCCGGAGGAATTGTACCGCATCACATGGCGGAAGCTGGAGCTGGAAACCGCGGTCATGGGGCGGGCAAAGCTTCTTTACGGTTCCCTGCGGGAAATAATTCTGGACAGGCTGCCGGAATTGGCCGGACAACAGCGTGAAAACTATGGAAAGTTGCGGGAGGACTTCCTGAAATATGCCGTCGGTACCTGTAAGCTTCACGGTGAAAATGCCGGGGCCGATGCGGAGGATATTCGGAAGACAGATATCTTTTTTGCCCGGGAGGACTTTCAGCGCGCGCTGCTGGACCGCCGTTTCGTGGAGGAGGAAATGCTTCACACCTGGGTGAACGAGGACAGGTGCGATTACTATCTGCAAAGGGTGATCACGTTTTATACGGAGCATGAAGCGGCCCCCTGCGCCGGGAGGGTCGTTGGCAGGGCGAAGGAAATGCTGAAATTGCAGAAGCTTGCCGACCGGCTGCAAAAGGATCGGGAGACCGGGGCCGGGGAGGGTGTGGTGAGCCTGAAAAGAAATCCCTTTTTCCGCCACTGGTTAAACACGGGTTTTTATCAGGCGAGGGATCCGGAATCAGGGCGGGAGTTGTCGGAGTATCTGAATCGTGAGCTGCCGTATCTGCCGGAGTGGAGCAGGGCATTTTTGGAAACAACGGAAGGGGAGATTTTTCCCAAGGCGGTCACCTGTATTCTTGGCAGGGATACACTTGAGGTTTGCTTTCATCTGCGGTATATGGAATTTATGTTGAACCGGGAACCGGTGTATCGTCCCTGCCTGGAGTGGGAGCGTGTGGCAGAAGTGGAGGATATGGATACCTTTTTCTTCTGTCTGCCGGTCACTGTGACTGCGTATGACCATTATAGTACGGTGAAAGAGGAAATCCGGAAACGCCTGGCGGATACTGCCGCGCCGGAGGACGGCAGGGAGGTCATCGCCGCCTGTCTTGCAGGGCGGGTATGCAGTCTGCCTCTGCCGGGAGAGGCGGGGCTGGGAATGGACTGGGAGGAGGAAGAACCACTGGAAATCCGCCCCCTGCCGCCGGAGAGCCTGCTTCCCTTCGAGGTGTTTGCTGAGGATACGGAGCACCTTTACGGCTGTGAATGGATTGAGAGAAGCCGGGTGCTGCGGCTGTTCGAGCAGCTTCCCATAGGGAGGCAAATGCTCCGGGGCGGACAATGTGACGGTGTGGAGGATGCAGGAAACGCCATAGCCCTGGCGCGGCAGATGCTGGAAGAAACCCTGGTGCCGCCCCGGATTCCCGTGGATCTGCTGGTGAATCTTCCGGATGCGGTGTACTCCATGCCGGATTTCAGTGCTCTTCGCGGAGACCGGGATATACCGTTTCTTTGGAGCAGGCCTGTAGAATTGCTGGGAGGGGCTTCTGTTGAAGAAAGGAATACGGAGATGCCAGGGCCGGTCACCAGGGAGCGGCTGGAGGAATTGCTGGCCGGGTTTGCCAGTGACAGGCTGGAACGGCTGGAGTTGTCCTGGAATATCGCGGCGCCAATGGGGCAGGAGCAGGACTATGATACCCGGCGTTCCCTGGTGTTCTTAAAGGAGGGCAGCAGATATGCCTGCCTCTACTTTGACGATTTCCGGGCGAAATCCTATGCCCTTCTGGAAAAGCCGGAGCTGTACGGAAAAGTCAGGGAGAATCTGGAATTTGTCTCATTTCGTCGGGGCAGGTTGTTTCGCCAGGTGATACACAGAAGCTTTTCCAGTATCCGCAGGCGGCTGGATGTGATTTTCCGGCAGGTCAGCTGGCCTAACAATGTGCAATTTATGGCGGGCGGCATCTGGGACTACGCCGTCAATGTGTCCTGTGGGCGCTCCAAGTATAATCTGGATAAGCAGCTTCTGGCTGATTTTCCCATGGAGCGCGCCCACAACCGTCAGGACGCCCCGTTTTATTTTTTCTCCTATCCTGTGTCTGCCGCGTGGGTGGACGGACAGGGCGGTATGGAAAAACTGGAGATTGGGCCGGCGGACGGATTCAAGCTGCAGCAGCTGATGCACCGCTTTTTAAAAGGCGGTTTCAGCAGGCTGCGTCTGTCCTGGGGAAGGGAAGAAGGGCGCAGAAAACATATTGTCCTGCTTCAGGAGGGCGGACGATTCCTGATGGCCTGGCTGCAGGAGGAAAAGCATACTGCGGAATATCATGTGGCGGATACCGGGACATATATGGATGTGGAGGGAAAGAATTACCCTAAAGACACTTTTCAGGGACGGGTCATTCCTGCTTACCTGATTCATGAGAGCGTGATGCCGCTGCGAAACGCCCTGGAGCTGCTGCTGGTGAACCTGTCCCAGCCTGACGTTATCACAGGTAAAATGGCGGAATATGCGGGAGAAAAGCCGGTGAAACCGCGGCCCTTTGAGACGCTCTGGGAGGAGCTGGTGGGAAATTAATGAAACAGAATTCTCTCCCAGTTCTCACCGGAAGTAAAGCAGCCGTCCCCACGAAAAATATCAATCCTGTGTATGTCGCCGCTTCTGTCCTTGAAGGCGGGGAAAAGGAAGCCGCAATCAGGCTTTCCCGGTTCGTAGTCCCCGCTTACCGGGCAGAACGCACAGATCAGGAACCGGTAGACCTCCTCCGAATCCCACAGGCTTTCCCGGTCGCTGGCCTTTAAGGGTACGTCATAGCTGCCGTGGAAAAAGGTAACGGCGTAGCTGCCGCCCGCCTGGTATCGGCCTGCAAATTCCTCGTAAAACACATCCAGCATGGCGTCATTTTTCAATTCACACTCGTTTAGTGCCATGAGGAGCTGCCACAGGCTGCCCTGCTTCCTGTCTGCTTCCGGGATAAGATATTCCCGCAGCTGCACATTGGTATCCGAAAAGGGGATTGCTTTCGCCATATTCAGATTGGCCTGCTGCTGAGCGGCGGTGAGCTTTTGAAAATGCCGGTTGAAGGTACCGTCTACATATCCCTCCTCGTCCAGATAGGCTCCCGCAATCCGGTCAAAGCAGTTGCGTTTCAGGGTCATGCGCCTGGTCAGCTCCAACATGTCTTCACGGTTTATTTTGTTCATATGATTCCTGCCTCCCGATGAGAGTTTTGTTTTTATGCCTATAATTGATCCGTTTGTATTAGGAAACGCTTTGATCCGTGTTTCCTTATATTTTCGATGTCCTAGAGCGTGTTTGAAAAATGCTCTGAACCGTTCCAGTTTATTCCAGCCACTGGATAAACGCTGTTTTATCCGCACTGTTGTATCCCGCGTTCCTGTAGAATGCCAGCGTCTCCTCCCGCCTGCTTCCGGTTAACAGCATCATTTTGTAGCAGTTTTGCTTTTGGGCTATCAGCTTTGCATATTCCAGGCATTCCGAAGCGTAACCGCGGCCTCTGAAATCTCTGTGAGTGACCACATTTTCCACAAAGGCGTAGGGGCGTACGTTTCTGGACAGGTTGGGAATGATCACACAGACGCAGGAGGAGACGATTTTGCCGTCGATTTCATTTATGATCAGATGGTGGTTTTCGTCTTCCAGAATCTGATTCCATGTATCCCACAGACGATCCGACTGCTCCGGGATGGACTCCTCATGGAGGCAGAGATACAATTTCAATATTCCGTTCAAATCTTCACGCTTGGCTTCCCGTACCATAGGCTTGTTCCCTTTGTCCTTTCATTCCCGCGAGCAATGAGCCAAGTAAACACATCTGACTTTGTGCCGCTGTCTGCATTATTCCTCTCCAATCCCATACATCCGGTACATGGCCTGCAGATCCTGATAGAAGCATTGCTCCACCGATTTAGCGGTGCATTCCAGGGACAGGATCCTTCCCGTAAAGGTGCGCAGCCAGGGCAGCATTTCATTGCAGTCGAAGACCTCCACCTCATACCGGTAGACATTCCGGGCGACTCTGGTGACTGTGCCGCCCCTTCCCTCGCGTTCCAGACGCTCCACAATATAGTTTTCAGTGGGCTCCAAAGCCTGGATGGTCATGGTCAGCCGATCTATGTGATGCCGATCCTTTCCCTGGAAGGATACCCCCCAGAGATGTTCCCGGTTCCGTTCCAGCATTGCCAGCAGTTCATCGTAATCCTCTGATCTGTCCGACAGTGCTACGGCCTTGACAGTATCCAGGCGGTAACAGGAAAAGCGCCTGCCCCGCTTTACATAACCACACAGGAAACGCCGCCCGCTTCTGGTGCTGGTAAAAATCTGCAGGGGGGTGCAGTCCGCGGTATTCGCGATTCCGTTTTTGGAGCTTTTTATTTCCAGGCGTACATTTGTCTTTTGATTCATGGCGTCCAGGAGGGACAGAAGGATTTCTTCTTCCAGGGTATGTACGCAGAAGCTGTGCTTGACCCGGAAGCTCTGATTTCGGAAATCCATCTGCTCTGTCAGGTAGTTTCCCACAATCCCGAAGACGCCCGCCATCTGGTAAAATGCCAGCGCATCCAGTATGCCGTCGTTGGAGCGAATCCACAGGGCCAGGGAATTGTCCAGGGAATAAACGACGGTTTTGCCGGCCTTCTGCTTCTGCAGAAGCCCTTCTTTTTCATAAGCGTTGCATTTCCTGCGCACTGTCTGGACGTCGAACAGGGCCTCATATTCTGCAAGAAGGCGTTCTGTGATTTCTTCCGCCGTCAGCTCCCCGGCATCCTGGAGCAGGTCGAGAATGAGAAAATGCAGTACAATATCGTTGTCGGTGAAGCTTTTCGTCTTCCACACCCGGAACAGGGGATTGGTGTCCAGGAGGCTGCTGTCGATGGCAAGGGAAATATTGGCGCCGTTTGCCACATGATCCTTCCGCACATATTCTCCCAGCCAGCTTTCCAGCCGCCGGCGCTCATTGTCGTAGGTGCGGGGGCTTTTCTCCTTGAATTCGTCCCTGGTCTTGAAGCCGTAGACAAAGAAATCCCGGACATATTCCCTTGTTTTTGGAAAGCTTTTTATCAGTTCCTGAAAGTCGGACATGGTTTTCTCCTGTCTGCTTTGATGTAACACACCGGGACAGAGCCGTTTATGCCTTTTATTGCACTGTAAAATCTGTCCATTCTATGTGGTTATACTGCATGACGTCATTTGCTTTTTTCATTCCCAGCTTCTCGTAAAAGGGGATGGCATTTTCATTTGCAATCAGGTATACGGCGATATCTTTTTCACCGCCCGCTATCTCATGTGCGGTTTTCATAAGCCGCCTGCCAATCCCACGCCCCTCGTAATCCCTGGCAACTCCCAGATCTGTCACATAAAGCCAATAGGCATAGTCTGTCAATCCAAATAAAACGCCGACGATCAGACCGTTTTGGTCTCTTGCAACGAGGCTTATGGAAACATTCTGAACAAGCGCGGAGATTCTTTCCGTGAAACGTTCCTTTGGATACTGGGAACCCAAGTCTGTTCTTTTCAGAAAATTGATGTATTCTTCCGCAGTCAGCCGTTCTTCTTTTATTTCTATGTTTTCACACACGGGCATTCCCTCCATTATCTGTTGTTATTTGACTATTTTTTAGGACTGTCAGCTGTCGTACGTAACAGATTATAGCACAACAGATAAGAATTACAAATCATTTTCTCTTTTCCTGCCTTGGCGCGCAAGCCCTGATCAGGATTCTGATTTATGCTTGATGTCATATCTGGCCATGGCCACAACAGACGATAATTCCGCAAGAATTTCGTTTATGATCCCGCCTATAGATCCTGTCAGGATATTATACACAAGAAGGAAGGGCGAAGCAATTAAAATAGTACGCCGCACAAGCTTCGGATTGGTAAACGAGAATGTGATTGTATTAAGTACCATGGATACGATCATAAAAATTGACACCCATCCCTGATAAGTGGCTATTCCGACTGCAACCATCATAAGTGCAAATATAACCGTCCATATATTGCCTGCCGCCCACTTTTTTTCTCTGTGATAAAAGACAATATCCCTTATAACGCCCACAGTGTCGAGCGCAACTCCTGTAAACGCGCCCAGAAAATAATACTGTATTCCGAATAATGCGGTTGCGATGATCTGCACGATCATAATCTGCTTATGTTTATTGAGCTGAAAGGAATAAACCGAGGCGGCCATCGCAGCGATTCCTATAAGCTGTGCTACTATTTTCATAATCCGCTCCTGTCAGAGCATGTTTGAAAAATGCTTTCCTTGGGCTGTGCGTCACAATTTGTGGGATGCAAGCCCCGAAGTGGGCGTGCAGACCGGGGGAATGCTTTTTCAAACACGCGCTAATCTGTTGTGATTTTGAATGTTACAGGATATTCCGATTGAACCTGCTTCATCTTAATATGCAGCCCCGCGCTGTCGCGGCTCCATTCGGGAGCATCATCACAGCCCAGCGCCTCGACGGCCTTGATAATGCCGCTGAAGTCCAGCTTGTCTGCCGCTGAAGTATCAGCAAGGGAGTGAATGCAAACGCTGTCTTTGCCGTTCATATTAAGGCATATTGCATAGATACACCCATTGTTCACCGTAAAGCGTATATCCTCTGATGTAAACGGCTTGGCCTCCCCATCGGAAAACGATCCCTCTGCAGCTTTTGTCGTTCCCTCTGACGATGTCCTCCACGGTTTTGCGCCGTAAATTGCTTCACCGTTTACTTTCAGCCACCTGCCTGTTTCCAGAAGGATATTTTTATCCTCGTCAGGGATAGTACCGTCCGCTTTCGGGCCGATATTTAAAAGAAGCCTGCCGTTTTTACTTACGATATCGACCAGATTACAGATGACCTGCGCTGCCGTTTTATAGCGGTTCTCCCTGGTGTAGCACCATGAATTTTTCGCTACCGCCGTATCCGTCTGCCAGATGTACGGTTTGCTGTCCGCAAATTGTCCGCGCTCCACATCAATTACCGCAGTGCCGAAGGCGAAAGAGTCACGCTTGTAATTGATCACAACTCCCTGGCCCCATTCCTCGGCGCGGTTATAGTAATATGCGGCAAATTTTCTCAGATACGGCTTTACGGCGCTGTGCTCGATCCACCAGTCAAAATAGAGGATTCTCGGTTTATATTTATCAACGATTTCACAGCATCGGCAGAGCCAGTCCTGGAGAAATTCTTCCGTCGGTGCAGGCTCGGAGAACCGGTCATGGAGTTCCTTTTCAGGCATTGCCGGCCAGTAAAAATCTCCGCGTTTCATCGGATCCTTTATATCCGAATCAAACTCCTTTCCGTGCCCCATAAAAAACCAATGCTCCACTCTGTGGTTTGATGTCCCGTTGACCATCCCTCTTTTTTCGCACGCTTTGAAAATCTCACCTAAAACATCACGTTTAGGCCCCATGTTTTTTGCATTCCATTCTGACAGGCGGCTGTCGTACATCTGAAATCCGTCATGATGCTCCGCCACCGGCATTACATACTGCGCGCCGGCCTGTTCAAACAGTTCCGCCCATTCATCCGCATTGAAGTTTTCCGCCTTGAACATGGGAATAAAATCCTTATATCCAAAATCCTTATGTTCACCGTAGGTCTTGATATGATGTTCGTACTCGCGGCTGCCCTGTATGTACATATTTCTTGAATACCATTCACTTCCGAACGCGGGGACAGAATACACTCCCCAGTGGATAAAAATGCCGAATTTCGCTTTTTCGTACCACTCGGGAGCTTTGTATTGCTGCAGCGACTGCCAGGTATCCTTGTATTTCCCTTTGCGGATCACTTCATCAATTATTTTCAGATATTCTTTCATATCCATTTTCCTCCATTTGCTGTGTTTTGCTTTCGATATTGGGACGGCGTTGTCCAGAAGGCTTCCTTAAACGCATTTCTGCATTGCTTCGACACGGTATGCATCATCGCATATATAAAAATCCGACCCGGTGAAAAAGCCTGCACATCGCCCAGATTAAAATTCAGCTTGAAATCCCGGAACGGGATGCCAAATTCCATAGCTTGCTCACCTCCTCTCAGCGGCTGGAACCTTGAGCGCAAAATGCGTCAGACGCGCAGCGGTTGGATTCATGAGTGTATTATACCATGATACCGCGGAAAATGTATACATAAGTGCGACAATATCTGTTTTTGCATGTCGGTTTTATGATATTCTGCCTGTGTTGATGGAGGGAACCACGGTTATTGAATAGAAATTTCGGAAACAGTATTTTCCACGCCGTTGATCTGCAGCCTGACATGGATTTTCCCGTTTTCAAATACATCCAATGGGTATGCCAGAGGTTCGGAAAGGCCTGTAACGTCAATGGATTTTACCACATCTCCCTGTACCAGCCACAGGACAAGTGTTGCGCCCTCCGGCACTGTGCCACAGGAGATATCGGCGTAAAGCAGCTGAGTCCCGGAGTCCTCAATGACCATATCCTGTTCTTTCACAAAGCCTTCGCTGGCGCTTCTGAAGTCCAGCTTCCAGACACCGTCCAGATAAGAGCTGTGGTTCATGCTGATGGCGCCCAGGTTCCATACCCGATGGCTGGAAGACGCGTCTGTATTGACGCCGTTCCCGGCGGCTGCACTGACGATAAAGCCTGTCAGGCAGGCTGCCATAAGCGCCATACTTACAATACCGGCAATGATCAGTTTTAAGTGATGTGTTTCCTGTTTTATCATAGTATGATTCTCCTTCTTTTCAATAGGCGCCCCACATTCCACGCAATAGTTTGCCTTTACGGAAATCCGATGGCCGCAGGCAGGGCATGTCGTTTTGATTTCCGAACGGCGCAGGAAATAAATCAGCAATCCGATAAAGGGTGAGACCGTGAAAAGCTTTTCCAGAGATTATGGGCCAGAGAAAAAAACAATGCTTTCGGGTTTCTCTCCCAGTCGAGGTTCCATTCCGTTTCCAGCGCTTTCAGGAAGGTCTGCTGATATAAATCCTCGGCATCCGCCCTGTCCGCACAGAGTTTCAGGCAAAACCTGTAGATATCCGCGCCGAAAGCGTCAATGCATTTTTCGATTTCTCCTGCGTTCACCGTTTCACCTCCTCTGCCTGTTCACCTTATATTCGCCGTGACTTTACAGGGGGTTCATTTTTCTCATTGATAATCATAATGCATTTGATATCATAAATGGGAAGACTTTCCTCTTTTACATTTCCTCAGGACATTCTATTCCAAGCAGACCACAGGCGTCTTTCAAAACGAGCTGAACCAGATTCACAAGATACAGCCTGGCCTGCCTTGCAGCTTCCGGTGCATGCAGGATCGGGCACTCCTGGTAAAATTTGTTAAATGCCGCCGCTAATGAAATAATATATTTCGCTACTATGGAAGGCTCATATTTTTCCGCCGCACTGAGAACGGCAGTCTTATATCCGCTCAATGTTTTTATCAAAGAATACGTTCTGTCATCCGTTAATGCATTATAGTCTGGTTTTTCTTTCGCTATATTAATTTCGGCCTTGCGTAATATACTTTTTGCACGGGCATAAGTGTACTGGGCATAAGGGCCAGTCGCTCCTTCAAAGCTGAGGACATCTTTCCATGAAAAGTCTACGTTTTTAATTCTCTGATGAAACAGATCATGAAAAATAATAGCGCCCACACCAACCATTTTAGCTGTATCCTCTTTATCCTTCAATTCAGGATTCTTTTCCTGAATAGCCGTATTTGCACGTTCGACAGCTTCTTTCAGTATATCTTCCGCATAAATAATGTTACCGCTTCTTGTAGAAAGCTTTGCGCCGGCTAAACTGACCAGGCCGTAAGGAATATGGACCAGATTTTCCGCCCAACCATAACCCATCATTTCAATCGCCTTGAATACTTGTTTAAAATGCAGGGTTTGTTCTGATCCGGTCACATACAGGCATTTTTCAAAGTTATAGGTTTTCCTGCGGTACAGAGCCGCCGCAATATCCCTGGAATGGTAAATGGAACTGCCGTTACTTTTCGTGATCAGACAGGGCGGCATGTCATACTCTGTCAAGTCAATCACTTTTGCGCCCTGGCTTTCCGTTAATAAATGCTTATCCTCCAAATCTTGTACAAGTGCAGGAATCTGATCCCGATAGAAGCTTTCTCCCAAATAAGAATCAAAGGACATATGAAGCATATCATATACCCGTTCAAATTCGGCCATACTTATCTTTTTAAACCATTTCCATATTTCGAGCGCCTCTGCATCATCGCGCTCCATTTTAACAAACCAATTCCTCGCTTCCTCGATCAACTGTGGGTTATGTTCTGCTTCCTTGTTGAATTTTACATATATCCGCAGTAATTCTTCTATGCCTTTCTCTTCAATTTCCTCCTTGGAGCTCCATAGCTTATATGCAACAATAAGCTTGCCGAATTGTGTTCCCCAATCCCCTAAATGATTGATTCGCACAACGTTATATCCCAATTTGTCAAAAATCTTATATAATGAGTTGCCGATAACGGTTGTACGCAAATGCCCAACATGAAAATTTTTGGCAATATTGGGGGAAGAATAATCTATGCAGATTGTCTTTCCTGTACCTATGGGAGGGATTCCCAAGTTTTCTTCCGTCAATGATTGTACACACTTACTTGTGTACATCAGGCGATTTAAAAAAATGTTGCAATAAGCTCCGACATTCTCTGCTTTATCTATTCCAAGAGCATCTTTCCTGCATTCTAATGCTTGTACCGCGGCTTTGGCTATCACAGCGGGATTTTGATGCACCTTCTTAGCCAGCGTAAAGCATGGCAGAGAGTAATCCCCCATTTTTTCCTCTGGCGGGATTTCCATTAATTTTTCTAATTCTGCAGCCGAAACATTTGATATGACTTCTGATAAATACTGACAAATTGTTGTTTTCATTCTGACCTCCGTATTGTTTTCCTTTTTCATTTTGGATAAAAAAAGAACCGCAACGGAATTAGCTTCTGCTAAATCTATTACGGTTCTGTATCTATGAATTCATTCCACAGCAACCGCACGGAAACAAGACGTACATCTCTTGTAACCATGCGGAAAATGATGGTTACAGGAAATTACGTCTTTCTTCTCTGCGTCTCAAGCTGTTTATGAATAATATGCTCATAGAAGTTATCCTCTCAATTTACTATAGTCGAATTTATCACAAAATATATTTTTGTGCAAGTACTTTGGGTGAAAATATGCATCAATGCTGATTGACAATTCAAGAGCTCGCAGCTTTTTTGAAATGATTCCCTGGAAAAAGTTTCATATAATGATAACAGCTCAACCGGATACCCCTGGTCGCTGGCCGGGGGCAGGATGGAGAAGAAAGCAGTTGTCTGACCGGATATAAAATGGAAGAAAGGGTGATAAGGCTATGTTTGTATTATTTAATGAAAAAACGAGATTTCCCATCAAGGTATGGCTGGAGGATGAAAGCCACCTGGAGGAGAGCTGCCTGGAACAGGCGTATCACCTGTCCCAGCTTCCCTTTCTACATAAATGGGTCTGCCTGATGCCGGATACCCATACGGGAAAGGGGATGCCCATCGGCGGCGTGATCGCTGCGAAGGATGTGATCATTCCCAACGCGGTGGGGGTGGATATCGGCTGTGGTATGGATTTCATCCCCACCAATATCCCTGTGGAGGACATCCGGGGGATTCAGACCGGGAACGGGACTATGATACAGGCCATTGTGGGAAGCATTATGCGTGCCATCCCCCTGAACACGGAGAGGTATAAGGTTCCCCAGGAGTCCCGGGTGCTTGACCAGGCGAAAGAGGAGATAGATCAGTATATACAGAATGAGGAGCTTCTGCCCCTGATTGACGACGGGTACTTCCAGGTGGGGAGCCTGGGTGGGGGGAATCACTTTATTGAGCTTCAGGAGGATCAGGAGGGGTATCTCTGTATTATGATCCATTCCGGGAGCCGCCACCTGGGGAAGGCGGTCTGCGACTATTTCCACAAGAAGGCAGCCTCGCTGAACCGGCTGTGGTACAGTGATGTGAAGGAGGAGTATCATTTATCCTTCCTGCCGGTGGGGTCAAAGGAGGGGCAGCAGTATATCCACTGGATGAACCTTGCCATGGACTATGCCTTTGAAAACCGCGCCCGTATGCTGGATAAGACCTGCGCGGTTGTGGAGGAGCTGATCGGGAAGCACACGGGCCATGCCGTGGAATTTGGGGAGGAGATCAACTGCCATCACAATTACGCGGCCCTGGAAAACCATTATGACGAAAATGTCTGGGTGCACCGAAAAGGCGCCACCAGGGTACGGGAGGGCGAAATGGCCGTAATACCGGGCGCAATGGGCTCCTACAGCTATGTAGTGGAAGGAAAAGGGAACCGGGAATCCTTCTGCACCTCCTCCCACGGTGCGGGAAGAAGCTATTCCAGATCCGGGGCCATGAAGGCATTCACCACAGAGCAGGTCATACTGGACTTAAGGGAGCGGGATGTGGTGCTGGGTAAAAGAAAGAAAAATGATGTGGCCGAGGAGTGCCGGTTTGCCTATAAGGATATCGATCAGGTCATGGCGCAGCAGTCGGACATGGTCACACCGGTGAGGAAACTGAAAACGGTGGGAGTAGTGAAAGGTTAGGAAATAATTTATTGAGCGCGGGTATTGGGAGATACTCCCTGCCCGGCGGTGCCGGCAGCGTGCTGTCCGGTATCCCATAAATATTTCACAGGGCCTGACGGAAGGTCAGGCAGGAATTGTGATGCGAGGGTTCAAATCCCTCCCGCGTAAGCGGTAGCTCAGTGGCAGAGTGCACAATGTATTGGTAAGACCTGTAAAGTCTGCGGTTCGAATCCGCTCAAAAAACGTCTTGTCCCGATTTCAGGCATGAGCGAAAGCGGAATGCCTGTCCGCCCTGCTGCCGGGGGCCTGGGATACCGCAGGCTGAAAGGAGGAACAACAGGCTGTAGTAAAACGTTTGCCGTAATCCATAAACCGAATCTGCGAAACAGACCGCGCATTGCGGGACTGAGTAAGGCCGGAAAGTGCCGGAAAGGCCGCGCCCTGCGGGACGAGTAAGGCGGAAACGCCGGAAAGGCCGCGCCTGGCGGGACTGAGTAAGGCGGAAACGCCCGGACAATGTCCCTGCGGCGGGTTTGTGTAACAGATTATGGTATGGGACGGCGGCGATATTGGCTGCAGCCTGCCCTTCCTCCCCACAGCCTGCTGAACAGGCCTTCCGCGTCAGGCGGTAACATGTTTGAAAAATCATTCCCCCGGTCTGCACGTCCCAGGGACAGCATTTTCAAACACGCTCTGGGAGGAAAGATGCTGTTTTGCGGCTGGCGGGATGTACAAAATAACAACGAGGAGGTGTTTCAATTGAAATATATCATCAGAGATAATCAGGCGGGTTTTGTGTTAAAAAACGGTGTTTTCCAGAAGATGATCACTGCGGGAACCTGGCATTTTTCCAAAATGGCGGGCTACACGGTAGCGGTGGAGGAGATGCTGGGCGAGATGGATTACCTGGAAGTCCCTTACCAGGTGCTTTCCAGGGATCCCGCGTTTCGGGAAGCCACCGTACATATGGAAATACCGGACGGCTGCATCGGCTTCCTCTATATGAACGGGAAGCTGACGTCCTTTGCCACCCGGAAGGATTATGTCTTCTGGAACGTATTTGACAAATACGAGATGAAGGTGATTTCTATGGAAAATACCCTGATCGGCGAGGAGATTACGAAACAGATGCTTACCCTGGTTCCGAAAAATCTTTACACAGAAATGTCGGTGGGAGAGGGTGAGGTCGGGCTGGCCTACTATGACAATGTGATGCAGTCCTCTTTTCCCATGGGAGTGTACCGGTTCTGGAATCACAACCATGGGATCCGTTTCTGTGTCATCGACATGAAACAGAGGGAGCTGGATATCGTGGGGCAGGAAATCCTGACCAGGGATAAGATTGGCATCCGGCTGAACGCTGTCTGCATGTACAGGGTGCGGGACGCCGTGGAATTTGTGTCTAAGATTTCCGACCTCAAGGGACAGCTTTATCCAGCGGTACAGCTGGCCATCCGGGAAATCGTGGGCAATTATAAGCTGGATGAGCTGTTGGAGGCGAAGGAGCGGATTTCCGGGGAAATTTTCCAGGCACTTAAGGCGAGGGAGGATATGTTCTGCGTGAGCTTCCTCACCGCCGGAATCAAGGATATCATTCTGCCCGGCGAGATCCGGGAGATCATGAATTCCGTCCTTGTGGCGGAGAAAGCGGCCCAGGCAAACGTGATCGCCAGAAGGGAGGAGGTGGCTTCCACCCGCTCCCTTCTCAACACGGCAAAGCTCATGGACGAAAACCAGACGCTCTATAAGCTGAAGGAGCTCGAGTATCTGGAGAAAATATGCGAGAAGGTAGGGGAAATCTCCGTAAACGGCAGCGCCGGGATTGTGGAGCAGCTGGGGAGAATGATGGGGACGGGGCGGTAGAAAGAACGCCGCGCAACGGAAAAAACTAGTCCCTCTCCAAAAGCGACTGTCTGCACTGCCACATATCCCTGTAATATTCCCCGCTCTTACCCGGCAGCAGGTAGGCGGCGCAGATATAGGCGTACTGGAAAAAGCAGTAATTCGTCCGGGAAATACGCTGCTGTATGATATCCAGAAGCCCCTCCGCCCATGGGGCCAGGGAGGTGTCCTGTGAGGCAAGCCATGCGGCCAGCGTGAAGGCGGGAATGATGGGCCAGTCCAACTGCCCCTTGCAGATCCGATCCAGCTCATGGAGGGAAATGCGCGCCAGGATGCATACTGCCGCATACTGCACCCGGAACAGCCAGTCTTCGGCAAGGATCCTGTCATCCCTTTGCTGTGGAGGGAAGACCATGACGCCGTACAACTCCTCCCGCTGCGCGCCGGAAAGCTGTGCGGCATATCCCGCCGCCGTTTCATACCATGTTTTCAGGGAAAAATCCATGGCGGCCAGTTCCCCCACAAGGCGGCTGACTTCCCCGGAGGGTTTTGCAACCACAGGCACAGGGGCGTTGATGTCGGAGTAATCCCAGAGGATAAGCCCCTCCTCATCCCAGGTTTGGTCAAGGGGCGGATCCTGGGCCTTGCCCGAGGACAATTCAAAGGAGGAAGGCTCCCCGCATATCTGTCCGATTGCCAGGTTCACGGCGTTGATGCTGCTGGCGGATTCCTGACAGGTCACGGCACAGCGGACGACGCCGGAGGAGGAGCCCCTTTCCCGCATACTGCGCAGGGCGTTGATGATACTCTCCGTGCTGCATCCCAGGTAGTCCACATTGGGCGTCAGGGCTTCCCAAGCGGCCCTCTGACACAGCTCTTTGGCGCGTTCATTTTGGACATCCGCGGCGGCGCAGAGCAGGAGCCGTTCCCTCTCGCAGGGGTCGGCAGCCTCCATATAGCGGCAGAAGATCCAGGAAGGCTCCGCCCAGCCGCAGTCGTTGTAATCCCCGGCCTCCAGCACCTTATAATAGCATTCCCCGGCTTTCTGCCAGCGTCTTTTGTTAAAATAATAATCTCCCAGATCGTTGTATGCGGAGGCGTTTTGCGGGTCTGACTGAAATCCCAGGGCAATATATTTTTCCGCTTCCTCCTCCTGTCCCAGGTCAAGGTACGTCAGCCCGGCGAAGGTGTACCTGGAAGTGGTGCCGCCGCGCTCAAGGCCCTTTAAGATGACCTCCAGAGCCTTTTCCGGTTCCTTCTCATGGCGGTAGAGGTTGCATTCCGCAACGTATCTGTCCGTGGTGTCCTGCCTGTCCTCGCACAGGGCCATGCGGTCAAAGGTATCGTGGCACAGGGCCCACAGATGCTGCCGCAGGTTTTCCTCACATCGGTCTATGGTAAACAGGACGGATGCGATAAAGGCGCAGACGGCATGTTCCCCGGCTTTGTCTGTCAAATCCCTGTCGCCAAGCCACCGGGACAGAAGCTCCGGGCTGTCCTCCTCCCCCCGCCAGAGGCAGGAGGCGTAATATTGAAGCGCTTCCTGTATGTTTCCGGTATGATATAGACTTTCCGCTTTTTGTATGATTTCTGATTTCATATTATATCCATTCCTTTCGCTTCACACATAACATCTTTTCATTCCGCCGCGTAAGCGGCATCTGAATCTGCCCTGACGACACAGGATAAAACCTCAAAACCGCGCACACGGATGGATTATCATGCCCGCTGCAGGTCGTTGTGAAATTGGATGGCCCAGGACAGGTCGTAGAGATGGAACAGCCCGTCGTCCTCCGCCAGCCCTCGGTCTTCCAGAAGCTTCCTGCAGAGCCGGTAGGCGGTCTCATTGATTCCCTGGGGGATGACCTGGCCGTTTGTCAGGTAGATGTGAAACTGAAGGACGTCTTCGGCAAAAGCGGCTTCGGTGTCTCCCTCTGTGGAAAAGTATACGGTGTCCTCCATCTGCCCCGGCTTTTCGGGATGTGCCACTCCCATAAAGAAGCCGTTCCACACCTCAAAGCCCCGGGACTGCAGGCCGCCGATCATAAGGGGTTTTAAGAGCTGGATGGCCTTGTCGTTCAGGCGGTGTTCGTGGATGCGCATCTGCTCCGCCATGGAATAAAAGCTGCCCACTGCCCGGTGCTCCATATGGTCTAAGGCAAGGCTGGCCGCATAGCGGTTCATTTGGGCGAGAAGCTCCTCCGTATCCTGATTTTCGATGCCCGGAACCAGTACGGCGGCGATGCCCAGCTCCCTGTCAAAATAGCGGCTGGGATAACCCAGATCCGCCGGGGCGCCGCACTGGGGGCAGACAGGGTGGAAGAAATCTCCGGCATCCAAAACCTGCCTCCCCTCCGGCCACAGAAGGATGTCAAAGCTGTTGATCCTCTGTGTGGTGAAAACGCTGCCGCAATGCTGGCACTGGATGGTGGCGGCGCTGATTGCCCATGGATTTTTTCTCTCGTTCGTCTGGTTCAATGGGATACCTCCTGTTTTTTAAGGATGATCTCGTAATACAGGTAGTCTCCTGTAAATGAGCTCTCCGTGTGGTTGGGCTTTCTGTCGTATAACCGGAAGCCCACGCTCTCGTAATTCCTGGGGGCGGCCAGATTGGCGTTTGTACAGACAATGATCCTTTGAAGGCCCTTGTATTCCCGGATCCTGCGAAGGGCTTCTTCCAGCTGCAGGTGTCCGTAGCCCCTTCTTTTATAAGATTCCCTGATCCCGTTATGGCCGATCTCCACATAGTCCGGCCTGTGCCGGGGATCCCAAGTGACAAAGCCGATGGGGGTACCTTCCATGCAGGTCACCAGGCCATAACGGTCGGCGATATCGGGATTGTCATAGAAAAAGTCATCCGATTCGCGCCAGTTTTCGTCCCATATCCTGCGGTTCCGGGGGTCGTAAGAATAGGCGTCCTGCAGGATGTCGTACAGGGTCCCTCTTGGAAAATCCGTAAATTTCCTGAATTCGATCATTGTGTCCCTCCTCGTACAATAAAGAAATTCTTACCATTGATTTTAAAACAGCCGCCTGAAATTTGCAATGTACAAAATGAATTTGCCGGACTGACCAGATTTTATCAGGGCTTCGCTGGTTGCGAAAAGATGGTAAATCCTGTATACTGTGTTATATGGAAAATGCCTGTAATCCTTAGAAAGGATGGACGGACAGTGAGGTAAGACTTGTGTGGGGAAAGGCGGCCTGCCGGAAGGACGGAGGGGGACTTGGGAGGAGACTTGATTGAAAAGAAAATGTTTTGTAAATGCATTTTTGCTTGCTGCAGCGGTTTTGACAGCCGGGTGCGGGAGAGAGGACGGAAGCGCTGCTTACGGGGCTGAAAACGGTAGTCCTGACCCTGCGGGTGTGAGGGCTGAAATGGAAAGCGCTGCTTTCGGGTCTGGAAACGGAAGTCCTGACCCTGCGGGTGTGAGGGCTGAAATGGAAAGCGCTGCTTTCGGGACTGAAAACAGAAGTCCTGGCCCAGCGAGTGTGCGAGCTGACCTGGAAAGCAGCCCTCCTGAACCGGATCATGAGAAACCCGCATCAGCAGATGCAGGCTCCCGGCCGTCCGAGTTGCTGGATGCGTTTCTGGCCGGTGAGATCCCGGCGGTAAATGACGGCGGGGGAAGCGCATTCATGATATCCGATCTGACGTTTGACGAGGAAGATTATTTCAGCCATTCTGTCGGTGGAAGGGCTGACCTGGATAACGACGGCGAGAAGGAACAGATTCTGAATGGGCCCTATGGAGGGATTTATCTGGATGCCCGGGACGGGGCAGTCCATGTGCTGGCTTGTGGGGAGGGGACGGCGGGAGTCCTGTTTTATACAGTTTATGAGCAGGCATTCTGGATCGTGCACTGCGATACCACTCATGCCGGACGTCAGGTTTACTGGCTGGAGAAGTATGACGGCGGCGGGAATATCGTGGACGGATTTGTGCTGAGTGCGGAGTATTGGAGCTCTCCCGACGACAGGTATGACGAAAACAGCGATTTCTCCTGCGGGGATGAAAAAATCACCATGGCGGAATTTGAAGCCCTCCGGGAAGAAATTCTGGAGAAAGCGGTTTTCACCGCCGGGGCGTCATAAAAATTTTATAAATAGCCCTATGTACAGCAGGGTGGAAAAAGGGTAAAATAACAGTATTGCCTGAAAAGGCGGATCATAGGCGGCTTGTTCCCGCGGGCAATGAGGGAAACAGCCATGTTGGCATGGATATTGGACTTGCGAAATGGGTAAGGAGGCCTTATTTTAAAATTTTAAGTCTGCGGCATAAGCCCGCAGGCTGCGGAAAGGTATGGTTATCGGTATGGGTGTGTTATCTGATTTGGAGCCGAAAAGCGTGTTTACTTTTTTTGAGGAGATAGCAGGGATTCCTCACGGATCGGGAAACGTGGGGCAGATCAGCGATTATCTGGTGAAATTCGCGAAGGAAAGAAATCTTTTTTGTATTCAGGATGAATGGAAAAATGTGATCATTATCAAAGAGGCGGCTCCCGGCTATGAGAAGGAGCCTGCTGTGATCCTGCAGGGACATATGGACATGGTGGCGGTGAAGAAGCCGGACTGTGACATTGACATGAAGACGGAGGGGCTTCGCGTGGCGGTGAAGGGGGATGAGGTCTATGCGGAGGGCACCAGCCTGGGCGGCGACGACGGCATAGCGGTGGCCTATTCCCTGGCACTGCTGGATTCCCGGACGATTCGGCATCCCAGGCTGGAGGTGGTCATCACGGTGGACGAGGAAGTGGGCATGGACGGCGCCAGGGCCATTGATCTTTCCATGCTGACCGGAAGCCGTATGATCAATCTGGATTCCGAGGACGAGGGGATTTTCCTTACCAGCTGCGCAGGCGGCGCCAGAGTGAAATGCAGGCAGCCCCTGGAAGTGGAGCAGGGCGGGGGCGCGGCTTTCCGGGTGACGGTGGGAGGGCTTCTGGGAGGCCATTCCGGCGGGGAAATCCACAAGGAGAGGGGCAATTCCAACTGTCTGTTCGGGAGATTGTTAAAGCGTCTGTCCCGGCAGCTTCCGGTACGGCTCTGCGAGGTCAAAGGCGGGCTGGCGGACAACGCCATCCCCCGGGAGACCACGGGGATTATATTGGTGGAGGAAAAGGACAGGGCGGCATTTACGGAGCTTTTGAGTGAAGTAGAGAGGGAGATCAGGGCCGAGCTTGCCACAAAGGATCCCGGTTTTTATATCAGGGCGGAGGCTGTGGAGGGAGAAGCGTGCCTTCCTGATGCTGCCCGGGCAGGCGGCACCCGGAACGGTATTGCGGCGGAGGCCGGAAATGGCCTGGATGAAGGTGCATCCGGGATGGGGGATTGCCAGAATGGCAGCGCCTCTTTGGAGAAGGCGTATTCCTGTGTCAGCGCGGCGGATACCGTCAGGGCGGCGGACTTTCTGACGGCGCTGCCAAACGGGGTTCAGGCCATGAGCGCGGATATGCCGGGACTGGTGGAAACCTCGTTGAATCTGGGGATTTTGGAGCTGGATGTGAAGAAGGCATCTGCTTTGCGGGAGGCTTCCGGGAAAGGGAGTGCAGCCCCAGGCCGGACTGCTGTATCCGGGACTGCGCCGGGATTGTGCCAGGTGAAGGAAGCGGTATCCGGGCCGGAACCGGAGAATTGCCAGGTGAAGGAAGCGGTATCCGGGCCGGAACCGGAATTGTGCCAGGTGAAGGGATCCGATTCCGGAACCGGGCGCCGGAAGGCCGTCCTGCTGGCGGAATTTTCCGTGCGAAGCAGCCTGGAGAGCGCGAAACATGCTTTGATCGATAAGCTCCATGCAGTGACGGGGCTGGCAGGGGGCGGCAATGAGGTCACCGGGGATTATCCGGGCTGGGCCTACCGGAAAGATTCGCCCCTCAGGGATAAGATGGTGGCCCTGTATGAGAGAATGTACGGTGTGAAGCCAAAGGTGGAAGCCATCCACGCGGGGCTGGAATGCGGCATCCTGGGAAGCAAGATCCGGGATCTGGACTGCGTCTCCATGGGGCCGCAGATGACGGCCATCCACACCACGGAGGAAACCTTGAGCATTTCTTCCACCAGACGCGTCTGGGAGTATCTGGTGGCGCTTTTGGAGGAAAAGGATGCATAAAATTTATTTTCAATGTGATTACGCGGAGGGCGCCCACCCGGAGATTCTGGAGCGCCTTGCCGCTTCCAATCTGGAACAGACCCCGGGCTATGGGGAGGACGTTTACTGTGAGCAGGCGGCGGATAAGATTCGCAGGGCCTGCGGGGACGAGACGCTGGCGGTTCATTTCATGGTGGGAGGAACCCAGGCAAACCTTACCGTCATCGATGCCGCCCTCCGCGCCCATCAAGGGGTGATTTGCGCTGACACGGGACATATCAATGTCCATGAGACAGGGGCCGTGGAGTCCTGCGGACACAAGGTGCTGGCGCTGCCCGGCGAGGACGGGAAAATTACGGCAAAGCAGGTGCGCAGGGTGTGTGAGGAACATGATTCGCTGGGCAGGGATCATATGGTGCAGCCGGGAATGGTCTACATATCCAGCCCCACGGAGCTGGGGACTGTTTACCATGCGGATGAGTTAAAAGCTCTGCATGAGGTGTGCCGGGAGTACGGCCTGTACCTTTTTCTGGACGGGGCCAGGCTGGGGTATGGCCTGACCGCGTCAGACAATGACCTGACGCTTCCCCTGCTGGCGGAATATACGGATGTATTCTATATCGGCGGGACAAAGGTGGGAGCCCTGTTCGGGGAAGCGGTGGTCATCAGCAGCGAGTTTTTGAAGAAGGATTTCCGTTATATTATGAAACAGAAGGGCGGCCTGCTGGCAAAGGGGCGGCTGTTGGGAATCCAGTTTGATACGCTCTTTACCGACGGGCTCTACTTCAGGATTGCGGCCCGGGCCAACGCTTATGCGGAGAGGATCCGTGAAGCGATGGGCAGGAGGGGATATCCCTTTCTGGCGCCTAACCACACTAACCAGATTTTCGTGGAGATGCCCGACCGTGATTTGGAAAGGCTGGGCGAAAGCTTTGTGTATTCCTATGACAGGCGGGTGGACGAGACCCACAGCTGCGTGCGGTTCTGTACCAGCTGGGCCACGAAGGAGGAAAACGTGGAGGCCCTGATCCGGGCGATTGAGGATTTGCAGGCCGGGGACGATTGAGAGGAGACACAGGCTGTCTGCTTGTTTCAGGAGAAAGAGGATTACGATATGGGTTTTAGTAAGGAAAAAATGAAACAGATTAAATGGCTGATGGTTCTGGCGGCTGCGCTGATCCTTGGGATCATATACAGCGACCAGGTCTTCGCAGGGCTTGGGTTTGCATTTCAGATTGCCAGGCCGTTTTTATACGGCGGCGTGATTGCGTTTGTGCTGAATCTGCCCATGAAGGCATTTGAGAACAAAGTGCTGAAAAGGTGGAACGGGAAAGCGGCATCCAAGCTGAAACGTCCTGTAAGCATGGTCTTGTCCATTATATCGGTGTTCCTGGTCATTACCATTGTCATCGGCACGGTGGTGCCTCAGGTGACGGCCACGGCGGCGGAGGTTGGCAGGAAGATTCCGGCTTTTGTGGACAGAGTGACCCTGGAGCTGGAAAACCTGGCGGTAAATTATCCCGAGCTGGCAGAGAAGGTGGAAGAATTGGAGGCCATAGAGATTAACTGGGATTCCCTGGCGGATACGGTTTTCGACTTCCTGAAAAACGGCGCGGGAGACATGTTGACTTCCACGGTCAGTGTGGCCAGCGGTATTATCGGTGGGATTGTCAACAGTGTGATCGCTTTTATCTTTGCGCTCTATATTTTGTCACAGAAGGAAAAGCTGGGGAACCAGTGCGTCAGGATCATTTCCGCGTACCTGCCGGAAAAGGCGGGAAGCTATCTGTTGAAGGTGTGTTCCATGCTTCATAAGAATTTCAGCAGCTTTATCACGGGCCAGTGTCTGGAGGCGGTGATTCTGGGGACTCTGTTCGTCATATTCATGACCCTGTTCAGGATGCCTTATGCGCTGATGATCGGTGTGCTCATCGCCTTTACGGCGCTGATTCCCATCGTAGGGGCTTTTATTGGCTGCATAGTGGGGGCTTTTCTGATCCTGATTGACAATCCTCTGCTGGCCATGTGGTTTGTCATTATGTTCCTGATCATCCAGCAGATCGAGGGAAACCTGATCTATCCCAAGGTGGTGGGCAATTCCGTAGGGCTTCCCTCCATATGGGTGTTGATGGCGGTAAGCCTTGGCGGCAGCCTGTTCGGGGTGTCGGGTATGCTGTTTTTCATCCCGCTGCTTTCCACGATTTACGCGCTGATCCGGGAGAGCGTCAACCGGCGGAATGCGGAGAAGGGAAAATATTTTCCCCTGACAGAGCCCGGGGACGCCGGACACACAGGCGGAGCGTCCGATGGGAACGGCCCGGACAGAAGGGACAAGAGGCCGGCCGACGGTCAGAAGAAATCCCGTGCAGACAACGGACAGGGAAGAAAGTGACAGGGCGGATAATTGTATGTACAAATTACATGTTTTTTATAATTTGTGCAATTTTGTGTAAATTGTAAAAAGTACTTGCATTTACCCGAACAACGTAGTATACTTTTAACTGTTCACGGGGTGTGGCTCAGCTTGGTTAGAGCGCCGTCTTAGGGAGGCGGAGGTCGCGAGTTCGAATCCCGCCACTCCGATAGAATGAGAGATGCCAAAGCCTTGATTTTAGCGGGTTTCTGGTGTCTCTCTTTTGTTGGGTAATCAAAAGGTAATCAAAAAGGTAATCAGACACATGTTCGATTAGAACATAAACAAAAACGCAAGAAAGGAGAGTTTCTTGCACGTATGATTCCAGCCATCAACAGTACTGTCCTATTCCTTCCAACTGTTTCAAACTCGACATGTAAAACTATTATAAGTAAGAATACTATAATAAAAACTATATTTATAGAAACAAACGTTCTCTCTACCATGTAATTTCATATCATGTTACGATATTCTTATCAGTGGTGACATAGGTAGATAAGGAATTTCTTAGATGGAAACCATATGTTCAATCGTTTCTGCCTGTGTTGCAGTCTTAGGACTTATATATACAGTCTACAGAGACAACAAAAGGAAATAATGTAACATAGTACTACAGATGCGAGTATCTACTTATGAAAGTGAATTTGAGGTTGCGGTAGAGAATTAGCCATTTTCTACTACACACAACAATAATACAAATCCTATGTTCACATATGCGCCAGGGTATAACGGAAGTAAGTAGAGAAAACATTTGCTTGACAATAGCAGTAGAATTGCTATACTTAATAATGAACAAATGGTTTACATACATACAGGAATTTCCTGATCTAACGATCTGGATTGCAACTTGGCTAGTTGCAAAAACAAATTCATAACCTGCATTTATAGGATTGAATTTGTGCGTATGGAGAGATGGCACCGTTATACACGGTGCTATTTCTTTTTCAGTATGACGGGCATGTAACAATCGTTTCCTCGGTCTACACGCCCCACTTCGCGGCCTGCGGTGCCCCAATTTGGTCAACGTAGCTCCACTACGCCTCCCAAATCGGGGCTTGCATCCCACAAAGTGTGACGCACATCCCAAAAAAGTGTTTACAATGTCCATTGTTCTGTGTTATGATATGTAAAAGCATATTTTCTTTGATGTAAATCAGTTTTATCTTATTTATCACAGGTTT
Source organism: uncultured Acetatifactor sp. (assembly GCA_949840935.1). Classification (GTDB taxonomy): domain Bacteria; phylum Bacillota; class Clostridia; order Lachnospirales; family Lachnospiraceae; genus Acetatifactor. Next base: position 5,596 of record CATKXX010000005.1, on the reverse strand, counting down.
CAGAAAATCCATGCTTTGATTCCAACACTATAAATCAAATAAGCAGGAGAATCTGAAACAATCCGCCTGCAATGCGGATCATTCCCTGTGCTGGCTTGAGGGCTGTTAAGCTGTATCCCGGGGAACGGCCGTCGGACAGGAGGGCGTGATAATTTTTTGTATTTGATTTCCAGTTGATGCTTTATGAGCATCAGTCCACTGCCAATCCGAATATGCCCCTGCGGGATCTGTTTTATGTGGCGAGGGTTTTGGAACGCAGGACCAGGGATCAGAATTTGTATGGGTCAGCCCTGGTCGGTATTCCCACACCGCGTTTCGTTGTTTTTTATAATGGGTCGGATTATCAGGCGGAGAAGCAGCTTTTAAAGTTATCAGATGCCTTTCAGAAGAAGCAGGAAACCCCGGAATTGGAATTGGTGGTGACAGTGTACAATATTAATCCGGGAAACAATCCCAGTCTGATGGAAGCATGTTGTGTGCTGAGGGAATATGCGGAATATGTGGAGCTGGTAAGAAAATTTGTAAGGGAAATGTCGCTTTCGGAGGCGGTGGAACATGCGGTGGATCACTGTATCCGAAATGGGATTCTGCAAGAATTCCTTTCAGAAAATCGTGCGGAGGCGATTGCGATGAGCATATTTGAGTATGACGAGGAAAGGCACCTGAAAAGCGAAAGGGAACAGGCCTACCACAGTGGAAAGAATGACGGTATCGAGGAAGGCAGAAAAAAAGGGATAGCAGAAGGAATAAAAGAAGGAATAAAAGAGGGTATTCGTGAGGGTGAAGTCCGGTTTGCAAAGCTGTTGCAGATTCTTTCCGCCGAGAAAAGAGAGGATGATATCCGCCGTGCCATTACGGATTCTGCATACAGGGAGCAGCTATATCAGGAAAAACGATTGCAGGAGATGGGAAAATAATATGCCAAAGGGATTATTAAGGGGGACTGTCGCGCTGGAACCGCACAGGATTGAGTGGGAGGAGTCGGCGAGGGAGATCATTGCCATATTGAAAAGCGTTTTGGGGGAGGATATGGTCGATGCCCAGCATATCGGGAGTACTTCCATAAAAGGTATTTGCGCAAAGCCCATTGTGGATATCGTTGTAGGTGTGAGCAGTTTTGATAAAATATTAAAGCATAATATCACCCTGAGGGAAAGAGGAATCATATATCGTATGCAGGATCAGCCAAATCAGCATCTGTATGTCTGTGGGGATATGGAAAAGAATACGCGGACGCACCATATCCATGCGGTGATCTGGGGACAGAAGGCGTGGAACGATTATGTGAATGTGCGAGATTATCTGAATGCCAATGAAAAGAGGGCCGGGGAATGGCGGAATCAAATTCCTCAAAATTGTCGCGCAGCAATCCGGTGACCGTGTTATACTGAATCTGCCTTGAAGCAATACCGGCAGGGAGGTGAATGAAATTTATGGATCACTCTATTCTGATCTGGTCTGTGTGTACCTTTGTGGAAAGCCGTGTGCAGGAGGAAATCCTTATGGATGAGCTTGTGCGCCAGACCGGGTTTTCCCTGGCGCATATCCGGGATTTGTTCCGAAAGCGCACCGGGAAGCCGCTGTCACGGTATGTACAGGAGCGCAGGATTGCCAATGCCGCCCGGGAGCTTTTGGATACGGACAGGACAATCCTTGACATTGCCGTGCAATACGGATTTTCCGGCAGGAGCGTATTCTCCCGGGCTTTCCGGAGGCATACCGGTTACACGCCAAATCAGTTCCGGGCCGAGGCCACTGCGCTTTCCCGGGTGCGGCTCTGCGCGGGCGTGTACGGTGCGGCGCTTCCGAAAAAGCGGGAGGAGGACAGGGACAGCCGTGCGGCAGAGACAGGCTGATTGAGAAAAGAAAGCTGAGTTAAGAAAGTTGAGGAAACCCAATGGAAAAACGAGACAGTGCAATTTTATACGGCGTCCCGAAAGTAGCTTATGGCCAGGACGGATGCACCCCCTTTCCCATGTGCGTCCATTCCTGCGCAAAGTACCTGGGGTTATGCGTTGACTACACCCGGGCCATGGCCGAGAGCGGTGCGGCTTTCCGGCTTGCCTGGAATACCGCCTGTTGGGACGGCGGCAATGTGGATGCCGCCCTTACTTTTGACGATTTCACAAAAGTGTTCCGCAGCGGCATGAGGGCCATGGAGCGGGAGTTTAAGTTAATGGGCCGCACGCCGCAGACGAATAAGGAAGATTTTATGGATTTCATCTGCAGGGAGATCGACGCGGGGAACCCGGTCATCGCCCTGGGCATCATAGGCCCGCCGGAGGCCTGCGTTATAACCGGATATCAGGACGGCGGCAATGTACTGATGGGCTGGAATGTGTTTCAGGAGTATCCGGAATACCAGGCAGGCGTCCGGTTCGAGAAAAACGGATATTTTATCACCGGGGACTGGTGGGAGAATCCCTGTACAACCGCCCTGATCGCCACTGGCACGGAAAGCCTTTCTCCCCTCACTCCCGCAGAAGCGCTTCAAAACGCGGCGGAGGCTCTGGAAGGGCGTATGTGCGGAACCTATGCCAAAGGCATCCTGGCTTATGACGCCTGGAAGGACGCCCTGTTGTGTGACCGGGACTTTCCGGCTGATGCCATCTTTCCCCTGTTGGTGGAGCGCATGATGTGTCACGGTGACGCCATGGACTGCCTCTCCGATGGGCGCGGCCAAGCGGCAGAGTATCTGCGCAGGCTGGCCCGGCAGTACCCTGCAATGGCCCCCGGTCTGAATGCCGCCGCTGGGGAATTGGAGGGGATAACGGAAATCATCTGGAAAGAGATGATCCCCGTCTTGGGAGGCTGGGAGCGGGGAGAGGCCCAGACGCGCCAGCTGGCCAGAGCAGAAAACCGCCGCCTGTTTGCAGGGCTGATTGAGCGGATGAAGGTGCACGACCAGCGGGCATATGGTTATATCAGTGAAATATTGGAGGATAACAAATGAAAAAAATATTAGAAAATCAGGTACCCTTTCCGGTGGGAGCGGAATCGGACAACTTCACTGCGGCTCTTGCTTCCGCGCTGGTCATTGCCCGCGGATACACGGAAGAAACGCCATACTGGTGTACGCAGAACCGCCGCTATTGCGTCCATTGCCGCCCCTGCGGCGATCATCCGTTGGAAAACCATCAAGGCTCCATTTACCATTGTCTTTTGACCGCATCCACATTAGCGTTCGGTTTCGATTATCCCTGGGATGATTCTGTGGATCCGCATACCCTGCCGGGATTTTCCAAAGGATGGCGCTGGGATGACGAATTTGTAGATGCGCAGGCGAGGTTTGCGGGATTTTCCTGGCTTCGTTTTGATGGGACAAGCGCGCGGGAAGAAGTACTTTCCGCAATGAAAAGCTCTTTGGATAATGGGTTCCCGACCCTGCTGCGGTTGGAAAACGAAATGGAGTGGATTCTTGCGGTGGGCTATGACGAGGACACCATATATGGCTTGGATTCGCAGTTTCATGCTTTGTCCGATCAATGGCATTCCGTGCTGCGCGACGCCATTGTCATCACCGGTAATACCGCGCCTGATATGTCCTGCAGGGAATTCCTGGAACGGATCGCAGCCGCCCTGTCCTATGAGGAGAATACGGCGCTTGAAAGCGTGATCATGGATACCCTTGACCATGTGACGGCAGAAAACGCCATGGATATTGCCGGAATGATGAACAGCATCAACGGCGTGCCGATTGAAGCAAGGTGGCACGCCGCGGAAGGCTTTGCCGGAGCCGATAGCCTGCTGTGTAATATTTGTACGGATAAAGAAATACATAATCGGCTGAAGGATGTATTTTATGAACGGTATATTAAGGACGGAAATGAGGAAACACATGGCATCGGATGGCAGATATGGGGCGCTCTTGGCGTTGGCCCCGGGACAGGATATGATATCACCCCCCGATCTGCAGAGTTGATCATGCAGCAGGAAACACAGGAAACGCTGAAACGCCTGTTTGCGAAGGTGTTTGAAAATGACCGCGCCGTATGTGCTGAAGTCCAGGCCTGCCTCAAACAATTATAGTGTTCGATTTTATTTGACATGGAAACAAAAGAATCGATATATGCGCAGCACGCCAGACGCGGAGCGGCAGGATATCAGAAAAGGTATCCTGCTTTTTCGTATACCGCGAACAAATAGGCGAACAAACAGGTACGCCGCAGGCAAATACCAATTGATTACATAGGGTTAATATGATAATATTATCGTGAAATATGCCATGCGAATATTAAAACAGTAATTGGCGTAAATGATAAGAATTAATTAATAACAATGTAACGATCCGTTGTTTGCGGGAGGTAAGCTGCCATGGACAAATTTTTGACAAACATATGGGAAGATAAGGAAGTGCTATGGAAGATAGCGGTCATTTGTGAAAGTGCGTTTTGTTCTGTTTTGTGTGCAGTCATAACGCAGAATATAATTATTACGGTAATTTACATTCTTATAACGGCTTTGATTGATATCATAGTGGCGGTTGACAAATATATACACTGGGGTAACGCCATAGTCAGAATGTTCAGGATTAAAAATAGTTATAAATATTTGTTTTTTGTTGGGTTTGCATTACTGCCTGTGATCTGCGGGATTCTGGTAAAAGAGATCCGTTTCAGCGGGGCAGGGGATATTCCCTCCGTATTTTTTGTGAATGTACTTCCCAACGTGCTGGGGGCTTTTATTGTATGTTCCATGATTGCTCATATATCAGGATTGGGCTATGAGCAGTTTGCCTGTACATTATTACAGTCAAGGAAGGAGTTTTTCAATATTGTTATCAGGGGCTTTTTCTGGTGCTGCTATCTGAATGCGGTGAATTACGCAGCAGATGACAGTTGGAGATACGCCAATTATATAAACAGCCTGTACTTGTTTGTCATAGTTTCCTTCGGAGCTGTTGCTGTAGGGGTTTTCCTGTTCAGGCTGATGGATAAACAGCCGTTCAGCAAGGATAACGATGACGATTACACAGCCAAGCGGGTGTTTCCATCGTGGACACTGTTCGCTTCCGCACTGTTCCTGTTTTCCTGTGGCGCAGCGCCGATTTATGCAAAGATTGGAAAGCACGAACCGGTTCTGCTGTGTTTGAATACCATTACGGCCCTGATCGTAGCGTCGTTTCTTCTGAAGTTTGCAGTACGTAAGACGAAAAAGAACCGTAAGGAGTATCCGATCGTCGCTTTTTCCGGATTCTGTGCTTTCATCATTTTCAATTGTGCTTATAATTTTTATAAATGGGACAGGACAGGGGATATAGCAAGTCAGGTTAAATCGGGAGTGACTATTTTGGCTATTGTATTTTTTTCACTTCTGTATCTGAATAAGATGCAGAAAGAAGCCCTGGAGGAAAAAGCGTTGAATGAAGAAGGAAGGATGGAAGACTGCGGATGACAGGGGCAGGGTGAATAACGGACGTATGCTATGAGAAAGTCGCGGAAGACGGCTTGCGAAAAATGAAAAAGCTGTTACAATCCCGAGTTTGACACTTGTGAAAAGAAAAAACGGCTACAACCCCAGTGATTTTGCGGGCTGTGGCCGTTTCTCCCTTGGAAACGATTTGTACTATTTTTTTACTTCTTCCGTTTTGGTGCTT